>JBFJVZ010000079.1:0-20937 GCA_041623895.1 Pirellulaceae bacterium | reverse complement strand
CCCATGACTTTGTACTCGTCGCCATAGTACGGAAATCCCAAATACATTGTCATCGCGCTGTACAAGAAACCGATCGAATGCGGAAAGAACACTCGCCCCAGTTCGTCCCATCGATTACCCGCTGCGTGCGCCAACAGCGTGCTTGTAAAATCGCCCATGCCGTCAACCGACAAGACGGCCGCTTGATCGAACGGTGACACCAAAAAGCCGGCCGCAACGTGAGTCAGATGATGCTCGATGCGATGAAACTGAGCGCGGATGCTGCTGCGATCCAGATTCACCGCCTGTGCGAATTGGTCTTCTAATGCCAATGTTTTGCCTTGCCGCTTCAAGCGGTCGACGATCGCGTGAATACTGGGGCGGTGCCGTAAGACAAAAGCGAGCCGTTTGGCAACGTTTGCCTTGGGGTTGAACGAGATCGCCACATGATCCAACTGATCGGCGCCGATTCCAGCCACATCCAGGCAATAGCGAATGGATTGGGCAGGAAATCCTGCCCAATGCTTGATGCGGTTGAAACGTTCTTCTTCCACAGCAGCAACCAGTTCGCCGTCAACGACAATGGCCGCCGACGCGTCACCGTGATATGCGTTGATGCCTAAAATGTTCATGTTTCTACTAATCCCTACCCGACTGTATCTCAGCCGGCATATCTATCGACCGATCAAGTAACCATCGATACACGTTCAACATTCGCCCGGCGATCACATCCCAGGAAAACTGCGACGTAATCAAGTCGGATCCGCGTTTGCCCATTGCAAGCAAATCGCCGCTGTGCAGGGATGTCGCTTCACGGATTGCGGCAGCAAGCCCGTCCACGCCGATCGGTACCCACCAGCCGCAGCGATGATCGATGACCGATTCCCAAGGTGTTCCCTGAGTGGTAATCACCGGCGTCCCGGCAGCTAACGATTCAGCGATCGACATGCCAAAGTTCTCGCTGTGCGATGCGGAAAGGAATAAATCGGCTTCGGACAGCAGGTCCCATTTTTCTTTGCCGTCAACCGCGCCGCTCAAACGTACCGAATGATCAAGCTGTTGTCGTGAGATCTGCTGACGGAGCTGGGCCGCGTATCCGTTTGAATCCGGTCCCGCGATGACCAGTTGCCAGCCGGGCGGGTGAACGTTCGCCCAGGCGTCGATCAGGTCTGCCAAACCTTTCACAGGATGGATCCGGGTGATGCAGACCGCCAACGGCGAATCGGATCGTTTCTTCGTGTAGCCAATCGGCGGAAGCTCGCATCCGTGCGGGATCATGGCAATGGGCGGCGCGGCGAGCGTCGATCGAATATCGTCAGCTTCGTCCCCGCTGGTGGCGTGGATGCAATCGGCACGCTGCAAGTCTCGCTGCTGGTACGACCACCAAGCAATCCGTTTGCGAATCGATTTGTTGTTCAGGCACCAAGCCGACAGCATCCCTCGTGGACTGATGATGTAGGGAATGCCGTGACGCCGAGCGAGGCCCGCCGCAAGATGAATCGATGGGCTCCAAAGACCATGCAGATGAATCACGTCGATTTGCTGTTGACGGTGGACGCGATCGAGATGTTTGCGGACGCGAAACGGTCCCGGCGATCCGCCCGCCAGGGGAGTGAATTCGACGTTTGATTCCTCGTTTGGTCGTATTGTGATGTCGTTGCCGCGATCTTGAAACACGGCCGCCAGCCTCATGTTTGGGTTAACTCGTGTTAAACCGCGCAGCAGGGCCGGTAAAGATCGGGACGGGCCGCCGCTGACAGAATCCAAATCGCGAATCACGTGGACAACGTGCATCAGTTGCTCACTCGATCGCCGATCGTTTGTAATGCGTCGATCAGGTTGCTGTGAAATTTTTGTGGAGCGAATAGCGACGCCCTGGCTAAGGCTCGCTCCGATCGCTTGCCGAAATCCGCTTCGGATTCAGTGAGCATCTCGATCAAAGTGTTTTCCAGGCAACCCCGATCGTTGGGATCCAAGCAGACGCCACCATCACCAATCACTTCGGGCGCGGCATCCAATGTTGAACCCAGCGGCACGCAACCACGCTCCATTGCTTCCAGATACACCACGCCAAATCCTTCGCCAAAGCTGGGCATGGCAAACACGCGACTGTCAAAAAATAGCTGTTGCAACTGATCGTTGGGGAGGAATCCGTGAAGATGTATGTGGTTGCTGGCCGGACTATTGGCAACAAGCCGGCGAAACGAATCCAAGGCCCCACCTTTGCCGACCACGTGCCATTGCACCTCAGGCACCGCTGCGGCAATTTTTGGCAATGCATCGAGAATTTGTTTGTGCCCTTTGGGGCGATTGGGTTCCAACCGTCCGACGGTCAAGATCCACGGCTTGCGAGCCGTTTGCAATCGCTGCGAGTCCTGGTCGATCTGGCCGCCGGTCAAATGAACAATCCTGGCTGGAAAGTCGTGACCGTGAAACGATTCAAATCGATCCTTGGTAAATCCGGAATTGAAAATCAGCAAATCCGCGCCGCGCAGTGCGTCCAGCTTACGTTTGGGAAGTTCTTTCCAGACTTCGATTCCATGGACCCAAACAGTGTAAGGCGGCCGTCGCCAACGCGGTAGGAGCATTTGGCACTGTGCGATGTCAACATGATCAAACAGCACCAGGCTGGGTGGCGACGCTGCCTGGGCGATGATTCGTGCGGTGAACCAAACTCGGCTGCCATGGCAGCGTTTGATGCTGAGTTCCTTCGTAAGATAAGTTGCTTCAATCGAATCGCGCGTATCAAGTAAGGAAACGATGCGACTGAGTCGAAAAGGGGATTCCTTTCCGCTGAACGCATTGACCGTGCAGCGGGCTACGTGAGCGACACCACCAAACTGTCGCCCCAAACCCACAGTTCCCAGCCAAATCGAGCTTTGCGTCATTGCATCTGAGCCGGCGATCAGGAGATGTCGGCCAGGACCTGGCCTGGCGATACTGCTGCCGGGACTCGTCCCGGCCTACGGTCAACCCGCAGCGTACGTCTTGAAGTTGCGTATTCTTGCCGCTTTGCGGCTCCAGCGCTTCGCGGCTGGTGCTCAGGATTGCGACGACGATTCACGATTGGTAACGACGCAGTGCCGGCATGACTGTACCAAACCGCATCGACCGTCCGTCCCGTCCCGAGAGCAAGGGAATGAAGATACGCTTGATGGTGAAGTAGCCGACCAGCACGATCACGGATCCTTTGACTAATTGATTGACCACCACGATCATTTCCGTTTCCGCCTTGATTCCCTGGTAGAAAATCAGCGGAATCCAGAAGATCAGATCGGGATGACGAACAACCTTGGTGGCCACAAAGCGGTATAGCAGTGAAAAGCAGATTCCGAACACGGCCATGAAGGCGATGCCACCCTCCACGCCATAATTCACGTACGCTTCCCCCAGTGGGCTGATTCCCATCGAGGTTTCTTGTTGGATGGGAAGACCTGTGAATCGCCGAAAGTTCTCTTGTCCGCCGGCACCCTTTTTGTTCTCGAACAGTAGTCGCGGCATAAAAGCCGCCAACACCGCGGTCTTAATCGTTTCACCGCCCGCGAATGGTTCTCGGTAAGGAACGTTTAGCATCGTGGCCGAAATGATCCAGCCTTGGTTCAAGCGTGCGGTTGCCAGCGACAAGACGTCGTCCTCCAAGAACCGTTTCTGTGAAATCGCACCGATGACCTGGCCCACCAGCGACGGATCCTTTCCCGCATCCAGTTTGACGCGATAGTCCTGCTTGATGACCTGAATTGTGAAAACAAAAAGACCACCAATCATGATGAACAAAAGCTTGGGCAGAAGATTCCATTTCCGACGGGCAATCCAGAAGGTTGACAACATGGCCAGCCACAAAATCAAGTCGTGGAACATTCCGCTTTCGGCCGACGCAAAGAACAACGGCGCGCACGCCGCTACTGCCAACACATATCGTGCGCGGTGATTTGAGAACAGAAAATACAGTGCGCCGACATAGCGAACCTGCGAGCATAGATGAAACAGGAATGCCAACCCGCTCGGCATGAAACCGGCAGCGAACTGTGATGCGAACGACACAGCGACTAACAACAAACCGACGCCAAAATAATGATCCCTGCTGACGAAACCTAAAAGTCGTCTCTGGTCCAGCGAGCCGCCGAAGCCAAGCACGCAAACGCAGTAGGCGCATGTGGCGGGCAGTGTATAGTGGAAATAGACCGAATCCGGTACGTACATAAAGTATCGTCCATGCACGAGACCTAGGTAATAGGTCAGTGTCGGTCCGATCAGCCACTGGAGCGTCGCGATGGCGGCCGTGATTTGCAGCAACGGAATTCCACGATCCATCCGCCGAACGAATTCGGCCATCACCAGCACCAAGACAGCCATTGACGCCATGGCGGGATGGATGAGCTGGAAATAACCAAGCGCGGCAAGGCAAATCAAAGCAAACGCGGATCCCGTTTCGATGCCGCGCGGCTGAAGCAAGTAGGACGCCGCCAAAGCCTGAGGCACACGTCGTGGAATAGCTGCCAAGGAGGGTTGCGGATCAGTCACTTGGATCAAGATCAATCGTCAGGTCGGACTTGATCGCCAAACTTCGGCGACGCACTAGGTACGTAGTACCCGAGATGGCCGAGCAGCAAAAGAGAGGAAATGGTTTTGAACCACCCTTCGGTATCAGAAATGCCGGAATATCTTTCCAAACACCGTAGTGTTTTGACAAAGCGCTAGCTTGGCTAGGCTTCATCTCAAAACTCAGATTCGTGGTAACTGGGAGGGCGAAGCTCCCGCTGAGCCGTGGCGTTGGCGACAAAGTGCGGCTCGGCGGGAGCCTCGCCCTCCCGTTTTGAGACGAAGCCTAGCGGTCCGTCGAATCGAACTTCAGAACACTTGCTCAAATCAGGCGGACTCGCTGAAGCGCCTGACGCATCACCGTGTCATTGTCCAATCCAGCCGATCGGACCTTTTCCAGGCCCCGCTGGGCAATCGATTCCAGCGTCTTGGGCGAGCTCCAGACGTCTTTTAGCCGCTCAGCCAGTTTCCGATAGTCCGAAAAGAATATTGCCTCGTCCTCTGCAAATAATCGCGAAGTTTCCACGTTACGTTCGGTCGCCAGGGCAGTACCACAGGCCGGGATCTCAAACGTCCGCGTTGTATGCAATTCGGGGAATCGTTTGGTCAGCAATCCCAAACCGACCGTTGCGGCGGAGAGCAAATCGGTGTAACGATCACCGAAGACTCGTGCCCCCTCGAAACAGATCAGCGGGTTGCCCCGCTGTTGACGAAGGAAACGATTCCAGCCGTGGCCGCCAAGCCGCACGGGTATTCCAACTTTGATCAGCTCTCGGATGCAATCCTCACGATCCGATTCACAAAGTCCAACAAAGACCGCTTCGTGCCGTTTGTCTGCGAAACTACAGCGCGGTCGATGCTGGCATCCATCGTAAGACTGAGTTGTTACCATCAAACGATCAGCTGCAACCAAATCAAGATACTGCTGCTGTTCAAATGATTTGGTGGTGATCAGCAAATCATACAGGTCGGCGGTGGCATCAAAGAACCGCGAATGGTTGTTCAGAAACGCAGTGTCGGGTGTGTAGTGTACCAGCAGCCCAGCTTGCGCTCGCAATTTCTTGACCGTCTCCGGCCACAGGTAGACTCCTTTGTCCACCCAGATCAGGTCGTAGCGATCATTGGCAAGGGATTTGACAATTTCACCATTGATGGCACGAACAGCACTGCCAACGCGAAAGCGAAATGCCAACGAACGCATGAGCCGAGATTGAGCGCGAAATGGTATGTCCGTGTCCAGGGCCGACCATGTCCAGCGATCCGTCACACGCTTGAGCGCATCGAGACGCAGCCGCGATGTGGTGCCTTCTGAAAGAATCCCAGTGTACAGTGCCTTCATCAAGTCCTGGCGCCTCCCGCGAATCCGCCGCGGGAAATTACTTTCGCGACACGGTTCGGAGTTACATGGCTACACAAGCTCATTCGCGGGGCGCAGCTTCCATCCATTCCTTGAGCGGTCGCAAGGCTTGCTCGCAGCAATACTTCTCTGCCGCTTCCGGTATTTCCGAACGATTACGTCGCCGACACATGTCGACCGCCGATAATCGCTCGTAATCGGTTTCCAGAACGCGGGGCCATGAGTCGGCGTTCGCGTAAGGCTTCACACCAAGCATCGGAGGCGGATACCAGACATCCAGCCCCAATGCCAGGTATTCAAATAGCTTGTTGGAAGCGTTGTAGACATAATTTCGCGTGTTGGCGCGATACAGAATCAAACCAACATGGTAGTCGACCAGCAGCGACGGAATCTCCTTGTAGTCAACGCCTCGGGCGTGAAACCGGATCGCATCGTTCGCTGATGCCTGCAGGAACTGATGAGTCTCTGCGTCATTGTTGTAGGAGAAAATGTCCAGCGTGATGTGATCCACTGAAGCGCCGCTCCGTAGCCACTCGATCAGGGGTCTGATGAAAGTGTCACGCAACGAAACGGCACCGACGTAAACCAAACGTAGCGGCTGGTCGGAACAATTCTTCCATCTCGCTCGCTCGCCATCCGTCCAGGCCTGGGGTGGATAATTCGGCAGGACCTTCAGCTTGTCCAAATTGACGTCCGGCAGATCTTCGTAAAACATGCGATTTCGATCGGCGTTCGTCTGCGAAATCCATTCTGCCCGCCGATACAGGAAACGTCTTTCGATCCAGTGGTAGAAACGCACGAGTCGCATTCCAGGCTGGCTGTATTCGTCTCGGTCACGATACTCGTGGTAGTGAATGAAGAGCCGACAGCGCCGCGCGAGCGAGCAATACAAAAACGCTGGCAAAGCAGAATGTGGTTCGATATACAACAGCGTATCCGGCCGTATCTTCAGCAGCTGAAAAAAGACAATCAGCGGAAAACTAAGATAGGCCGTCCAACGCCGTAGCCGATTCAGTGAGCGACTGGGAAATCGCCGCCGATGAATCGTGACTGCGGGATTCTGGTAGGGCGTCAGTCCTCGATCATTCGCGCACGTGTATGCATCGATTTGCCAATCCGTATTCGCGGCGAAATAATCCAGCAAGTTGGTTGCCGGCGGATACTGTTCCAACGGAAACCAATGGACTACGGCAAGTTTCTTAGCTGGCATCCTGTAGTCCCGCGACTCCCTACCACTCGTTGGATCGACAGCGACCGCGAATCACGCCGGCCATTTGCAAAGCTCGTTTAGCGACCACCTTGCCGCGGCGAAGCCATGTTGGCCGGGGCCGATGAGCATACAGATGGTCGACGCGCTGGCGAAGCGGCAGCGATTCCGACTCGGCCATCAACTGCGGAAGTTCTTTGCGAAAGGGATCGTGCAGGTACGGAGGCCAGTAATGAAACACCAGGTCATCTGCCTCGCCCAGGGCGGTGCCTTGGGCCAGCACATAAGAGAATGCGAATTGTTCCAGTACGTGCAGGTCAGAAAGTTCGCACAGTTGATCGGTCAAGTCCAGCACTTGATCCAATAGCCCGGCATCCGCCGAATCGATTCCAATCACGCCCGCGTTGTACATCGCCACGTCAGTTGGGATACGAAAACGGTTTCCATTACGATCTTGTAAGTCCGCCGACTGTAGCAGTTCACGCATGCGCTGGAACAGCGGCGTGTCGATCCTTGAAATGTCGCCTTCGCGAATGTGCATCAATGTTCGACCCGGTCCCACCCGTTCGAACAATCGAGATACCGGTGCGCGTAACCAGGTGTCGCCATCCAACAACACAACAGGCCCCGCGTGATGCTCGATGGCGTGTTTGAGGGCCAGGATCTTGCGACGGTGATTGAACTGTTTCGGCCCCGCCCAGTCGTTCCACCGCGCGGTCGATATGAATTGAATCTCAAACGGCAGACCCTTGAAAGTGTCTGTCTCGTCGGTGTAGATCCAGATTTGATAGTCTTCACCCGCTGGTGACCAATGGTGTGCCGACAACGCGGAAAAGATGACTTCCTGTTGGTGCGGCCCGCTGCCGTAGGAGAGATAAAGCAAGTGATTCATGGCTGCACCACTCTGTACTTGCCCGCCACAAGCCAGGTCGTGATCCGTACTTGCTTCACGCGAATTCTTTCCAGCGATGCATTGCCAACTGCGTGTCTATTGAAACTCGGACAATCGCCGCCGGCTCTTGTGGGCGAGTACCTTGCGCCAGCCGCATCGGCGGACCAGGGATTGGAGTCGGCGGACGCCCTTCCAGCCAATGATGGGGCGCAATAGTTGGAGCAATCGGCCGCCGGGCAACTTCAGCGAACTGCCCCCGAGTTCTTGGATCTTCGCTTCAGCCCGCCGGGCCAAGTCTGGAAACTCTGGGTAGAAACAAAATAGCCACTGTTGATACCGGTCGGCACAGATCGAGCGAATGCGAGTTGAATCCTCACGGTCCAGGAGTAATTGACTGCCCAGCTGGGTTGTCAGCAACGCGGACTCCATCGCTTTACGGTCGCCGCTGCCGCTGACCGCGCCGGAAACGCCTTTGCGATAGCTGTAGACGGCATCGTTTGCGAAACGTACGCCGCCCGAGGACAGCAACAGTTGAATGCTGAAATGAAAGTCGTTGTTCAGACCGAGTCGCGGATCGTAGCCCCCTGCCTTGTCCCAGACCGATCGTGGAATCAGCCACTTCCAGCCGCCCATCATCCCTTCGTCTTTCTGCAAGGAATCGATCAGCCACTCCAGCGGATCGTCGTAGTCGCGATTGGTGTACTCGTCAAACACAACCGGCTTCGTGAAATCTTCGACGAAGTATCCCCAGCGGCATGACGAGACAACGTCATTACGTTCACCAATCGATGCGACTTGAGTCTCGATGTGTTCCCGATTGATCCAATCATCGGCATCGAACAACTTGATCAAATCGCCGCTCGATTCCTGCACGCCACGGTTGATTGCTGCGGATTGTCCTTGGTTTTCTTGTCGGATGTAACGAATCCGATTGTCGTCGTAGGACTGAATGATCTGGGCGGTATTGTCCGTGCAGCCATCATCAACCGTAATGATTTCGATAGCGTCATACGTTTGTCCAAGCGCGGCATCCAAGGCATTGCCGATGAAGTCGGCCGCGTTGTACGCCGGAATGACAATCGAAACGAGAGAACGCGAGGTGGACATGCTTGCGGGTTACATCGGCTGTCGCGGAGCAGAGGCTCCCGCCGAGCCGAAAGCTAAACCGTCTTGCAAAAGGCTGTTTTGGATTGTGTCAGGCAGGGCAGCCGACCTCAGTGCATTTTCAGATTTCTCGTAGGCCAGGACTTGTCCTGGCAATAAGGCGCCAGGACAAGTCCTGGCCTACCGATGATCCCACATCAACCATGAAATTGATCTATTGCAGAGACTTCAGTTCCGGTACGCCCGCAACGTCGCAGAGATTCAGGATTGTTTTCCGATCAGCCGCCATCACGTTGTATTCGTAGAATGGGTTCACATCAGCGGGCAGTCGATTTGCCGGGTCTTCACTGTGATTGACGATCACACCAATGCCCCAGTCAACATCGACAACAAAGCAGCGTTTATCGCTCTCGCTGCGGAAACGTTGATAAGCCTTCCAAGACGTGCCGTTCCAAAAATGCGTGGCCGGTCCCTGTTCGCGAAAGTTCTCGCGAGCATGGTAGATGGTCGGCGGGTTGCAATCGTGAAGCACGATGTAACCAATGTCCGCAATGACTTGAAGCGAATTCTGGATATCGCGGTAAACCTGGTCGGCCAGGTGAAGACCGTCGATAAAGACCAAATCAAACGTGCGATGTTCGATCTCCAATCTGCCGGCAAACAGTTTTTCAAAAAACTCGTTACTGGTCATCGGATAGGTCGCGTGATTGATCCGAGATTCCACGCCGGGATCAACGGAAACCTTGAATTCGGCACGGATGCGATCAAAGTTGTCTTGCGGATTGCGGACGCCGATTTCCAGGTACCGTTTCTGTGGCGTATTTTCAAGCAAAGCATTGATGATGTGGTAGCGGGCATGGCTCCGCTGGTTCATGCTGGCCGAAGCTGCGGCACAGTCAGCGTATTGTTTTTCCAAGGCAGCGTTGAACCGCTTGATCGCGTATTTGGTGAAAGGAATCTTCATCGTGAATTCAAAACGCGTTTTCTACAGTCGAGGTGTCTGCGCATTCATGACTGGCTTTTGAAGGCCGCTATCAGCTTGCCGACGGATAGTCCCGATGCTTTGTACAGTTGGTTGGCCAGTCCCAGCCGACGTTGTTTTAATGCCAGTGAAAGCACGTGCCGCGCCATGCGATGCTGGCGGATCCGCAGAGCCTGGTCTCGATCGTTTTCTGACAGCGGACAAGCGGAATCATTCAAGTGCAACATGTCCAGCTCGAACCCACGCTGTAGATAATCGATCGCCGCGCCGTCTTTGCTGAATTCCTGTCCCGGGTGGCGGCGCCACCAAACCAGTCCGGGCGGCAGCAAAACGATCGGATGTACCGCAGCGATGCGGAACCATAAATCGGAATCGGAAAGCACGCCCCACTCCGGGCGGAAACCGCCGATCGTCTCGAACACGCTGCGGCGGATGATGGCACCGGTGGGACCGCAGCTCATGCAGCCACGCCCGAGGAAGTGTTTTCGGTACGCCTGCTCCGCAGTCAAACGCCAAGGATAGGGTGAATCATCCTCGGCCATCGAATGAGCCAGTCCAACAGCCGCGTCCGGATAACGCTCCATGCTCCGGACCATCACTTCCAGAGCGTGAGGATAGATCAGGTCATCCGAATCGACGTATTTGAGAAAATCGCCGCGGGCCAGTGATGCCGCTTTCATGCGATTGCCGTAGTCGCCAAGGTTCTGATCATTGACGATCAAACGAACACGGTCATCGTTGGCCTCAATTTCTTTGCCGATCTCGACCGAGTGATCCGCCGAGCGATCGTCAACGACGATGACTTCAAAGTCTTGATAGCTTGACGCCAGGATGCTCTGCAGCGTTTCACGCAAGTAGAGCTCGCGGTTGTAAACGGTAACCAGGACGGAAACGAAAGGTGTGTTATCCGACATCGGTCAGCCGCTGGCACCTTCAACCGCAAAAGCCGGCTTTCGCTGGTCGCCCGGAAACCAGCGATCCTTCAGACCCAGCAGCGGTGACTCAAAGTACCGATACGAAAGGTAAGCCACAGCAACCACCGCGGCATAGTACAGCGGCAATTTGATCAGCCACGAATGCCAGCGAAGTTTGGCAAGCGGTCCTAAGGCTGAAAAATCGATGCTCAGCCAGAGCGGATCGAAAACGTACTCGTTAAGCGCCAATCCCAACGGCCAATGGTACACGTAGATGCCGTATGAAATTCGCCCCACGAAGACAGTCGCCGGATGAGCCAGCGCCGCGGGCACCATCGGAATCGTGTAATCGCCGTTGACGCCTTTCAGCACCAGAATCAGCGAACAAATGCCCATCACGGGAAGTCGATAGTTTGTTTGGCTGACCAGGGCCCAAACAAGCAATGCCCAGGTCAGCAGTTCGATCATGCGGTTCATCAACAGCCGACGCGGTATCCAGCCGCCGATGAATCCGATCGCACCCAGCGCACCGAGCCCCAACGATCCCATGCGATTAATCAGTCCGGTGTAATTGTAGGCAGTTAATGCCGGAAAGATGTTATAGACAAGCTGACTGTAACTGATGCAAACCAATGAAACTGTCAGTACCAACAGCATCTGAGGTTTGCCGCGTAACGTCAAAACCACAAAAGGCCAAAACAGATAAAACTGCTCCTCAACCGATAGCGACCACAGGTAGAAGAGCCAGTTTTCTCCTTCTCGCATCGCACAGGCATAATTCCAGGTATAGCTGCCTAGCCAAAGAATATCGTCGCGAGTGCTGGCGAAGTTGCAGACGAACAACACGGCCAGGGCAAGGTAATACACCGGGAAAATTCGCAGCGTGCGGCGGCCCATGAACGTTTTGTAGGCGGCACCAAAATCGCCTTGGGACTTCAACAGAATCGAAGTGATCAGAAAACCGCTAAGCACAAAGAATAAGTCGACGCCGTAATAACCCGCGGAAAAATACTGTGCCAGTGGACCGCCAAAATGTTCAATCATCACCAATGAAATCGCCAGGCAGCGCAAGCCATCCAGGTGGACAAAGTACCGGGGCTTCCCGCCGCTCGGTTGGTCGCGATTTGCTTTAGCGGTCGATAACACAGTCAAGGATGCCGTCAATTTCGGCCCGCCGCCAACCGCCGCTAAACTCAGGATTTGCTGCCAGCAAGCCGTCCGCCGACCCGTACATTTCAAACAGCCTGCCGTAACGCTGGCGAAACCGTTGGCCAAGATCCTGTTCCAGAAGTCGTAAGTTGAAATAATGGACGCTTAGCGGCCAATAGTCCCAATGCGACAAGTCGATGTCGGTCTTGTGCAGGTAACTGGTTCCTCCGATGTGAAAGACGCGTTCTTGCTGACCGGAAAGCTCGCGGAACTGCCAACCTTCGGCCAGGCTTAAAACCCAATACGCCTGCAGCGTGTCAAAGTAATCTTTAAATTTATGTGGGAACTGACCGACTTCGTAGCCCATCTGCCGGGCTGTTTGCGCTGCGCTCGGTGGTAATGTCCGAAATACACCCGCATTGATTTGGTACTTGGAAGCGACCGCGCGGTAGATGTTCACATTGAACATCAAGAAAAAGGTGTGCGGCAAAACATGATCAGGGTCCTTTGCCTGTTCCCAAAAAGCGCCGGCGGCAAAATCTTGATCGGTAAGTTGCACTTGGTCCCAAAAACTCTGGTCGGTGACAAAGCAATCGGGATCCTGAATGATGAAATTGCCCGGCACGATCGCGAATAAATCGTTGAGCACATCGCCGTGAGCAAGCAGACTTTTCGAATTACGGCTCAGTGAGTGCTTTAACTCAACCAACCGCAGATTGGGATGAATGGAGCGAATCCAATCGATGTCACTTGCGGGGACAGAATTCATCACCAATACAGGTGTGAATCGCGAATCGAGCACAGGCACACAATAGGGAGCCAGGTGAGAGATTTCGGGCGTGAAGATGAACACGATCGGGATCGTATCGGCCGCAATTCCAGCAAATCCCCGTCGCAATCGAGCCTGATTGACGCGGGATAGAATCGCCGCTCGAGTTTTTTCAATTGCCGGCTTGAACATCAAACTTTCCTGCTCCCGGTCATGATTTGGCCTGCAATGACGAGCGGAAAGCGTAATACCAAACCCGCGGGTGCAAGCTGTAAGTCGCGATATGACCGCACAATCGCAACCAGGCGATGGGGCGGCGATGGCTGACCGCGATCGGCAGACATCGTGTCAAGTAATAAGCGACTTCGCGTGCCCGTAACGCCCCGCATTTGCGTTGCACGTTTTCGGGCACATACGCATCGACAATCCGCAGCACCTGTTTTTGGATTCGCGGACGCTTACCACTGATAATGCTTTGATGTGATGTGTTTGCGTTGTAGACGCGATACCCAGCGGTACAGTCAGCGTTGAAACCAAACGGAAAGCAAACGGCTGCCCGCACCCACATCTCCCAGTCTTCAAATGCGGTTAGCCTTTGGTCAAAGCCGCCGAGTTGCTCGTAGACTTCGCGGCGGAGAACGATGGATGGCGTTTGAATTCTTTGGCGAATGTAAATTTTTTCCAGCCAATCTTGCAACAGTCCGGTTTCGTCAAGTTCGCGTCCCGTGCATCCGGTGACTTCGTTGCTTTCGTTGATGTATTCCGACTGGCAAAAAAACGCGCCTGCCTCCGGGAAACGGTCAAAACACGCTTCCATCGACCGGTAAAAGTCCTGGCCCACTTTGTCGTCACCGTGAAGCTGATGAATCAGACGACCGCGCGAAGCGTCCAGCCCGCTCTGATAGTTTCGCGATTTGCCGACGTTGCTTTGTTGCCGAATAAATCGGACGCGGTCGCCCGCAACACGATTGACCACGCTGATAGGATCATCCTCGGTGGAGTGATCGTCGACGACCAGGATCTCCATCTGCTGCGGTCCCCGGTCTTGCTCCAGGACGGACTGCAGCGTTTGCTCAAGATAATTGGCACAGTTATGCGTAGGGATCAATACGCTCCACAGTGGCCGAGGCTCGCTGCTGGCGACGGGTGCGACCGCAGCACAGAACTCGTTCGGATGGCTGGGAATTCCCCGAGTTGACGGGCGTCGCTGATCGGTCAACACCGTGCTGCGGCCCGTCTCAAAAAACTCTGCTGCCAAAAAAACGGCATCAGCGCGGCCCAAGCCCGATCCGCTTCGTGCCCCGGTACGTTTTCCTCGATCGCCGACTGAACGCGCTTTTTGACCGCAGCAGAGTCGATCAATTCGCATTCCGCAAATGCCTGCGACTGAATGGTGTCCATGATGCAATCTTTCCAGCCGCGTTTGAACCATTCGGCCACCGGTGTGCTGAAGCCAATTTTGCTCCGCCGCTCTCTAACTTTCTTGGGCATCCAGGGTCCGATCGCGTCGCGAATGATCGCCTTGGTGTACGTGCTGCTTTTGGGGATTTTGCTTTGCCAAGGCAGTGAGAAACAGAAGGATACCAATCGATGATCCATAAACGGCATGCGGATCTCGACACTCGCGGCCATCGAGCAGCGATCGTAGTTGCGTAGCAAGGTGGGAAGAATTCCCTGATGGAAACATGAATAAAGTTCTTGATTCAAATGGCCATATTGCTTGCCTTTGATGTTTTCGCGCTGGGGCCGAAGCAATCGCTTCGCCAAGAACTTGAGCAACCCTTTCTTGCCGCGGTGATTGACGACCAGTTGATGCCAAACGTCTTTCAGTCTTGGATCGGGATTTCCCCAACACCGCAACACGTGTTTGGCGTAGGAGAGATCCCAGAGGCTGTCATCCAGTCCCTTCAAAAACCCGTCGTAGCCCGACAACAGTTCATCCGCCCCGTGTCCGTCGATGGTGACTTTGACTCCGTCGTCCGCGACCGAACGATAGATGTCAATCATGGGGATCGGAGTTGTCCAATACAACTCCTCGAACAGATACAAATAGTCGCCCAGTTTTTCCATTCCAGCCGCAGGATCGATCGGCAGATACACGCCTTGGGCGCCAATATGATCGACCACCGATTCGGCGTATTCGCGTTCATCCAGCAAAGTGCCGGGAAAGGTTGCCACAAAGGCTCGTTGCCAATCTACTGCCATCGATTCACCGCTGACATGATTGGCAACATGATGCATCGTGCAGGCAACAGCGGATGAATCGATACCTCCGCTGAGTGCAGTTCCGATCGGGACGTCCGATCGCATTCGCAAGCGGCAAGCATCCACGAACAGTTCCCTGAACCGCTCGACTTGCTCCTGATACGTCTCGGGCACGTCAACCAAATGATCCAGTGTGTCCCAGTAGCGGATAAGATTGATTCGACCGTTTTCGATGTCATCGGGTTTGAGGACCGCATACGCCCCGGCGGGAAACCGCACGATGTCTTTGATCAAACACTGGTCCGTGCTCTCATAGCTGAACAGCTGATGGGAGAACTGCGCAAATTCTTCGTGCAAACTGACTTTCCGCATCAACGGCATCAAAGCCTTCATCTCGGACCCGAAGATGAAAGTTTGCTGCTGAAAACAGTAAAACAACGGTTTCTTGCCGAAACGGTCTCGCGACAAAAACAATGACTCATCGCGCCGATTCCAGATTGCGATCGCCCACATACCATTCAGTTGGGAAAGGCAGGATGGTCCCCAGTGGTCGTAAGCCGCGAGCAAAACTTCGGTATCGGAGTGCGTCGAAAATTGGTAGCCCTGTTGCTGGAGCGTTGATCGGATCTCCAAAAAGTTGTAGATCTCCCCGTTAAAGACAATCGTGTGGTCGCCCAGGTGCATCGGTTGAGCCCCGGCATCGGTTGGGTCGATGATCGCCAGTCGCCGGTGCCCCAGAGTCAGCGGCCACTTTTTGTCTCGCCAAATTCCTGCTCCGTCCGGACCGCGATGCTGCAGTCTTTCCAGCGCATGCTCGAACTGCGATCGCTGGACGTCGCCCCAGAATCCGAGCACGCCGCACATCTTAATGAGTACCCGTCACGGCGGCACCGCGTCGCAAGAATCTGGCCGCCCTGAAAAATGGTCGTGACAAAAAATTGCCGATTTGCCAGTTCTTGGACGCTTGCAGGACCGCCGGTTTCATCTCGTTGTGATAGCGATCCAAGGTCCGGCCAATGGCATCTTTCAAAAACCGATCGCGATACTGCTCAGGAATTTTGTCCTGCAAATAGACGGCGGCAAGAATGGAGGCAACGTTCCAGTCTCGTGATGTGCCCGTAAAGTTGTTGCTGTCGATGCGGTAGGTGCACAGGATCTGGTCCAAGTAAACAAACTTGACGCCCTTCATCGCTACCATCACCAGGAACACCCAGTCCTCGCAGCGTTCGTGATAGTCAACGGGACAGGGTAATTCCTCAGGTTGCCAAATGCGGCGTCGATACAGGGGTGCGTGGACGGGCAAGCTGACACCGTCAAACCATTTGAACAACATCTGCTCCAACGGATATTCATCGATCTTGTCAAATTCGTAAGTGCTGTAAACCTGCTTGCCGGCATCGTAGAAACGATGGTTGGTGAAGGAAACGTCGATGCTGTCATCGCAGGCAAAATGATCGATCTGACGCTGAAGTTTTTCTGGCTCCAGCGTGTCATCACCATCCAAGAATTGGATAAATTCACCACCCGCCTCACGAAAGCCCGAATTTCGCGCAGCCGCCACGCCGCCGTTTTGTTTGCCAATCAGTTGGATACGATCATCATTGGCGGCCAACTCGCGAATCACTTGTGCTGACCCGTCCGTCGAACCGTCATCGACGACGATGCACTCAAGCCGGGTGTATGTTTGTGCGGTCACGCTGCCGACCGTCGCCGCGATGCAGTCTTCCTGGTTGTAGCAGGTAACAATTACGGAAATCAGCGGATCGCTCATCAAGCTAATTCGCGACCAATTCCTTGATTTGTGCCACAGCATGTGCGCACAGGTGGTTCCAATCGAAGTGTTCTCGGACCCAAGTCGCGCTGTCGCGGACCATGTTTTCTCGCAGGGTCGGGTTGTCGATCAGCCTGATGACGGCGTCGGCGAAATCTTGCGGCGAGTCAGCGAGCAGTAAGTGCTGGCCGTCGCCAGCGGGGATTCCTTCGGCGCCGATCCGCGTTGATACGATCGCGGTTTCCATCGACATCGCTTCCAAGATTTTCAGTCGCGTGCCGCCACCGATCCGCAAGGGTACTACGAAAACCGAGACATCGGCGAAGCAGGGACGTATGTCTGCAGGGCTGGAGATACAGGAAATGCGAGAATCGTCGATCTGTAACTCGTCGTACATGTCCTGCGCATCGAATCCCGCGAAATGGAACCGGCAGGCGGGACGTTCTTTGCTGATCAGCGGGAAAACTTCCTTGACAAAGAATCTCAGGCCGTCCTGGTTGGGCGGATAGCGAAAAGATCCCGTAAACAGCAACGTGGGGATCTCGGTCCCAGCTTGATCGACGGGACGAAAATAATCGAGATCTACACCGTTACCGATCACGCAGTGCTTGGACAAAGGAGCAAGTTGTTCGGCCAAATGCTTGTCTTCCTCGGAGCAAGTGATGACCAGGTCGCACTTCCTGAACGCGTCCTTTTCCAACGCTTTGATTAAACAGACTTGCGAGTGATCCCATTCAGATTGCCAATTGTCATCGATGTAGTCCGCAAGTCTTTCCTGCAGCTTGTATTCGATGTTTGCCGCATTGCAGACGACCGGTGTTCCGGGAATCTGCCGTTGCACTTGCTCGGCGAATGGATAGTAGATGCTGTTCTCGAAGAAGATTAGCGAAAACGATTCCCGCTGCAGCAGTTCGCGAATTTGCGGCCACACTCTTGCCCACGCATCGCGGTAGATCTGCAGCGAAACGGGCGGCAAGTTTGTGAGTTTCGAGAGCAAACGAAATTCATTTCTAAAAACGAATCCCAGCAATTTTTGCGACCCGCTGGCGCCGCTGTGTGGGCAGTATTGCAGACAATAGGAAGTAAAACCTGACCAGTCGTCTTGCCAAGGAAAGCCAATGGTCTTGATGGTTCGAAGCCAACTTCCCAGCCGCGAAGTCGGCCTCGAACTTGCTCGTTGACCAGCCGTTTCAGACGCAGGCACGATCACCCGGGAACACTTCTCCCGAATGTGCGGATTGACTTCGTCTTGGCCGCTCGGTCCACCGAGACAGACCAGCGTCATGTCTCCATAATCAGCGAGTGCGTTGGCAAAGTGATACGCGCGTACTGCACCACCCGATCCCGGCATTTGCGGGGGATGGACGCAGATCGACAAAATCTTGGGCCGATTGACCATGGAGTCGTGATTTTCGCTGACAGTTTCCGCGAGTGGCATGCTCATATCGATCCCCGCCGCGATTTGACTGCGCTGCGAATCCAATTGGGCGTCGCCAGCCGCGCTAGATACGTGGCAAACGACCCTCTGGCAAAGCCAATCGGAGACAAGGACAATGCGAACCGGATCGCATCCAAGCTTTGCCGCCGATTCGCGTAGACTTCGGCTTGCCCTTGTTTCCAAAGCGCGTCGTGCATTCGTTGCTTGAGAAGCCGGTAGGTCTTTGGCGATTCCCGTTCTGCGGCCACCGTGTTCAGGGTTCGCGCAAGTGCCAAAACGTTGGAAATATCCGTCCGAGTGCCCAGCCCGTTCCAGAACAACAATATCAAGTCCTTCGCCTCATCCCGATCGATGTCGCGCCCCAAGTATTCTGACAACATCGGTCTGGCAACATCGTAGATGTTTGACTTGGTCGCCTCTTCGTTGGCAGTGACCGATGCTTCGTGAACGTGAACCGTGGCAAGAATGCTTTTCAGATTTGCGAATTTCGTAGTTTTTGAGAGTCGGCACCAGAGATCGTAGTCCTCTGCACCGCCGTCCAGGCAGCCTTGGTAGCCGCCAACTTTGGTTAGCAATTCCTTGCGATAGATCGTGACGGTATTCCAAATGCAAGGGCCCAGCATCAGAAAGAAGCGTATCTCGGCATCATCTTGGTCCAAATCCGAAGGTTCGCGTATTGCCTTGCCCGCTTCATCACGAAACTGCACGTTGCCACCGACGGCACCGACATCCGCATGAGCGCGCATAAAGTCGACTTGCTGTTGGAGCCGCGTATTGGCAAAAACATCATCCGCGTCAGCCGACGCGATCAGAGACCCGGATGCTTCCTTCAGTAACCGGTTTCGTGTGTAGACGAGACCGCGATTTCGGTCGTTCCGAAGTACCTTGACCCGAGTATCTGAAGCCGCGTGGCGTTCGGCGATGTTCAGCGTGTCGTCGCTGCTGCCATCGTCAATAATCAGCAACTCGAAGTCAGCGAACGTTTGAGTTAGCAGACTGGCGATCGCCTCGTCAATGAAGCGGCCGGCGTTAAACGCCGGCATGCAAACGCTGACCACTGGTTGGGTCATGTCGCCAAGGCATCGTCGAAGCGATAGTCGAAGGCCTGCACGTCGTAGGCAAAGAAATCTTCGACGATCTCGCCCGTCTTTTTATTGGTGTAGTATTGTTCGTAAGGCTTGTGGTTGCCCGTATTCGACTTGGTGCCGTAATCCAGGTTCAAGCCGGGCCACCTTGACGCCACCACCGGCCGCAAGTCGGTTTCCAAATGTTCGATGCGGATCACATGATCGACGATCCGCTCGCCGTTCTCATGCAGCATTTCATACGTGTTCCAGCGATTGATCAGACCGCTTCGCCACTTGGGAAGTTCATCTGCGACGAACGAATCAAAGCTGCCTTTGAAGCCGATGCGCTTGACGTGCTCGTACAGCGAGACCGTTCGCGACCAGGGATTGCGGACGGAACTGATTTTTACGTATTGGTCAAAGTCCCAACCCAGCCGGCGAAACTCCTGCCGCATCAGGCCGGCGGGGTAATGGACCAGATCGTTGTAGTCTTTGCCGAAGATCTGTTTGCACGCCTCACGCGAATTCCAGTCGAACTCGGTGATCGGCGCGAACATGTCGGCAATCGTCGAACAACCGCATTTCCAGTTGCTGATCAGTAACAGTTTGTGGTCGTGGCTGAAACGCATGTCGTTGATTAATTAAGTTAGTAATTGCTATTCAGTTTTCTCGAGCGAGGCGATGTCGGCGGCCAGTCGCTGAGCAAAGATACGATTTGCCTTCGGTGTGGGATGCCCGTCACCGACGTGACTCAACTCTTCGCTATCAGGGTCAAAAAGATCGGAATAATCCAGATACTTGATGTTCGCTTTCTGCAAGTAGCCAAACAGTCGCTTGTGAGCTGCCGGTCGTGGGTAGGCTGCAACCAAGAACTCCTTGCACTTTAGTTGACTTTGGCAAAGTTTCTTTGATTCCTCGATGATGGCCGCTGTCAGCCGATAATGATCTTCATGCGGTCGCGGGAAGTTCAGGCCCATCATGCGAACAAACTGACTCTTACCAAGCAGCCAATAAACCTTGGAAAGCACGGGGCGGCCCGAGCTGAAGTTTCCGAAGCGGCGGACCTGGCCGTCGTCGTCAAAGTCGTAGTACGGATAGTTCCAGGCAAATGAGTTGGAGATTTGCATGCCGCCAATCACGCGTGGTTCGTGAACGTTCTCCAAGTACACGTAGATGACGACGCCGGTGTCCTCGTCAATCTCGTCGGCAATCGTGCCCGTCTGCAGTTTGGCGAGCATCTGTTGCGTTCCATAGCCGGGCACACCGTAGTTATAAGCGTGATACTTTGGCAACGACGCCGCGAATTGAGACGGAATCGTTTGCTCGTCATTGGATCCTTCGCCAAACAAGAAAGAACAACCAAAGAAGACGGCGTAATCCGTCACTTTCGCCGGCTCGGGAACGGTCGTTGTTCGCCGTCCCGCCCCGTCGTTGCTGTAGCGCACGTCCCAAACGGAACGGTCATCGATGATCAAATGGCTGCGCACATCGGCACCCGGAACCAGCGCCGTGCCCAGTGTTTTATCCCAGCGAGTAAACTTGCCGGGATCCAAGTATCCGCCCT
>JBFJVZ010000078.1:0-20967 GCA_041623895.1 Pirellulaceae bacterium | reverse complement strand
TTGCTCGTACTCAGAGGCGGGCTCTTGCTCGTACTCAGAGGCGGGCTCTTGCTCGTACTCGGCCGCCGGCTCTTGCTCGTACTCAGACGCGGGCTCTTGCTCATACTCGGCCCCCGGCTCTTGCTCGTACTCATCGTGATCTGCGACGGGTACGTCGTGATACTCGGCCGCGGGCGCGCCGGCATCGTAGGCCTGGTCTTCGCTTGGTTCGGTGGTTTCCCAGGAAGAAAGCGAATCTTCCGCCATCGCGTCCTCTGCCGCGTCTGGGTGCGTCTCGTCTTCCAATTCAGAAACGCTATTCCAGGCCTCGTCGCTTGAATCAGCGTCCGTGATGACTTGACCGACGTTTTGCTCGATGTCGTCAATCATTTCGTTGACGGCGACCTCTGGCGATTCATCTTGCCATTGCACATCGCCGTCCTGTGCAGCGAATTCGCGTTGTGGATCAACAGCCTGATCTTCGCTTTCCCAAGCGGAAAAGTGTCCGGAAGACTCAACCGCCTGCTCGGACTCGACCCGCCAAAGGGATGTGGTCTCGGGTTCATCTTCCGTTGTTGATTGCTCAGCTTCAGCGACTACCGATTCCGATTCCGTCAGAAGTTCTGCGGCGTCACTAGTCCAATCAGACGGCGGCGGCAGCATTTCGACTCTGTTGGCTGTGTCTGCTTCGATGGCATCACTGCTGTCCGAGTCGTCGAACCGATCTGCTTCGGATTCAAGGGAACTTGCGATTTCCGAATCAACGTGGCCCAGCGGATCTTGGCTCTCGATTGATTCTGACTGGTAGATTGATCCCGACTGGTAAGTCGGCCAACCCTCGTCATGGTCCTGCACCGGCTGATCGGTTACGGATGGATCATACGGGGACTCGCTGTCTGCATTCGCGTCGTCGGATGACATCATCGACGCGATTGTGCCCAGGGCCGCGGCAGCAGCAAGCGACTGGTCACCAGCCAGGGGCTCTGAATCGACCGCGGAATCACTTGCAGCGGGCGGTTGGGGCGAGTCGGAAACGATGTCATCTTGATCGACGACTGCAGCTGCATCACGCTCAGCCAGTGCATCGGCAAGCTGCTGCTGGGCGAGTTGGCGATCCGTCTCGCGTTGCTGTTCCAACAGCCGCTGAGCCTCAAGCTGATCGTCTTCCCGTTGTTGGGCCAGGCGGGCGATGGTTTCTTCGTGCTCGCGTTGTTGTTCCAACAGCCGCTGAGCCTCAAGCTGATCGTCTTCGCGTTGCTGGGCCAGGCGGGCGATGGTTTCTTCGTGCTCGCGTTGCTGTTCCAACAGCCGCTGAGCCTCAAGCTGATCGTCTTCCCGTTGTTGGGCCAGACGCGCGACGGTTACTTCATGCTCGCATTGCATTTGCTGCAGCCGCTCGTTGGCCGAATTCAACTCGCCGCGCAAGGTCTCGAGTAGCTCGCTGCTGGGCCGGGCCTCAGCTTTGGCTTCGTCGCGTTGTTGTTCAGCATCGGCAATTCGACGGGTCAGCAGTTCGTTGGCCTGCCGCAGTTCAGCCAGTTCACCGTTGGCGGTTGCCAGATCAACCGACAATCGCTCGACCGTCTCTCTTAGTTGTTCCGTCTCGGCGACCCAGTCAGCACGATCCTGCTGCCCTTTGGTTGTGGTTTGGTCAACCAGCAATTCCAGTTGACGGACGGATGCCAAAGCACCTTCATAATCCGATCTTAACTGCGAGGCCTGGCTGTCAGCATCGTTGATTCGCTGTTGCAGCTGTTCAACCTGCTTTCGCAAATTCTCCGCGGCTTGGGTACTTTCGTTTAGCCTGACCTGATCATCCTGTTGCTGTTTGCGAACGAGATCCAATTCGGCTGAGATCTCGGAGGCGCGAGTCTCCGCTTGTTGTTGTTTCGCTTCGCTTTCGGCTTGAGCCTGGATCGCCTTGTTGCGGGCCTCTTCCAGTTCACGTTGCTGGCTGGAAAAGTCCTCTAGTTGTTCATTCAGGGCAGCGAACTGGTCGCGCATTTTTTGCACAGCCTCAGTCGCCGTCTGGGCTTGCTGCTGAGACTGCTCCAACTGTTGCTTGGCTTGCGCCGCATACTCACGGTATTCCGCCTCCAATGCACGGTATTCTTCGTCGCGTTTGTCAATCTCTTGTTGGCGAACTCGATTCTCGTCCAGCAAACGAGAGACTTCCTGTTTTTTGCAGTCGTAGTCGTCACGGATGTGAGCAAGCGTGGACTCTTGCGAGATTAACTCCGCTTCACGTTGGCGAAGTTGTTCGGCCCGATTCCACAATTCTGATTCTCGGCCGTGAAGCTGTGCTTCACGTTGATCAATGCGATTTTCGCGGGCATCAACATCGGGTTGCCTTGACCGCCACTGCAAAGCTTCGCGACGTAATTGCTCTTGCCAAGATTTATGATCCTGGTGTGAATCCTGGTTCAGCAAAGATTGCTGCACCACAGGCGCAGGCGTGTCTCCGGGCGCCGCAAGGAGTTCAAAACGATAGATGCCCATCCGCATCACGTCGCCGGTTTGCAAGATCGCTTCGGTCGTGCGGGTACCATTGATTTCCAAAGGCACACTGTAAGCACGGACGAGTATCCGGTGCGCGTCGCGAATCAAGACGGCATGCATCGGCCGCAGGCCCTGGTCATCCAACTGTATCGAGCAACCTTCGGCACTGCCAAACGTGTAACGATTTCCCGTCAATCGCAGGCGGCGGACCGGCACGCCCGGCCGGATGACTCGGAATTCCACGGCATCCGGCAGCGAGTTGATGTTAACAGGCACTTTGTGTGACTGGCTCGCTGAATACTCCAGGGAAGTGGTTGCTGTCGTATGATTCGTACTCACCGTTTGTTTCCCTTCATTGATGAACGGCCCTCGACCCGTCTGCGGGTGAGCTTCGCTCATGTGCGTTCGTTGAACCGGCACCGTGGCCGGCAAGAGTTGCATGCAAATGTCCGCGCATGCCCGATCAGGGCGCGGGCAGACATTACCCCTCTCTCTCCTTCGGATGTCTCGCACGAGGGCGGACAGTCAATTTGCGTTAACTAAGCCGCTTTTACGTCGAGCCGCAGACGGGGGGTGTGAACAGAACACCAGTATCGGCTGGAGCGGCTTCGGCAAAATGTCTGGCTCGCTCGGCGGTCTTGGGGGAACGGCCGGGAAGCCGCAAAGTCTTTATAATCCTTACTTTACGACATCTAGACGGACCAAATCTGGGAGAATCGTGGCGGAGCGGGGGAATCCGCTGGCCATCGTTTCTATGATTGGGCCGGACTGAAACACAAGTGGACGAAACCACCTTGCTGTTCGCCTCGTACGGTAGCCAGTGCTTGGTTGATCATGCAGGTCTTTCGGCGAACTGATGCCTGTCGGCGCACCGATGTTTTTCGGCCAGCCGGTTGTCTGTTGGCAGTGGTGGCGGTCCAAGGGCTAGCCAGGGAGTTGATCTGGTTTGGCAAGGTTAAAAGCGAGGTGATGTGATGGCCCGAAAAGATTCGATTGAAAAGCTCCGTGACACGCTTATCGTCCGTCGCGACGCCATGCGCCGTGCTTTGAAGGGCGATTTGAGTCTGTTGCAAGAATTGCATCAGCAGCGGACGGGCGATGTCCTGGATGCCGCCGCAGATACCGTTCAAGACGAATTAAACAGTCAATTGCTGGAAGTCGAAAGTCGCGAATTGCTCGCCATTGAGGAAGCAATTGCTCGGATGGATCAGGGACTGTATGGCAATTGCGAGGCCTGTGGCAAAGCGATTCCGATCAGTCGTCTGCGCGCTGTTCCTTATGCCACCGATTGCATTAGCTGTCGTCGTCAAGCTGAATCAAAGAGAAAGTCCGGTGGTGCGGTCACTTGGAATCGCGTGTTCGACAACATCGAGATGGATTCCGTTTGATTTTGTCTGGACGGTTGAATTTTGGCGATCAGAGGGAGAGTACCGTTTAACTAGAATCTGATAACGCTGCGTCACGAAAACGACCGGACGATTGTTCGGTCGTTTTTCAATGCGCATCCGATGACGGTTCTATCACATGACCGGACGAGGGATGCCATTGCTAGCTGATCGAAAGCTCCGCCGCATCGCGAGACGATGCGTAGAATACGATACCTCTCTCCATCCATCGTTCCTCCACCAACCCATCCTCTCCACACATGGCGTTTCGTTCATTCTCCGTCTGCATTGCAGGCGTGCTGCTGGCCAGTGTTGTTGTTGTACAGCATCAAGCCGCCGGACAAGAACCGAGTGTTTCCGTTCAGCAATCGCATCCCAATTCGCCAGCGACCGATGCCCAATCGACCACCGCTAGACGGCCGGCCCTCGAGATCAGTGAGTCGGCGGCGATCGAATCGAGCGAAGGGCAGCGGGAAGAATTGTTTCGCGAACTCGCCCACGAATTCAATGCGTTTGACCGTTTGGGCAATCTGGTGCGTCGAGTTTCCCAACTGGTCAAACCGAGTGTCGTGCACATCGAGGCACACAAAAAGGAAGAAAAAGAGGGCCATCAGGAATCATACGACGAAGCCGGTAGCGGAATCATTATCGGCGTCGATGGCGGCACCTGGGTGCTGACCAACCGGCACGTGATCCTCGGTGCCGCGACCAATCAAATCATGCTTCGCAGCAATGATGGACATGAATTTCATCCCACAAAAATATTCAGCGACCCCAATACCGACGTTGCCGTCATGCGAGTCGAGGGCCTCAAGTTGCCTTCGGCACGAGTGGGCGACAGTCTGAGTACCGAAATTGGCGACTTTGTTATCGCCATTGGCAGCCCTTTTGGTTTGAGCCACTCGGTGACGTTTGGGATTCTTAGTGCCAAAGGCCGCCGCGATTTGTCGTTGGGCGACCAGCGAATCGAGTTGCAAGACTTTTTTCAGACGGACGCGGCAATCAATCCCGGCAATAGCGGTGGGCCGCTGTTGAATCTCCGCGGTGAAGTGATTGGGCTGAACACAGCGATCGCCAGCAGCAGCGGCGGCAGCGAAGGCATCGGGTTTGCCATTCCCATCAACATGGCGATGCAAGTCGCTCAGCAGTTGATCAAACATGGCAAGCTTCGCCGCGGCTATTTGGGAGTGACGCTGGATCCCGAATTCAACCCCACCTCGATCAGGCAAGCCCCCGTTCGCGGCGCCCTGGTCAAGAGCGTTCGTGCGGGATCCCCGGCCGAGAATGCTCGCTTGCAACAAGGGGATGTTGTAGTTGAGTTCGATGGGCATCAGATTGATAACGATGATCACTTGGTCGCCCGCGTCGGTCTCAGCGAAATCGGCAGCAAAATCCCCATGATCATCCAACGCGACGGCAGGCTGTATCGCACGGAAGTCGTGCTCAGCGATCTGGAATAGTCACGTGGCCAGCTGAGCATTTTCAGTACCGGCGCCGATACTGAAAGGTCCATCACGGTTGGGTGTGGGCGGTGGGAAAACAGGCTTTTCTAACTTTCTCCTTCGACATTTCTTGTTGGATGCTCTGCGGTTTTCCTGCGTCACAGAACAACGTCTCATACCGAACAAGGAATATCGAAGGGCGAAGTAGTTGAGACCCCTAAACCGGGACGGACCTACTAACCGCAACTAGACCATCCGCATCTGTTGCCAACCGCCTTGCCAGAAACGTGCCGCCATGGCCAGGGCAATCAGCCAAATCCAGAGCGTCACCATCCACCACCACCAATTCAGGGCGCCGGAGGTGGGTTCAAAGCAAATTCCAATCGTCAGCGCCGTGACCGAGGCCATGAATCCGCTGCCCAATACAAACCAGGTGTCGCCGGCACCCCGCAGTGCGCCGGCAAGAATCAGTTGCGTCGCATCCAACACGACATATAAGGCAATGAACGGCAATAATCCGCGGGCCAACTCAATCGCATCTTTGGATTCGCCGGCCAATTCGCCCATTTCGTAAAGCGACATCAACCAGTGGGGCGCCATCAGATAAACAACGACCCAAGCCCCGGAGTAGAGCCAGCCGATTGCCAGGGCCGCCAGTGCACTGCGAGTCGCTGGTCGCGGACCACTTTCGATCAGATGCCGTCCGACCAGTACCGAGGCTGCGATTGAGACCCCGACCAGCGGGATAAATGCAATCATGTTGAAGTTGATCGCCATCGTGGTCGCGCGCAGCGGGAGGTCGCCCAAACGTCCAATCCGCAAGACGATCCCGGCAAATCCACCCGCTTCGGTGACGAACATCAAACCTGTGGGCAGTCCGAAGAATAGCAAGTTACGCAGCAAGCTTGCATCAAAGGCGAATCCGCCACGGATTTGGTAGCGTTGTTCGTGCTCTGGCCGCAGCAACAGCCAACCGTAGCAAACCGACTTGAACCAAAACGAAATCACGCTGGCAATGGCGGCCCCGGCGATGCCCAGACTGGGGATCGGCCCCCAGCCAAATATCAGCACGAGATCAAGCACAAAATTGATCAAGCCCGAGGCAAGCGAGACCCACATGATCACTTGCGTCCGCTGGGTGCCGCTGAAGAATCCGCTGAGCGCGGTTTCCAGCACAATCCCCACGGCCCCAATCATCAGTAGCCGCAGATAAACGGCTTCCAAAGGCACCAACTCCTCAGGTTGCCCCGTCGCCCGAAACAGGTTTTCCGCATAGACGGCGACTGCCAAGAACAGCGGACTCGCTAACAACGACATCCATACCGATTGCCACAGGAATCTGCCGATCTTGCTTTCCTCGCCCGCACCGATGTATTGGCTGACGAAGGCGCCTGTCATGGAGGCAATGCCAACCGGCAGGCAGACGATCACCCAGAACAAATTCCCGCCGGCCATCGATGCACTCATGGATGATCCGTCGTGCCACAGCAACAACGTGCGGTCAGCAAACAGCACCAGCGCAAATGTCCCGGTACTGACCATCAGGGGAAGTGCGATGCGGAACACTTCGGCAACGGCGCTCACCAGCGACTGCTGTTTTTCAATGGCGTGCTCGTCAGGTTGCCGGCCGTCAGTCAGCATGCACCACGCGCTGCGCGATCAAGGTTGATTTCGGAAAGCAACGAAAGCAGCGAGCACGCCGGCGATCAAACCGCCCAAGTGCGCGCCATTGGCGACTCCCGTCATCATCGGTGTCATGCAGAACACCAGCCAGCCCAGCATCAACAGGACATTGGTCGGGACCATTCGAATGGGGTAATTGGGATCGACCATGGGACGGATCCATAGAAACCCGAACAAGCCGTAGACCGCGCCGGAGGCACCGATTGAGAAAGGTGTGCCCGCCAATCCCGCGAGTATCTCGGGCAACGCTTCGGCCGGCGGCAGCATGACTTGCAATAGCGTCCCCGTTAGTCCGCTGATCAGCACCAGCATCGCCATGAACAAAGATCCGTGCAAACGTTCGATCGCAGAACCCAAAAAGAACACCCACAACATGTTGAAGGCGAGATGCATGGTGTTGCCGTGCAGGAACATCGGCGTTGCCAAACGCCAGACCTCACCACGCTTAATCGCCTCGAAAGGATCTCGCGACTGGACGTATTCACGCTGGTCCGCGAACGATAGTGCGAAATAGATTTTTTGTTCCAGGGAATATTCTCCCGGCGTCGGCGAGGGGCGTGGCGTGGCAAAATTGACGCTGAAACTCGCCAACACGGAAAGCACAATGATGGCCACCGTGACGGGGATGTTTTGCTGCCTGATGCTCGCTCCTGCCAGCGGTCCGGAGGTCGCCGTGTGCGACTTGATCGACTTGCCGAAATTCCGCTGATGCTTGAGCCGACGTTGGTGATCGACAATACGTTCATCGCGAATTTGATTTGCCTTTTCCCCAACCTGATAGCGCTGCTCTTCAGGGGCCTGTTGGAATGAAGCAAACTCGTCACGGGCCTGCTGCACATGCTTTTCGTCGCGAATCCAAATGTCCCAAGCCGAGCCTTGCTCACTGGAGTCTTCTTCCGCGGCAGCTTCGATCGACAAAGTCACCAGGTAGTCGCAGAAACGTTTCGCGAGTGCTTGATCTGGAAGAGTGCCGATTCGGCGCATGGACTCGGTTCAGGAGCTTGAGTTTGCGGATGGATTCTGTTCATGTTGTACGCGGCTGGCCCGTTCTTCGCACGCCCAAACCGATGCCGGGAGGCCAAAGCTCGCATCACTTGGGGATTCGGGTCGAGCCTTCCGAGCCCCTGATTTCGGAAAAAACCATCGTCATTCCCCGAGTAAACACGTATTCCCGGGCCACATGCACCTTGCCGTCACGTTCCCCCAGTGAATACTATGTAAGTCGCAGATGGTGTTCGCCATCCACAGACCAATCAGCATTTTCCCAAAGTACCTCAAAGGGCTTGATTTAACGATGGCTGTCAAATTGACCGAACGAGCCGCACAGGAAGTGAAGCGGTTTCAACAAGAGCACAATTTCGATGAAACAATGGTACTGCGAATCGGTGTCGCCGGCGGCGGCTGCAGCGGTTTCAATTACACCTTGAACTTCGACGAGAGTTTCGACGAAAAAGCTGACAGTAAGTACGAATGTCATGGCGTCGCAGTTGTCGTCGATAAAAAGAGCGCGTTGTACTTGGATGGCACTACCGTCGACTGGTACGAAAGTCTCGAAAAGCAAGGTTTCACCTTCGAGAATCCCAACGCCGTGAAAACCTGCGGCTGCGGCAGCTCATTCCAAGCCTAGGTTTTCACCAGATTCAATCTTAGGGTGGTGGTCGTAGCCAATGTCGCCAGACTTCGGGGTATCTTGGAACGAACCGAATTCTGGCGAATCCGGCTACCGTAAAGTCAAGAGTTGACAGAGCACTAGGTTTTGACCCCGCATAACGAAGCGGGAAAGCGATTCGTAAATGTCTCTCGCTGACGCTTGGGGTTGAGTGAAAGACGGACCTACTCGCTACGGTCGTATGTCCGACGAAACAGACGTGCCGGAGATTCATCGCTGGCTGTTGGAGGCCGCCCGGCGGGGAGCTTCCGACTTGCACTTGGTCGTTGGCTATCGGCCCATGTTGCGTGAACATGGCCAACTGGTTCCGTTAGCTTCAACGCACTTAGACGCCGATGCCCTGACCGCCGCCTTGCAAGTCATTTGCACGAACGAGCAGTTTTTGCGGTTCGAACAAGAGCGGAATCTTGATCTTGCCCTGGAGATTCCCCAGGAATCCGGGCCACCGCAACGGTTTCGCGTGAACTGTTTTTTTAGCGGCCAACAACCGGGTACATGTATTCGCGTGATCCCCGCGACCATTCCTGATTTGCAGTGGACGAACTTTCCTACCTGGCTTGCCAACAAGATTGCTTCGTTTCGTAACGGCTTGGTCGTTTTTTCAGGCGTCACCGGATCGGGCAAGACAACATCGATGGCTCTGATGATCGATAGGCTCAGCCGTTCCGGCGGCCTGCGGATGGTCACCATTGAAGATCCGATTGAGTATCGCTTCCGGCATCAGGAGTCCGTGATTACGCAACGTGAACTCGGACGCGATGTCGATTCCTTTGCCAGCGGCCTGAAGTACGCCTTGAGACAAGATCCGGATGTCATTCTGGTCGGAGAGATTCGCGATCAGGAGACGGCCCGGATGGCGTTGAGTGCAGCGGAAACCGGTCATTTGGTGCTGACAACGTTGCACACACGCGACGCCAAGGGGGCCGTGACGCGATTTGCGGATCTATTCCCGCGACAGAGTCAAGGCGAAACATGCTCGCTGCTCGCGATCGGATTAAGAGCGGTCGTCAGTCAGCATTTGTTACCAAGTATCGTGTCTGGGGAGAAACGAGAGCTGGCTTTGGAGGTGATGTTCAACACCAACCCGGTTGCCAGCGCCATTCGTCAAGGACGCTTTGACAACATCGATACCGCCATCGTGACGGGTAAAAAAGACGGCATGATCGCCCTGGATGAGTCGATCAATCGGCTCTATCAGGAGGGCCGGATTTCCCAGGCAACCGCGGAGCGATTCATCAGTGACAAAGATCTACTGCGGCGATGACGAAAGTCAACAATCGTCGTTCAGCTGCTTGGCCGCCCCGCGGCCCCAGAACGTGAAGAAGTGTTCCCACGCCGTAGCGTGGGAACAAGGGTGGAGTTTCTCGGTGTCAGACGGCACACGGCAGGTGCGCCTGCTGCCTTTGGAAACCGATTCTATTCTTCCCCGCGAGTTAGAAATTCAAGCCGACACGAAAGGTCGGGCCAGCCAGAGCAAAACTGGGGCTGATCAGACCGGCTATCGATCCACTCTGCCAATTCTGGGCCTCGAAAGAAAACTGGGTCACCAATTGTGCCCGTCGCAATTGACGTGTGCGTTCAATACCGATGCGTCCTTCCCAAACTTGCATCGTGCTATCGGTCGCATCGATGGTCACTAACGTTGGAATGCTCAGCGCTGCATCGGTCAGCAGTAAGCTGGCGCGTCCACCGACGATCAAATCCCACGGGGTTTGTCCAAGATCACGTCGTAGTGAACCACCGATCGTGGGTCCGACGCCATCGGAGCTGAAGCGAAGGATCTCGCCACCAAGTCCCGGAGCGTTGACGTTGCTTTCCAGATCCCCGTAGCGAAATCCTGCCGTGAGCATCGTATCGCAACCGCAGAATTCGGTCCGGCTGGTCAGTTCGATGTCAAGCGCATGGATTTCCAGACCGGTGGTCACGCCGAACAGCGTGGGGTCATCCGCCGTGTGGTCGAATTGGAAGTACGAGATTCGATATCCCAATCCGCTGCATCCTTCGCGACCAAGATAGATGCGAGGCGATCCTTCGTAATCATACTCAGGCGTGATCGCGCCGCTGCCACCAAACCCCGTGAAAGCCAGGCTTCCCGTATGAGCCTTCAACACTGCCAGCTCGAAACCAGCGTAATGCTTTGGACATCGCAAGGTGTTGGTGTCAATGCGGCGACTCGGAATTGGGCACGAGTTGCAACTTGATCCAACGGGATTCGATTCAATCATCGAAAGTCGCGATTCGAGTTGCTTGATTCGATCTTCAAGCGACATTTCGGTCGCCGTCAATGTTAACGATTCTTGCTCCAGTACCTCCGCCGTGACCGTCTCATATTCTGCCGAGGCGGTTTGCGAAACGAATAAGGCAAGGGCCGCCACCACGACGGCGCAAAACGATTGATAGATTCGCATTGTTCGTGCCTCCATGCACAAAGTTGTGTCGCCCCCTGCCGAAAGACTGTGACATCCGTGTCACGAAGGGCTGCGCATCTGATTGCTTGTGAACGGCAATTGACCGCGATGCCTTGTTTAGTAGAGGGGGCTGAGGTTGGTTTTCGACGAGTCGGGGCAGGTCGCTACTGCCGCGGGTCTTCCCTCAGCAGAACCGGAACGTCCGACGTAAACCGACCCGCGGGCGGTCAACACGTGCCCGGCAACCCGCAAAGACGGAACAAGCGGACTGAATCGACGAAAAAGAGTAAACAGGCATATAGGTCCGCGCGGGCACATTTTTTGGAAAAGAAAGAATGACACTCCAACAGGCAACGATGATTGCAGCCGCCAAGGCGTGTCAGCTGAGGTACATGTTTCGATTCCGATGGCAGCAGAACTCATGTTTCGATGGTGGGGAAGTCGACGCGAATCGAGCAGACCCGCTGGCGGTCCCCTCGATGCCCAATTGGTTGCCGGGCAGCGGCGACCGCAGAGATGACGTAATGCTCACCGAATCCCCGTAATCAGGGTGTTACGGAGTCTCTTTCGCGGCTATTTGAATTCGACCTGATTTTGGGGCCAATACGTCTTTGTCAACAGTGCCCTTTTCTTGATGTCAAGGTGATGAAATGTTGGCAAAACCAGCTCGAATGGCTGGTGGCTTTTTGACCACTTCGGTTACGATAGTTTTTTATTCTCAGGTTGTTCCGTAGCGGTGCCCATCAACGGAAGGACATTAGATGTCGACGACACCCTCGCCCGATTTTGTGCGGGCCAAGAATCGAAGCCAAGCGGTCGCGCGGATGATCGCCAAAGATCCGATTCTAAGCAAACTCTACGACGACGGCCCGAACCACGATGGCAAGAGTGGTTGGGTGAATATGATTCGCGACCAGCACAGCCAAGCGTATCGCTTGCTGTTCTATCTGGATCGCATTCGGATCTCGAAAAAATACGCGGACAAAGAACCGTACGAGGTGATCTATGGAGAGATTGATCCCAACCGCGAAGAACCAAATTTTCCTCGTGCCCTGTACACGACCAGCGGTGCTGTCAACTTGATGCTGGGCGGGCTCCCGGGCGACCCGTTTGTCCAGCTACTGATGTTGGACCAATTTGAAATTGAACCGTTGTCTCAAGAGCGAGATCTAGTCGTATCGAGACTGTGGGATCGCGGCTGCGTTTACGTTTGCATTTACGACAAAGAGCGCGAGGCTCTGCGGATTCTGGACCTGCGTGAGTACTCGGAAATCTATTTCGTCCCGCAGCGTAAAGAGATTCAGGTTCGAAATGAGGACGAGGTCATTGTCGGCGATATGACGGATGTACGCCCATTTCTGCTCCGCCTGGCGACAGATCATCAAGACGAGTCGGAAAGTGATTTTGAGCGCGCCACCCGCGAAGCAGAACAGGCTTTACAACGGCAAGCCTCCGCTAGCCGGATGAAATAGTTGACGTAAGACGCACTTGCCGTCGGGTCTGAACGCAGCAACGGACCCAAAACGTCCGGTCACGCTCAGTTCAAACGCGTCAAGCCGATTCATGGGTTGTCCGAATCGGGCATTAGCCAATCCATTGCCTGCGATTCTTCGTAAAAAAATCGGATGTTGTTTCTATGGCTGTTTGCAATGGATTCCAGGAACCGATGATCCTCTTGCGAATTCGAATTTCCTAAAACTGCGATGCCGTGTTTCCTGGTTCCCAAGGAGTCTGAAATGAAGTTGCCAACGCCCGCGTCCGTCAGCACGTTTGAGTCCAGAAGCATTTCGTGAATGTCGATCAGCAGACTGTCTGCAGCTGATCGATCAAGTGCAGCGATCACTTTGCGAATCGCGTCAACACTGTTCTGGTCGGTACACAGACCCCTAGCGACTACTTTCAAGTAGCAAGCCGTCTCAACAAATTGCAACTCCAGCGTCATACCCACACACGCGAAACTAGTGCCCCTTCGCGAACTTCATTGCACTTAGAAATGGTAGCTGGGCGTCAACCCTTGATGAAGATGGAATTTGCCTGGACCTTTCCCGTCGTTTCAGAACTCCCGAACGCTGACGTCATCAATCCAGGCAGATCGGTTAACGGCAAGTCGTAAGCGTCGTTTGGTGGGATGAGCGATCCCCGGCGAACTGAATTCACCAACTGGGGAACCATTGATGCTGACTCGCATCGTGTTGTCGTCAATTTGAACACGAAGCTTGTGCCAGTGGTTTGGCTTCAAATCAACTGTGAATCGCTTGGTCTTACTGGCAAGAAGCTTTTTGTCGTTGCCGCTGAGTTTTCCTTCCAGGCGGGCGGCCCGCATTTGCAGATTCATGTTTCCCGTTTTCAAATCGGTCAATTCGACTTGATTCAGCCGGATCTTGGCCACGCAAAGATGACCGGCGTGAACGGACTTTTCTTGAAGATCGGCGATGTTGATACCCAGATCGTCTTGCGGCCCCAATTTGAATCGCAAATCAATCGTGGCATTGCGAAATTCAACATCGTGGAAAACGGAGACACCGTGGTCCGCCAGCGGATGGCGAGTAACGTGCAGTGCACCACCTTCCAAGTCAGCTTGCTTGTTGCCAGCGGCCCGCTTCCGGCTGTTGGTGCCCCAGCTATTGCCGATCTGTTCCTGATCAGGCTCTGCTTCATCCCTTTGAAAATCGTCTTGCAGTAAGACCTTTCCTTCAGGCGAGGCCGCTTCTTGGGCGTGATTCGGTGTTCCAAACGTCAGCAATAAGACCACCAAGAAACAACAGACCGTGCTTTTCGTTTTGTCAGTCATTGAGTTTGTCTTGGATTGAGGTAGCGTCAGGTATTGTCGGAATTCGCCCAAATCTCGCTACGCAGACGGTCCACGAAGCCCCGAAGCACGGGACCGAGTGGATAGCCAAAAACCGAGCATATTTCCATCTTTTCCTAGGGAATTTGCTACCCAGCGTCGCCCTTGGGCTTGGAAAAGAAATCATTTGGCCGCCGCTGCTGAAAACTGATAGAATCGAAATCCGGTTATTGGCGAGATTCTAATCACTTAGGCAGGCAACGATCATGCATGGTCCGTCACCTCCTCCCCTGGTCGCCCCGCCGGTGGTCGCTCCGCCCGTTGTTGAGTCAATTGGATGCGGCAGCGATGACAATCGATCGGGCGCGAACCTGCCCTCATCGCCACAGCTGTTTGGTCGCGTGTTTTTGGGCATGATCAGTGTCAGCCTGGTTATTGTTTTGATCATTGTCCCAGCAACTCGGCGCGATCCCGCACAGACGCGGGTAGCGAACGTGCAAACTTGGGCTGCGACGCATCAATTAGATCACCTGTCCGGCCCGGAGGGCAATTCGAGAGCCTTGCCGTTGCTCGCATCCTCGCAGACCGACAACGAACCGTCCAACAACAAACCGCCCGACAACAAACCGTTGTCCGCGTCGACCATTGCCTGGCAGCCCGTGGATCCACCGGTCCTGAGCAGCCGCGTTGACCTTGATCTGGAAACGCAGTCGCTTGATTTGCAAGCGAGCGTGGTCAGCCAAGCTGGCGAGCAAAGTGGCGACGACGGGGAGGAATCGATCACGCCTCAGTCGCCTTCCCCGCCTGAGAACGCCACCGCTGCTGACCAGCAGACCGCGACGGCGACACTTGTGACAACGACCAGCCAACACGATCTGCCGCCGGTCGAGCAGGTAGTCGAAGCGCCGCTTCCTCCAGCCCCCGACGCCCGCAAGTCGAAGCCGCTTATCCAGTCGCTTCAGTCACTCGATTCGCTATCCGAGACTTCTCATCCGGTATGCGTTGACGGAAGTTGTCAGGAAGGCATGGAATCGCTTGGCACGGCCGTGAAGTGGGCAGATTCACCTGGGGATGCCTATCGGCTGGCTGGCCAGCAGGACAAGCTTGTCTTCCTGATCCACGTTTCGGGAAACTTTGAAATCCCGGGCTTTACGTGAAATAATGCCTCCCAATACAGGGCGGGCGCTCTGTCAGATCCCGAGGTTGGAGATTTACTATCCAAGCATTTCATCGCGGCGCATCAGCAAGTCGGCGACTTTCGCGTTACCAAGGTTGGTAGCCAAATTCAAAAGAACGGAGGAAACGTTGCCAGCCATTTTCTGACTCCCGATGGTCGCGTGATTCATTCGGTCACCGGTCCAGTCTCTGCGCAAGTTTTGCTGTCTGAGGCCAAGTGGGCGATCGAAATGTATGCCGAAGCTGAGCTGAAGCCGGCGTCCCAACGTGTCGAATATGTTGCCGCCGCTCATCAACAAGCGAGTTGGTCAGCGGTCAGCGGACGTGATCGCAAGGTCCACGAGCTGTTGATGACTCAACCGTTGGCTCATTTGCAGTCGGTTTACAAAGAGATTTTTGAAGACATCTTGGGCCAACGTGTCAGCAAGGCCGGACCGCGATTGGCTCAGGCGTCCCAGCGACTTGAGTGGGCAAAAAAGACCGGGCGCCCCATCCTCTTTGTGCTACACGACAAGGGGTCGTGGGCGAATCCCGCGTTTGATCTTTCGACCCAGCAATTGATCAATGAGTACGCTGTGATTGTGATGCCCCTGCGTGAGGCGCCGGCGCTCAGCCAACTAACCGGGCAACCGCCGTTTGAGTCCAATAGCTCCGCGCGGCCGCTGTTTGTTGTCGCTCGTAGCGATTGCCAGCAAATCAGTGCGGTGGCGGGCTGGTATGAAGGACAGCTCCGAACCGCCTTGGCCGACGGTTGGGTGGATGCCTTGGAACGTAATCCACCCAATGTCCGAACGCTTGTGCGGGCTCAGCGACTGTTACGCGCGGCGAGTCCGGAGGCGGCCGATCGCGCTCGTGAACTGACGATTCGCGTCCAGCAAGAGCAGCGCGCTAAACGCGAAGCCAGCAAGTCGGAACTGCCGCTAACGTAGCGTGAAGCTGTGATCCGCTGGAAGACGCAACGCATCACCTGACGTACTCGAACCATACGAGGCGTTGCGCCGCGCCGCATCGTTACTGAAATCAGGACGCTGTCCTGCGTCGTGCACGCATGGCCCAAGTCCATTTGTGAATTTCCATTGCGATGAACACACTCAATGCCAGTGCCCACAAACCGGCCAACGTCGTTAAGTCGATGGGTGCAACGTGCAGAACCGTTTGTCCCAGCGGCATAAACATGACGCCGAGATGAAGCAACAATGCGATCAGCGCGCCGCCGAGCAGAATCGGGCTACGGAAGGGCGATAATCGCAACGCTGATTTCGTCTCGGACCGGCAATTCCCGATATGAACGTTCTCGAACAAGACCATGAGCAGCAAAAGGGCGTTCCGTGCCGCTTCTTCAGTCCAACCCGCCTGAATCATCCACCAAAAAGCACCAAAGCCTACGAACCCCATGACTAAGGCGGCAACGATGGTTCGCTCGACCATCAGGCGATTGAAAATATTTTCCGTCGTCGGCCTTGGTGCCCGGCTGAGCACATCTCCTTCACTCGGCTCAAACGCCAGAGCCACGTCCTGAATGCCGTTGGTGACAAGGTTCAACCAAAGTAGTTGCACCGCCAGAAGCGGAAGTGGCAGACCCGCCAACAATGCCAGAACGACCAAAACGACTTCGGCAGCCCCGGTCGAGATCAGCAGATAGATCACCTTGCGAACATTGTCGTACGCCACGCGTCCCTCTTCGATGCCGGTAATGATCGTGGCAAAGTTGTCATCGCCGATGACTAATTCGGCAGCTTCGCGCGCCACGTCCGTTCCCGACTTGCCCATCGCCACACCGATGTTCGCAGCGCGGAGCGCTGGCGCGTCGTTGACACCATCCCCGGTTACGGCGACGAAATGGCCAACGCGACGTGCCGCATCGACCAGTTCCAGTTTCTGATGAGGGGCAACACGTGCAAAGACGCGCGCTGTCCTAATCGCTTCCTCCATTTCCGTCGGTGACATCTTCGCCAATTCGCTGCCTGTGACAACCTGATGCGGTTCACTCGCCAGACCAAGATCGCGTGAAATAGCAAGTGCTGTCACCGGATGATCGCCTGTGATCATGCAAGTACGAACGCCGGCTACCCGGCACGCGCTGACGGCGTCACGCACTCCTGGCCGTAACGGGTCGATCATTCCGACAAACCCCAAGAACGTCAGATGGGATGGTTCTAGAGCGGCTTGTACAGGATCGAGTTGGGCGGGTGCCGTGCCTTCGGCTAACGCTAGTACTCGGTAACCCTGCCCGCCCATGGTCTCGGCCAGACGATACATCTCTTTGACCTGGTTTGACGCCTCGCTCTCGTCGACCCCAGCGCCCCAATCGCACATTGCCAACACTCTTTCCGGTGCGCCCTTCACGAACACGTCGGTGGCGCTATCTGCCTGATGGTACGTTGCTGCGAACTGTCGCTCAGGCTCGAATGGGATCTCGTTGACTTGCGGGTGTCTGGCCAGGTGGGCCTCACGAGACCAACCGAGTTTGTGGGCCATCGCGAGTAAGGCGACATCAACGGCATCGCCGCGCCAAATCCATTCACCGTTACGCCGATGCAGGTCTGCCTCGTTGCACAGAACGGCGGCGCCCGCGAGATCGTCGAGTACTGAATGGCCGTCCGTCTCGATCGCTTGGCCGTCATGCGTGACCTGACCTTCCGGGACGAATCCCTCGCCACTCACTTCGAATCGCTCGCCGGTCGGTAATCGAATCTCACGCACTGTCAATTCGTTACAGGTCAATGTGCCGGTCTTGTCGCTCGCGATCAGCGTACAGCTGCCGAGGCCTTCCACGGCGGCCAGCCGACGAACAATCACACCGCGACGAGCCATCCGCGCAGTCCCGATGGCCAAGGCGACTGTCAACGCGACTGGCAGTCCTTCCGGAATGGCCGACACCGCCAAGGCGACCGAGAAGAGAAACATGTCATTGACGCTGTGATTGTGCAGCACCACACCGAGCGCTGCCACCACGCACGCGGCGGCCAGAATTGACCCAGCCACGACGTTGGTAAAACGTTCCAACCGCTCGATCAGCGGCGGTTTTCCCCCGGTCGCGCCCATCACGTCCAATGCTAACTGGCCAACATGAGTGGCTGGGCCGGTCGCCACAACCATCCCTTGAGCACGTCCACGAACAACAATGGAACCCGCAAAAGTCATGTTCCGCCGATCGCCAACGGGCGTCGAAGCGGATCCGGTCCAGGTGGGATCTTTTGAGACGGCCAACGATTCGCCCGTCAAGAGTGACTCGTCGATTTCCAGCCCATGAGCGGAAACGAGCCGTAAGTCTGCCGGCACACGATTCCCGGACTCCAGCCAGACGGTATCGCCGGGCACGACATTCTCGGCTTCCATTTCACAGACTTCGCCGTCTCTCACGATAGCAGCGCGAATTTGTAGCAGTTGCTGCAAGGCTTGTGTGCTCTTTTCAGCCCGCCACTCCTGATAGCCGCCGATCAGAGCATTCAAACCGAGGACTCCCGCGATGAACGCCGCGTCGGTCGGCTCGCCAATCGCAACCGACACCACCGCAGCAACGCCGAGAATGTAAATCAACGGACTGCGGAATTGACGCAATACGATCTGCCACCAGGCCGGGGGCGGTGCATGCGGCAACACATTCGGTCCGTATTTCTCAAGACGCTTGGCCGCTTCCGATCCACTTAGACCGCGAGATGTCGCATCCAATGATTGTTTCAGCGATTCCAAGTCGATCGCGTGCCAAGCGTGAACCTGTTGCGATTGGTTGTTCATCCGTTCATCCGCTGTTGCTTTGCTATTGCTCTTGATCGCTGGTTTTTCTACGGGAACGCGAAAGCAACTTCTATGCCTCAACCGCTCAGAAGACAATCGTGCTCAACGCGATGCACAAAACAGTTTACCGGCAGTCAGCGCCGCCCTTTTGAAAATGCTTTGCAGGGGCGGCGCGTTGTTGGCTGGAGTGTTGAAAGCCGGAAACGGGTAAACGGACGATCGTCGAGGGGCGCTGCGTTACTTCGCAGAACAACAGCACACGGGCAAGATCGCTGTATCAGTATGCTCAAACGCGAACGACTGTCTCCAAGACCGAGATTCAACCGCCGCGGTCCTTCAGGACGGATCTCAACGTGTTGAATAACTGCTCAGTACGAATCGGCTTGGACACGTATTCGTCCATGCCCGCCGCGAGGCATCGTTCGCGGTCTCCTTTCATGGCGTGGGCTGTCATGGCAATAATGGGTACATGCTCGCCGGTCTGCCGTTCCTTGGCGCGGATGACGGCCGTCGCCTCGAGTCCATCCATTTCGGGCATTTCCACATCCATGAGCACAACGTCAAACTGCCGGGATGCCAAGGCCTTGATCGCCTCTTTGCCGTTACTGGTAACCACGACCGAATGTCGATGTTTCTCCAACAAACCAATCGCCAGTTTTTGATTCACCAATCCGTCCTCAACAAGCAAGACATTTAACGGGGGCAGTGGCTCCGTCGATTCGCCTGGAATCGCTTCCGCGCCTTCATTCTCCAGCACAGTTCCCAGCGACATCTCGATTGCGCCCAGCAATTCCGATTGCTTAATTGGTTTCATCAAGTGCGCAGCAACATTCAGCTCGTCACAACGCTTCAAGTCGTCCGGGCGAGCGGCGGATGTGAGGACGATGACTGTGGTGTCCGCCAAGTCCGGATCTTGCCGAATCCACTCCGTCAACGTGAAACCATCAACTTCCGGCATGTTCACGTCGGTCAGCACTAGCGGCACCCGCGTCCCGGCGCTATGAGACTGACGCAAAACAGCAATTGCCTGTTGGGCATTCTCGACAGGCTCAGGCTGCATGCCCCAGTTCCGAGTCATCTCTGCCAAAATAAGCCGGTTTGTAGCGTTATCATCAACAATCAGCACGCGCGTTTCTCTCACGCTTGCCGGGTCGATGATTGAATCAAGCAAAGGCTTGCCAGTGGCCAACTTGAAACGGGCCGTGAAGTGGAAGGTGCTACCGACACCGACCTCGCTTTCCGCCCAGATGCGCCCATCCATCAAACTGACCAAACGGGACGTGATCGCCAGCCCGAGGCCGGTTCCTCCATGCTTGCGAGTTGTGGAGGCGTCGGCCTGCGTAAACGCCTCGAAGATTTTCGCCAACTTGTCTTGGGGGATTCCAGTGCCTGAATCGCGAACCGAGAACTGCAGCACAGCCTCGCTGTCCGTTCGAGACTCGCAACTCACTTGCAGCACAACTTCGCCTTGTTCCGTGAATTTGATCGCGTTGCCAACCAGATTGGCAATAATCTGACGCAGCCGGTCGGGATCGCCGACGAGTCGTTCGGGCGCCTCCAGCGGCAGCTTCAAGTCCAACTGTATCCCTTGCTGTCGGGCCTGGTAGGCAAATGGCTTCAACGCGTCGCGAAGCGTTTCCGCGAGCGGAAACTCGACGCGGTCAATTCGCAGTCTTCCCGCCTCGATTTTCGCGAGGTCGAGAATGTCATTGAGCAGTCGCAGCAGGGCCTCGGCCGAATCGAGAATCGTGGCCAGGTATTCCCGTTGCTCGTCGTCCAAACTAGTTTCCAGAGCCAGTTCGGCCATGCCGATGACGGCGTTCATGGGCGTGCGGATTTCGTGACTCATGTTCGCCAGGAATTCACTCTTGGCGCGGCTGGCCAATTCCGCCTCTTCCTTGGCTTGGCGTAGCGCTTCTTGGGCGTGCCGACGGCGCGTGGCGTCGCTGGCAATGCCGATCCAACGCGTAATCACGCTCTCTTCGTTAAAGACCGGAGTGATGCTGATGGAGGCCCAATAGGTCCGGCCATCCTTGCGACGGTGCAGTATCTCTTGACTTACTCCGCGACCCGCCTCGAAGGCGGCTTCCAACTCGTGAACCGACTCGCTTTCGCGATCGTCACCGTAAAGCACTTTACGCAGGGGAAGTGACAGGATATCGGTCATTTCATAACCGGTCATCCGCACGAAGCTGTCGTT
>JBFJVZ010000077.1:0-21065 GCA_041623895.1 Pirellulaceae bacterium | reverse complement strand
TGGTCAGCATTGCGATGCGAGCCGAATCGATCTGTTTCTTCAGCGAATCGACGTAGGCAGCATCGGCATCGCACAGGCGACCGTTGGGCACCGTGCATGTACGGCCATTCGCTTTCAACAGCCGAACGTTCGACTCGTTGATCTCGATCAGTCGACCTTGCACCGTAAAGTTGCCGGTGTTGTCGATCCAAGTTCGCATGCGAGCATCGGCAAGCGGATCGATCGGAGCGGCTGGTTTGCTGGAAACTATGGTCAAACCAGTGGTTTCCGCTTCAAACACGACTAATTCCCCTTTCGGCGCCGGCAACTCGGCTTCATAGATCGTCGGCTCCGAGGCGGTCTCGGTCACGCCAAACAGATCCTCAAGGCTGGTCTCCGATAGCGGCTCGGCTGGAGCGTTTTCGGCCTCGACGTCCGCTTCATCCGCAGTCTCCGCCGAAGCATCGGCCGGATCGACATTCGTCTCACCGAACAATTCTTCGGGCAATGGATTCGACGAGGCAAGTTCTTCGTTGGCCGATGTGTCAGCCGAGATCGTGGATGTGGAATTGGGGTCACCAAACAGATTGTGGATCTCGATTGCCGCTGGAGTTTGTCCAAACAGATCATCCAAAGAAGTGTCTGTGGCTGGGGATTCCGCTGGTGGCGTCTCCGCGGGCGCAGCTTCCACTGGCGCCGCGGGCGGATCGCCAAACAAGTCTTCCATCACGGCATCCGCCGGGGCATCTGCCGCAGGGGCCTCCGCGGCAGCACCAAAGATGTCGTCAGCGCTAGCGTCATCAGCAGGCGCGGGTGTCGTCGCGTCATTGCCGAACAAATCGTCCAGGGAAGTGTCCGCCGGTGGAGTCGCCGGTGCAGGTTCCGCCGGCGCGGGCTCTGCAGGCGCTGGTTCGGCAGGCGCTGGTTCGGCCGGAGCTGGTTCGGCCGGAGCACCAAACGGGTCATCGGCCGCCGGCGCGGGTTCTGCGGGCGCCGGTTCGGCTGGAGCACCAAAGGGATCATCGGCTGCCGGCGCGGGTTCCGCAGGCGCCGGTTCGGCTGGAGCACCAAACGGATCATCGGCTGCCGGCGCGGGTTCCGCCGGAGCAGGTTCTGGTTCCGCCGGAGCAGGCTCTGGTTCCGCCGGAGCAGGTTCGGGTTCCGCCGGAGCAGGTTCGGGTTCCGCCGGAGCAGGTTCGGGTTCGGCTGGTTCTGGTTCCGTCGGTTCCGGTGGAGCAGCATCCGAAGGCGATGTCGCTGGTTCGGCAGGCTGTTCAACCACGGTCCCTTTGATTGATTGTTCGATTGGGATTTCGCTGCCGACAATCACGCCCTCGGACCAGGTACTACTTTCAATCATTGGGGCATGATCGATGATCGGTGCCGACTCATGACAAGCAGGAACAACGACAGGCGCTGGAGTACAGCAATCAATCGGTGCCGGCAGGCATGCTGGCGGGCATACTGGGACGGGCTGACAATTCAGCGGAGGGCAGACAGGCTGGCAAACCGGCTGAACGATGATGCAACACGGATCGCAGGGCTGTGGTTGACAAGAAGAATGTCTCAGCAGCCATCCAGCCGATGCCGGGCCGACGCCCAAGACAGCCACCAAGAAAAGGACCAGTGTCCTCTGACAAATCTGACGGATCACACGTTTCATTTTGTTCGACTCCCCCACGTGAAGACGCGGGTCGCATGCAAGGCTGATGGATCGACGAACGATCCCACAGGGGAAATACGTCTGCCGATGCGATAAACGAAGTCCTCATGCTAGTTGTGCGAAAAAAGCCGTACAAGCAGATAAACTGGGTAATAATCATGGTTTACAGCTGATCTGCCGATTTTGTGGGCAAGCATGGGAAAACTCGCCTCCCGGCAGACCGTCAAATGGGTCACACTCGCCTACACAGCAGAGCAGCCACAACTGCCTCGCCATGCCGGTAGGATCGATTGCTAACCCGTTTTTTGTCAGCAATTTGTCCTTTCCCAGTTTCGATTATTGAGACGATTGGAATGATTCGCCTCCTGCAAGGTCTATTTGCGTCGATGAGCCTCGAGCGGAAGTGTCTGCTCTTTTTCGGCTCAGCGCTCTCGATTTTGATGTGTGGCGCTTTTTTCGTTGTCCAGGTCTTGGGCAAACGATTGGTCAAGAACACCACCCGTCAGAGGGCTCAGGACTATGGGGCCGCCGAGCTGATGCTGATTCACGCCAACGCCGTTTGGATTCAGAACCGGGATTCCGACACGATCGCTGGCGACCGGGAGTTGCTGGATGGGATTCGTGCCGACCTGCTGAAGGAGGACATCGAATTCAAACTCTTAGGTTTGGAGGATGAAATTCGTTACAGAAATCTTCCGCCTGTCAGCGCGCCGAATGACGAATCCGAACTCCAGCGTCTGCAAGAGTTGGAAACCCGTTTTCGAGATCAACTCGCACGTCATATCAGAGAAGACCCGCCGGACGATTTCCGGCCATCGGACCTGGGTGAAAACGAAACGATGAGCCGGATTGGATTGGCTAACGTGCCGGTGTTTGACGAAGTGGGGCCGGTCGACGATCGCTACATCTTTTACAAGCCGATCTTTCCCAAAACGACTTGCATCTCTTGCCACGGACCGTTGGACGGTTCGTTATCACTTTCCTCGGATCAAGACCCGATGGACCTGGCCAAGCAGTATCCGTTCCGGGTGATTCGCGTCAGCATGCCATATCAGGACACGCAAAAGACAACCACCTGGATCCGGGCGATTGTCATCGCGCTGGCAATGTTGATTGTGGCGGTCACACTGTTCGTTTTGCACGCGATCGTGCGTTATCTGGTCTTGCAGCCGCTATATCATTTGCGCGACGTCAGCGATGCGATCACTCACGGTGACATCAATCAGCGCGCGACACTGGACACCGAAGATGAATTTCGGGAACTTGCCGATGCCTTCAACCGCATGCTCCGCCACATGACGGAGACGCAACAGCAGATCCGCGAAGTCAACGAGGAACTGGATGGTCGTGTTGATCAACTGGCGCAGTTGAACCTGCAACTGTACGAGGCAAACCGTCTGAAGAGCGATTTCCTGGCCAACATGAGTCACGAATTGCGGACACCGCTGAACAGCATCATCGGCTTTTCCGACGTCCTGCGGGAAATTAAATCACTGGACGGCAAGCAGCGCCGATATGCGGAGAACATTCAGAAAAGCGGCCGCTTGCTGTTGGAAATGATCAACGACATCCTGGATTTGGCCAAAGTTGAAGCGGGGAAATTGGAAATTCGCCGCAGCGATGTCGACCTCGGCCGTCTGGTCACCGCCCAGTGTGACATGATCCACTCGCTGTCCGAGGACAAGAATATCTCTTTGTCCGTTGAGGTACCTGCGAATTTACCAACGGCACATCAGGACGCCAACAAGCTCGGTCAGATCACCAATAACTTGCTCAGCAACGCGATCAAGTTCACGCCCGAAGGGGGCATGATCACGGTCCGAGTAGCGGATCTTCATGATGGTCGATTCCAATTGCGGGTCAGCGATACTGGCGTGGGAATTGCCGAAGAAGACCATGAAGTGATTTTTCAAAAGTTCCGGCAGAGCCGCAAAGTGCTGGACGGTGAAGGCTTGACGCGCGAGTTCGCCGGTACCGGCTTGGGGCTGTCGATCGTCAAAGAGTTGGCCAAATTGCTTGGCGGCGAAGTCGATTTCGAGAGTGAGCTTGGGCGTGGCAGTACTTTTTGGGTGACGCTGCCCTGGCGGCTGAGTGACCGGTCGCCGATCGATCTGGCCGCGGTCGACGTGGCTGGCCAGGACTCAACTGCCGGTGCCGCGACTTGAAGGGGCCCGCGTTGCCAAAACCGCAACGGCTCCGCTTCCAGCCGTTCCATTTCTTACGCTCGCCGGGCGGAACCGTCTGCTTGCTGGGCACGTCAGGATGCCGCGCCTACACAATTCTTCCGCGATCGCGATACTAAAGAGCATGAAGAAGGTCGAGCTTTACACCGATGGTGCTTGCAGCGGAAACCCGGGTCCGGGGGGATGGGCGTTTATCTTGCGGTGCAGCAAGACGGAAAAAGAACTGGAACGCAGTGACGGTGAACCGGAGACGACCAACAATCGCATGGAATTGACGGCCGTGATTCGTGGTCTGGAGGCGCTGAAGGAACCTTGCGAAGTAACCCTGTATGCCGACAGCAAGTACGTCATTCAGGGCATGAGCAGTTGGATGGCCGGTTGGAAAAAGCAAGGTTGGAAACGCCGCGAAGGCAAACGCCTGGCGGCACTGAAGAATGCCGAACTTTGGCAACGTCTGGACGAATTGATGGAAAAGCACAGCGTCAACTACGAGCACGTCAAAGGCCACGATGGACACCTCGAGAACGAACGGTGCGATCAGTTGGCGGTCGCCGCCTACCAAAAATACCTGTCCAAAAAAGCGTGATCGCGGGGCCAAAATCGGGCTGCTGCCGGTCCCCCGGTCGGCTCATCGAAACGAGCCGAGAAAAGGGCCATTTTATTCGTATTTTTAGCCCTTTTCGGAGCCCTGCTGCCATCGCGGATAGCGGCCCAGAACGGTAGAATTGCGGTTTCCATTGCCACCCCCCGTGGCTCGCAATTTTACGTCTCTGATGCAGGTTTTCATGAGCGACGCTCCGACTTCTGAATCTTCTCCCTCCGACGCCCCTCCACCGGTCGCGAAACTGGCCAATTCCGAGTACACGGACAAAGACCTTCAGCATCTCAGCGACCTGGAGCACGTCCGCGAACGTCCCAGCATGTACATCGGTGACACCACCGTCCGCGGGTTGCATCATCTGGTCTATGAAGTCGTCGACAATTCGATCGACGAGGCGATGGCGGACTTTGCCAAGACCGTCTCGGTGATCGTTCACACCGATGGTAGCGTGACGGTCGAAGACGACGGCCGCGGCATCCCCGTGACCAAGCACGATCAGCTTTCCGAGGAATTGGATCGCGAAGTCAGTACGTTGGAGGGCGTGATGACAGTTCTCAAATTCGGCGGCAAGTTTGAGAAAGGCGCCTATCAGACCTCCGGCGGTCTGCATGGAGTGGGTGTGACCGTGGTGAACTTTCTGAGTCAGTGGGCCGAAGTGGAAGTTAGCCGTGATGGCTTCACTTGGACGCAAGAATACGAACGCGGCGTTCCCACCGGTCCCGTGCAAAAGGGTCGCGCGACCAAACGCACCGGCACCAAAACGACCTTCAAAGCAGACGGCCAGATCTTCAGCGTCGTCAAGTACAACTTTGATACTTTGTACAAGCGGCTTCAGGAGTTGGCCTTTCTTAATAGCGGCGTGCACATCAAATTTCTCGATGAGCGCAACGGCGAAGGTGGTGACTTCCAATACGAACGAGGGATCGTTGAATTTGTCGAGCACCTCAACCGCGCCAGCGACACTCTGCACAACGACGTCATCTTGATCAGTGGCGAAAAAGAGGGCACGCGGTATGAAATCGCGCTGCAGTACAGTACCGAATTCACCGAAAATGTTCAGTCTTACGTCAATAACATTCACACCATCGAAGGCGGGACCCACGTCTCCGGGTTCCGCTCGGCTTTGACGCGAACGCTGAACAACTACGGCAAAAAAGAAGGCCTCTTCAAGGGCAATACGGTTCTCAGCGGCGATGACTTTCGCGAAGGAATCACCGCCGTCATCAGTGTTCGAGCTCCGCATCCGCAGTTTGAGGGGCAAACCAAAACCAAGCTTGGCAATAGCGAAATCGAGGGCATCATTAGCGGTGGTGTCGGCGAACAGCTAGCCAAATACATGGAAGAAAACCCGCGGACGGCCAAGACGATTGTCCGCAAAGGTCTGTTGGCAGCAGAAGCACGCGAAGCGGCCCGCAAAGCAAAAGACCTGCTCCGCAAACGCAAGGACGCACTCGGCGGCGGCGGACTCCCAGGCAAGCTCCGCGATTGCATCAGCAAAAACATGGACGAGTGTGAGTTGTACCTGGTCGAAGGTGACTCGGCCGGTGGTTCCGCCGAAGGCGGACGGATACGGGATTACCAGGCGATCTTGCCGCTTCGCGGTAAAATCATCAACGCCTACAAGAGCCGCGAAGACAAAGTCCTGGCCAATGAAGAAGTCCAATCGATGATTCAAGCGATTGGCACCGGTATCGGCGCCGACCAGGATATTTCCAAACGCCGCTACAACAAGATCATCATCATGACGGACGCCGATGTGGACGGAAGCCACATTCGCACGCTGTTGCTCTGCTTCTTCTATCGGCAAATGTACCAACTGGTTGCCGGCGGACACGTTTACGTCGCGCAGCCGCCACTGTTCCGCGTCCAGCAGGGCAAGAACAGATATTACGTCCAGTCAGAAGAAGAAATGAAGGGACAGTTGCTGCAGCGCGGGCTTGCCGACACGGTGTTTGAAGCGGAGGACGGACGCCGTGTCGAAGGCGAGAAGATGGAAGCGCTTTGCACCGCACTGGCGTCGATGGAGGATGCTATCTTGGCGCTGGAACGCCGCGGTGTCAGCCTTCGCGCTCACGCCTTGAGACTTGAGCCCGTCAGCGGAAAGCTACCCGCGCTGCTGCTGACCCACGGCAACGAAGAGCATTGGTTTCAGACGCAAGACGAGGTCGAAAAGTTTCTCAACCAAAACGGATGGGTACTCGATAACGAAGAACAAGAAGTCGGCGACGCGGACGTAGACCCGGCTGCGGACGGCACCGACGCCGCCGGACAGCCAATGGCCCATTTGGCCGAACTGCATGAAGTCCGCACCATCAACAGCGGACTAAAAGAACTGCTGCCGTTGGGATTCGGAATCGACGATCTGATTCCTGCCGAGAGAACGGGCGCCACGACCGCTCGGTTCGAGCTGGTCCGCAACGAAGAGCATCGCCGTCCGCTTGAGGACCTGCGTGAATTGCTGCCGGAAGTCCGCGCGGCTGGCGAAAAAGGACTCTCCGTGACCCGGTTCAAAGGATTGGGCGAAATGAACGCCGAGGAACTTCGCGAGACGACATTGATCCCCGAGAATCGCACGCTGATCAAAGTCAACCTGACCGACGCCGGCGCGGCGGATGAAATGTTCCGCCTGCTGATGGGCGACAAGGTCGAGCCCAGACGTGAATTCATCGAAAAACATGCCTTGGATGTGCGCAACTTGGACGTCTAATCCACCACCGCCCAAATGCTTCGATCTCATCCACTCTGGCCTGGACAACCACGTCGATGCGGCCAGCGCCACCCGCCCGGTGTGACCATCATCGAGCTGGTGGTCGTCATCTCCATCATCAGCATCCTGGTCGCACTGCTGTTGCCCGCCATTGGGTCCGCGCGTGAATCCGCTCGCCGCACCAGTTGTTTGAACAACTTGAAACAAATCGGCTTGGCGCTGCATAACTATCAACTTGCCAATAAGACTTTTCCGGTGAGTTTCGTGGTCGATCCCACCAGCGATGCCGGGGAATGGTCGATCCATGCCCGGTTGTTGCCGTATCTGGAGCGCGCGAACCTTGCCGACTTGATCGACTTCGAGGATGCGACCGCAGGTGATTCCGCCAAAGTCACCGTTCGTGGTCAGCGAGTTCCTCTTTATCTTTGTCCCAGTGAAATCAACGATCGTGCTCGATTGGACAGTTCGGGCAGCGCGAAAGACTATCCGGTCAGTTACGGATTCAATGGTGGAACTTGGAAGGTATGGGAAAATGCGACGGGCGAACCTGGCGATGGCGCCTTTACACCCAATCATTCCTTCTCGCCCAAAGATATCACCGACGGACTCACTCAAACATTGGCATTTGCGGAAGTCAAAGCGTTCACACCTTACCTGCGGGACGGCAGCGGCGGCGGGCCCGAGCCGCCCGCTGCGACCGGTATCAGCGGCTTGGGCGGGAATTTTCAGCAACGGACCGGCCATACCGAGTGGGTGGATGGTCGCGTTCATCAAACGGGGATGACGACAACATTTCCCCCCAACACGTTGGTACCGCATCGGGTCGGCGCGCGAAACTATGACATTGACTACACATCCTGCCGTGAGGAAAAGCCGGAAAGTGTTTGTGTGGGCCCAACGTACGCCGCCGTCACCTCGCGCAGCTTTCATGCCGGCATGGTCCACATTCTCTTGCTGGGTGGCTCAACCCGACCCGTTTCGGATAGTGTCGCAGTTTCGATCTGGAGAAACCTGGGCTCGCGAAAAGACGGCAATCGTGTGGGTTCGTTCTAGATTCGCAGCACGATCGTCGCGGCTGAGCTTTGCATCTGGGGCTCGATTGGATGATAATCCTTGTGCCCTCCCCGCCCCTGCTTCCCACCGCCTTGACAGACTTGTTGTGAACAAAGTTTGTTTCGCTGTTGTTTCGACAATCCTTTTGCTTGCCGCGCTCCAATCCGGAGTCGCGTTTGCGGACACGCTGACTGGTCGAGACCGTGCCTTCTTTGAGAATAAGATTCGGCCCGTGCTGGTCACCCACTGCTACCAGTGTCACTCGGCCGCAGCAAAGCAAGTGGGTGGTAACCTGCGATTGGATAGCCGCGATGGCGTGATGGCTGGAGGCCAATCGGGGCCGGTGTTGGTGGCGCAGCGCCCCGAGGAAAGTTTGATCATTCAGGCGCTTCGCTATGACGGTGTTGAAATGCCACCGGATCAACCGTTGTCGGAATCGGTCATCCGAGATTTTGAAACCTGGATTCGCCGCGGCGCAGCTGACCCGCGGACGGGCGACCGGGCAACGGGAGCCGAATCAGAAGTCGATCTGGCTGCGCTTTGGTCCTTCTTCCCCCGCCGCGCTGTTGAAGTTCCGGATGTTGTCGATCGCAGTTGGCCGCGGGATCCAATCGATCGATTCGTGTTGGCTCGAATCGAAGCCGCCGGGCTTTCGCCGACCCATGATGCAGATCCACGGACACTCATTCGGCGGCTGCACTATGATTTGATTGGGCTTCCGCCTGAGCTGAATGATGTTGATCGCTTTGTCGATGCCTATAAGCAGGATGCTGCCAAAGCGACTCGGGATCTGGTTGATTGGCTCCTGAATCGACCCCAATTCGGTCAGCGTTGGGGACGCCATTGGCTGGACGTCGCCCGCTATGGCGAATCCAACGGTGACGACGGACTCGGTCGAAACGCCTCGTTTCCGCATGCCTGGCGATATCGCGACTACGTTATCGATGCGCTCAACAACGACGTTCCCTACGATCGATTCATCAGTGAGCAAATCTGCGGAGACTTGCTCGAGGCTGAAACAGCCGGGCAGCGTAATCGCCAACTGGTCGCGACCGGTTTTCTGGCAATGGGAGCCAAGCCTGCTGCCGCGATGAATAAGAACTTTGCCATGGATATTGTCGACGATCAAATCAATGCGGTCAGTACGGCGGTGATGGGATTGAGTGTCGCCTGCGCCCGTTGCCACGATCACAAGCACGACCCGATTCCGACGCGAGATTACTATGCGCTGGCCGGTATCTTTACCAGCACAGAAACGTTGTACGGATTGGCCGCCAACGAAAAGTTGACCGCACCGCCAACTGAGCTGCATCAACTGAAGTCAACATGGAGCAAAGATTCCGCGGTTCACGATCGGAACGAAGTGCCAAAGTTTCCCAGTGCGTACGCCGAGGTGATCAAGGGGCTGGGGCCGCAGCTTCACGCGAAGTTGGACGTGGTACCGGATGGTCTGAGTGTCGAGTCGCCGGAGAGTTTTTCTGCCGACAACTATGCGGCCGTCAAAACGACCAACATTCACGGCAAGCTGCCGGCGTCCGATGAAGCTTACTCGGTTTCCTTTTGGTTCAAAAACGACACGCCCAACGATCAGCGACCAATCACAGCTTACTTGTTCTCGCGTGCAAAACTTGGCGACAAAGCCTTGCCGGGTGACCATCTGGGGATCGGCGGCACGCACGAAAAATCACGCACCGGCAATTTGTTTGTCTTTAACGGCAATGTCGACAAAAAATCGGTTGCAGGTTCGACCGTCATCCCCGCCGGCAGCTGGAATCATGTGGTCCTGGTTCGCGATCGTCGCAGCGTCAAAGTGTTTTTGAATGGTGTGCTTGAGATCGAGACGGAGATGCGGGCCAACTTTGGCGACTCTCCCGATTACTGCGTGGCCAATCGAAGCGATAAGTTTGCACCGCTGGCAGGGAATCTCGCCCAGTTTTCGATTTTTGATCGCGCGCTTTCCGATCAACAGGCAGGGCAGATTCATAACGCCTCCGGCCAGCCCCAAGGTTCCCGCACACTCGGTCTGGCCATGGGGGTCCGCGAGAAGCCAAAACCCGCAAATTGCAAAATCCACATCGGAGGTGAAACCGGAAAACTTGGTGAGGAAGTGCCGCGTGGGTTCCTGACGGCTTACGAAAAAGATTTGCTGAACAAAGATTTGCTGAACAACGGCGACGAGCCCAGGACCGCCGACTTGCCCGTCGATTCCAATCAAAGTGGCCGGAGAGAACTGGCCGCCTGGCTGACCCGCCCCGATCATCCACAAACCGCGCGCGTGATGGTGAATCGAGTTTGGATGCATTTGCTGGGGCACGGCATTGTCGCGACCCCGGATGACTTTGGTGTTTATGGTGCGCGGCCGACCGACCCGGAATTGCTGGATCATCTTGCTGAGCGTTTCGTTCGGGATGGTTGGTCGATCAAGCGGCTGATTCGACAGATCGTTCTCAGTCGCACCTATGGGTTGGACAGTCGCTGCAGCGAGCAGCTGGCAGCAGCCGACCCCGAGAATAGCTTGTTTGCCCGTCACGATCGCCGCCGCTTGGATGCCGAGTCGCTGCGCGACAGTATCCTGGCCGCCAGTGGTCGGCTGGATGTAAATCCAAGCCCCGGTTCAGCGATTGAAACGATTGACGCGTTGATCAATTGGCCGCCCGGCGAGTCGACCAATCTTCATCGCCAAAGCAACCACCGAAGTATTTACCTGTGCATGTTGCGTCACGCACCGCCCCCGGAACTTACCGCCTTTGATTTGCCAGATGGCGTGGGCATCGTGGGCCGGCGCAACGAGACGACGTTGCCGACGCAATCGTTATTTCTGTTGAACAACCCCTTTGTCGTGGGTCAGGCGGAATCTCTCGCCACGGAAATTTTGGCGCTGTCGGACCGTGATGATGTTGAACGGATTGGGTTAGTCTTTGGCCGGATACTGCAGCGCCGCCCGAGCGACGGGGAGTCCGCCGCCGCCCTGCGGCACATACGATCCCTGGAAAGCTCACTCAAGGACCACTCTGCCGAATCAGAGCTGCGAAAAATGAAAGCCTGGTCGAGCCTTTGCCAGGCATTGATGGCCAGCAACGAATTCCGTTACATCGATTGAGTTTCGAAGCGGAAGCTGAGCGATTTCGGTTACCAACAAGCCCACACCACTTTCGCCTTGGTATGATTGCCCGGCAGCCTGCTACAATGTCAAGCTAGAAATCGGAGCCCACCATGAACCCATCCCGACGCGGCATGCTGCAAACCGCCTCCTGCGGATTCGGCTACCTTGCCTTTCAGGCGTTTTGTGGGGCACAGCACTCGTTCGGCGCTGTCCGGCCAACGCTGCCGGCACGAGCCAAGCGGGTCATCTTTCTGTGCATGAGCGGCGGGCCTGCGCAGCTGGATACCTTTGATTACAAACCGCAGACCGGTAACAAGAAACATCCCGGATCGGTCTTCAAATTTTCGCGGCATGGCCACAGTGGACTTTGGATTTCGGAATTGATGCCCGAAACCGCCCGGCACGCCGACCGACTTTGCGTGATCAACGGAATGCACGCCGATACGGGCAATCATGCTCAATCGTTTTTGCAACTGCATACCGGTGAGCGACTTCGCCAACGACCGAGCTTGGGTTCCTGGATCACATACGGTCTGGGCAGCGAGAACGAGGATCTGCCCGCGTTCATCAGTCTCAATGCGGCCAAGCCATCGGTCTACTCCAGTGCGTTCCTGCCGACATCATTCGAAGGGACGCCGATCGGAGTCAACGGCGAGAACATGTCGGCGGCCACGATCAGCAATGTTGCCGGGGATCATTTACCGGTCTTCGCCAAACGCCAGCAAGTCGATTTTATCCAAGCAATGAACCGCAGTCATCTCGCCGACCGCCGCGATGATGGTCGGTTGGAAGGCGTGATCGAATCGATGGAGTTGGCCTTTCGAATGCAGTCGACGGCGCCGGAGTTGCTGGACCTGTCCAACGAATCAGAGGAGACGCTGCGGCGATATCGCGTTGGCAACAAGCTATCGGTAGGAACCTGTCGTCCAACCGATTTTGGCCGCCAATGTTTGTTGGCAAGACGGTTTGCCGAAGCCGGCGTACGATTCATCCAGGTCAATCATGGCAGCTGGGATCAGCACAAAGATCATCGCCGCGACTTGAAAGCGAATTGCGAAACGGTCGATGCGCCGATAGCCGCGTTACTGCAAGACTTGACAGCACGTGGCTTGTTGGAGGACACACTGGTTGTTTGGGGCGGCGAATTTGGGCGGCCCGGTTTGACGCCCGAGGACGGCAAGAATGAAACCGGTCACAACGCCAAGGGTTTCACCTTTTGGTTGGCCGGCGGCGGCGTCAAAGGCGGCCACGTCCACGGATGTACCGACGAGACCGGGGCTCGCGCGGTCGAGGGAAAAGTGCACTTCCGTGATTTGCACGCCACCATTCTCCATCTGGTTGGCCTCAAGCACGACGCACTCACTTACTTCCACGGCGGTCGCACCCACCGCTTGACCGGCCCCGAAGGCGGCAAGGTCGTCACAGGAATATTCGCGTAGCCGATTAGCAGCGCATGCTGGGTCTCTCTGCAGCGGAAACAGAATTCCGACGCCCAGGAACCGCTATTCTTCCGAATTCCGCCACCTCGACGGCCCGGGGTTTGAGCTTGTACCAGGCCGGGTAATTTTTCTATTATCCCAACCCCCTGCTGATCAGTAATCGCTTCAATTCTGAAAAGCTTGCCACGTGATCTCGCATAAATATCGCTGCATTCTGATTCACATCCCCCGTACCGGTGGCAGTTCCATCGAGAGATGGATTCACGGACAGGACTGGTGGAATACTTCACCCGAGACAAAGCATTTGTTGGCATCCCAGGCCAAACGCGTGTACCGCGAATATTGGGATGACTATTTCAAGTTTGCTTTTGTCCGCAATCCGTGGGATCGAACGGTTTCTTGTCTGCATCACGCCGCCCATTTTGGGCTTCGCTCGGAAGAAGACACGACCGAGTTTCATTGGATGTGGCGGAGAACGATCGATCTCGCTGGCTACAAAGAGATGTTCGGGTACCCGGTCACGCTGGAATATGACTATCGCTTTTACGAGCGATCGGAATTACTGACAACTGACCATCAGCCCAATTGTGTTTACGGAAACATTCTGGATGAACCGATCGACTTCATTGGTAGGTTCGAGACCTTGAAAGCGGACACCAGGTTGATCCAGCGAAAGATCGGAATCAAAGATTCTTTCGGTGTTCACAAACAGAAATCAAAGCGTCGTAAATACACTCGCTACTACGACGAAAACACTCGTGACGATGTCCGGCAACTTTATGCCGGCGACATCGAAGCATTTGGATACCGGTACGCATCGAGCTCGCTGCAGACGATCGGATAAGTCGATCACTCGAACCAGCACGGTTAGGCGTTGCCGATCCAGCTTGCTTGCTGGACGTGGACCTTGGACAACTGCTTCGCCCTGCGACATTCCTTGTTCGACATTGGATATTCATCTGTTAGGCGGTGAAAACTGCAGAACATCCAACAAGAAATGTCGGGGGCGAAAGTTGAAAAAGCCTGTTGCCCATCACCGAGCCACACCAAACCGTGCTGGAGTAAGCAAATCTGGTGACATTTGCTCGGCCTGCTGAGGTTGCCAAGAAATGACAGGAGCGTCAGCCTCAGGTCGCCACGGTGCTCGGCGTGTGTTCCGATGTTAGTGACGCCAGTTCGTTGCTTAGCGAAATGAGATTTCGTGCGGCAGATTCGATTTGCCGAATCGACGAGACGTTTTGTTGGGTCACTCGTTCAATATCCGTCATGCTCTCGTTGAGCTGAATGATGCCTTCGGCTTGTTGTCGCACAAAGCCGGAGATCTGTTGAGCTTTGGTTGCTGAATCTGCCAGGGTTTCGCTTAGCGATTTAATGATTTCACCTGTTTGCTGGGCAACATCGCTGGCGTCCTTAACTGAATTCGTTCCTTGTTCGGAGGACAGCACGGCGTTATTGGTGGCCTGTTGAATCTCGGTCAGAATCTGCCGGACTTGTGCGGTCGATCGCTTTGATTGTTCTGACAGGGATTTGACCTCGCTGGCCACCACCGCGAATCCTTTCCCATGCTCCCCTGCCCGGGACGCCTCCACGGCCGCGTTGAGTGCCAGGATATTGGTTTGATCAGCAAGATCACCCACCGTTTCGGTGATTTCGCCGATGGCTTGCGCTCGTTCGGCAAGCGACAGAATCGTCTGAGCGATCGATTCGACTTCGTGTTTGACTTTGGTCATCATGCCGAGAGATTTCTCCACGGCTTCGCGACCCGCCTGTCCGACTTCGTTAGCACGGTGGGCCGATGCGGCCACCGTGTCGGCGCGTTCTGCGGCGTGTTCTGCGGTCTGCGTGACCTCTTGGACAGTCGTGGTGACTTCCGAGACAGCGGTTGCTTGTTGATGGGCGCCCCTGCCCTGATTTTCGGTCGTGCTCATGATCTCTTTGCTGGCCGTCACCAGCCGCGCGACCGCATCTCGGACGGCCAGAGCGATTTGTTCTCGCTCGCGTTCCAACTGTTTCTGCTCGGCGATATCCTGCAACGTACCGATGAACAGACGTTCGCCGGAGTATTCCATTTCGGTCACCCGCAGTGCGAGCGGGACCTTGTGGCCTTCTCGGTCCAAGCCAAACACTTCGCTCGCGCCGCCCAGTCGACGTGACTCGCCGGGCTGCATTGCCTGAAAATCAGAGCCCTGGCCCTGGCCGAGCGAAGGAACATAGTTGGACACGTCCTCTCCCAGCACCGCATCGGCGTCATACTTTAACAGCACTTCGGCCGCGGCGTTGAAGGACCGAATCTTGCCGTTCTGATCAACCGTGACGATACCATCGGCAGTCGAGTTCAAGATGGCTTGCGTGCGTTTTTCTTCGATGCTCAGCTTCTGTAACGTTGTGCGAAGGTTCTCGATCATCTGACTGAATGCATGCGCCAAGGCACCCAATTCATCGCGGGACTTAATGTTGCTCGTTTCTTCGAGTGCTTCACCAAGTGTGCTGGCGGAGACTTGGGAAGATACTTTCCCAGCGGCATGCTTCAAGGCCTCAATTGGACTGATGATCATCCGTGCCGTTAGAAAACCAATACCGCCAACGAAAACCGTCATCACCGCGATCACCAGCGCCGAAACGAAAAATGCGCGATCATACATTCGGCGAGCCTCCTGATTGACATCACCGGCTTGTTTGATCATCGCCTGCTGCCAGGCTTGAACCTGTTCATTGACCAGATTGAATTGATCATTTTCGGCCTGGATGGCGTTAATGAAGGCTTCTTCGCGGTAGCCATCCAGCACTTTCGCGACGGTAAAGTCCTTTATCTGTTTGTAGTCTTCCCACGTGTCGCGGAGGGAGGAAAAGGCTTGTTGCTCATTGATATGGGCGTTGCTCAGATCCCAGTTTGAAAACGTTTCGTCTAATCGCTTGACCAGGGCTTGTTGCTGCTGGTCGATTTGTTGCTGAAGTTCACGATTGGGCGCCATTACCATCGTCAAACTTAGTTGCCGTACTTTGTTCAGAGGCCCCGTGATGCGCAAAGCAAAACGCTGAAACTCTTCCGCCGTCAGTTGCACGCGATCGACAGAGGCATAGATCTTTTTGCTGTTGTAAATGCCGAACAGTCCCATGGCGCAAAATGCTGCCACGGAGATGCCGACAAGAAGCAGCAGCTTGTTTCGCACGCGGCGATTATTCATGGCGTTGGCTCGTCGTCAAATGTGATGCGGGATATCTCGACAGGCACGCGGCGGCTTTGTGGATACGGTCGATTTCCGCGAACGGACCAGTGTTGATCGGTGATTTGGATATTCCACAGCGGAAAGCAGGCCATGCGGTAGGGTCTAAAAACGACCTCTTTGTTGACCGCAAACACATTGTTGGGTGTGGGCACGAACAGCATGTATGCTTCGTCGTAAACATGCTGCACAATCTTTTGCGTAATCTGCTCAAATTCAGGCTCCGTTCTCCCCGTGTCCGGGTCGATCACGCGTGCCCGAAACATCTCTTCGATGTATCCATCCAAGACGGGATCCGGGAAAATCGTGCTCCACACATTATGCGTGCGATAGACGAGAAAAGCGGTGAACGGATGATTAAAAAACCAGTCGTCATTGCCCCACACCAACATGTCCCACTCGACTTCGTTCTCATCCGCATTGGTGGCCAGTAGCGGCACGAAAATCTGCTTCTCGCTGTTGACCTCAACAATCTCCAACGCGACGCCCACCTGACGCAGGTGCGTTTCAATTCCCCGCCACAGATCGAGAAAGCGGTTTTGTGTCAACACCTTGAGCTTCAGCCCACTGAGAATCTTCTTTAACTCCGCCCGCTTGCTGGGCTGATAGGGGTCTTCCAGTTCGGAATAGGGAAGTAGCTGGACTTTACCCATTCCGGGAAAAAACGGAGACGCTTGTGTCGGTGAAAGTTCGCCTTCACGCTCGAAAACAAAATGCAACAAGTTGCCTTGGTGAAGTGCCTGGTTCAGGGCGCGGCGAACCTGTCGATCCTGGAGTTTCGGGTTTCCGTTGATCAGGTTGAAATGGATTGCAATGTTGTTGGTCGATGAAGACGTGACTAATTTGGAATAGGGCGACAGGATCGTGTCAACTTTGTACTCCGGCGGAATGAATGCAATGTCAAGTTGTCCTTCGTGATCGAGCACCTGATTTTTCGCCTGCGTGCTATCGAGTTCTGTGAAGACCGTGATTGTTTCGACGCGAGGCAGTGTGGGGTCCCAATAATTCGGATTGGCCTTCAGGACCGCCTTCGGCGTATGCCGATCACCTTCGATGTAACCCTCGGTCAAGATATAGGGGCCCAAACCGTATGGACCGGGAGTGGAAAGATTAGGACACGTCGCCTTGCCATTCCAGCCATCAAGTTCCAAATATGACTTGGTGTAAAACTGCATCCAGATCAGGTCATTCATGAAGCAGCCGTATTTCTCTTTCAGATAAAAGCGGACGGTGAAGTCGTCGACTTTTTCGCAGCGATCAAAGACCTGATCAATCTTGCTGTACTTCACCGGTTCCACTTTGAAGGCGTCCATGTTCATGACCACGGCATCGGCGTTGAAAGGTGTACCGTCTTGAAAGACGACGCCCTCGCGTAACTGAAATTCGTAGGTCGTGTCGTCAAGCTGCCGGTGATCGACTGCCATGTCATATTCCCAGCCTCTGGCGTTATTGCTGGGCCGAATCAGAGCGCCATTGATCGCATGTGATATGTAGATGTAGGGCAGACTGGGGATAAAGACCTTGACATGCGAACCCTTGACCAATCGATCGAGGGCACGCTCTTGAGCATCGTCAGGCCGTGGGCGGAGCGGCGTTATTCTTTCCTGCGCAGCAAGAAATGACGATGTTGCCAACAACAAATGAATTGACAGGATTGCGGCAGGAAACCGTTCGAATGCTTTCACAGCAAGTTCGCCAGGGATTGAGGAAGTCACCCCAGGGTCCATGATAACTGCCCGCGCGGGACCCGATAGTGTGAATCTCGGGCGACAGCCGATGCACTGGTCTGGTAAAACCCCCGTCACTTGCGGGGTGGAAATCCAGCGTGGATGTGTGGTTGTCAGAATCGGCGTGCGTGATGTTACCCGCCACGCCAATCGTGTCTTCAGCGATCAACAGTTCGTGCAGCGGATCTCCGTGTAAATGGAATTCTCGAGCTTTTTTTCCTGCATCGCGAACACGATCAAACACCGTAGTGCCTTGGAGCGATCCGGCAAGCCGTACTCCTTGACCATCGCATCCAGATAATCAAGCTGGCTCTGCTTCAGCTGCACCGTCGTTTCAACATTATCTGCCATGGTTCTGTCCTGATTGGAATTGTCCTGTGCTTCAGCAACGCTTGCTGCACGTCCGTGATTATACGCGAGATCGATGGATCGGACTTTTCCAAGCATTCTTGTGTTAGATTTTCAGCCACCTGGGCCGAGACATTATTTCGTTGCTGGCAGCGACCAACCGGTCAACTGAGCTTCGTTGTTATGTCGTAGAATCAGTCCTCTCAGCTGGCCTTGAGGCGGTGACTGTTTTCAAAATCCGGACTCCGTGACCAAATCGCAACGAGAAAATTTTCGCACAGTCAGTGTGAAAGCTATTTTTAAGACCATCGATGTCATACGAAGGAACACCGTGAATCGACTTGCCGACGCTTTGAGTCCTTATCTGCTGCAACATCAATCAAACCCCGTGGACTGGTTCCCCTGGTGTGAGCAAGCCTTTGAGCTGGCGGCCGACAGGGATGTGCCGATCTTTTTGTCCGTCGGTTACGCGGCGTGTCACTGGTGTCACGTGATGGAGCGGGAAAGCTTCGAGAACGAATCGATTGCTGCTTTGCTGAACGAGCATTTTGTATCGATCAAGGTCGATCGCGAGGAACGTCCCGATATTGATCAGATCTATATGAACGCCGTCCAAGCGATGACGGGACGCGGCGGCTGGCCGATGAGTGTTTTTTTGAATCTCAAGCGGCAGCCGTTCTATGCCGGAACTTATTGGCCGCCAAGTCAGAAGTATGGCATGCCGGGATTTTCGCAAGTCCTTGGTGCGATCGTCGACGCCTGGCAGAATCGTCGCGAACAAGTCGATGCACAGGCCGGCGAAATTACAGCGGCGCTGCAGCAATTGGCCACGGGGGCCAGCCCATCAGCGTCGGCCATTCCCGCTGACTCGGTAATCCCTGCGGCCACTGATTACTTGCTCCGTGTTCTGGACCGCACTGCTGGAGGATTTGGTGCTGCGCCGAAGTTTCCCCATGCGACCGATCTGGATTTGTTGTTGCGCCGCGGGACAACCGAGGACGATCACGAGTTGATTAAGGCGGCAGAGTTCACGCTCGATCGAATGGCTGCCGGTGGGATTCGAGATCACATCGGCGGTGGATTCGCCCGCTACAGCGTCGACGCGAGATGGTTGGTACCGCATTTTGAGAAGATGCTGTACGACAATGCTCTGCTTGCAGAGGTCTACGTGCGCGCGTTTCAAGTCACGGGAAACCCGCGGCATGCGGACGTCGCGTGTGAGATCTTGGATTATCTCTGTCGCGACATGTTCGATCCTTGCGGAGGCATCCATTGCAGCGAAGATGCTGACAGCGAGGGTGTTGAAGGAAAGTTCTACGTTTGGACCCCCGAGCAAGTGATCGAGTTGCTCGGAGAGGATCGGGGTCAGCGGTTCTGCCGAATCTATGAGATCACGCCGGGAGGCAATTTTGAGGGCAAGAACATTCCGAATCTGCCGCGACCGATATCGGACTGGGCGGGCGAGCTGTCCCTCGATTCGGATCAGCTTGCCAAGCAGTTAGCCGATGATCGCGAAAAGCTTCGCCTGGCACGAGAGCAGCGCGTTAAACCTGCTCGAGATGACAAAGTCTTGACGGCCTGGAACGCGTTGGCGATTCGAGCCCTGGCGGTTGGCGGGGCGGTGCTGGAAAAAGATCGTTACGTCGCTGCGGCTGAACGGACAGCGAATTTCATTTGCTCCATCATGACGCAGGAGGATGGCAGACTGCTGCATGCTTTTCGAGCTGGGCAAGCGCACTTGGCAGGTTACGTCGATGATTACGCCTATACCATTGACGCCCTGATTGCAATGTTCGAAGCAACCGGGCGTGCACGGTGGATTGGACGGTCGGTCAAGCTGGCCGATTGGCTGCTCGAACTGTTTGAAGACAAGCAAGCCGGCGGATTCTTCTACACCGCAGCCGATGCGGACCCGTTGATCACCCGCAATAAAGAGTGGCACGATGGAAGCCTGGTGAGTGGAAATGCGGCTGCCGTGATGGGGCTTTTGAAATTGTCCCGCCTTTGCGACCGGGAAGACTATCGGCAAGCCGCCGAACGGGCATTGGCGGCGGGCAGCGATGTGATGGAAAATCAGTCAGCGGCCTGCGGAGCTCTACTGTCGGCGCTGGATCGCTACCACCATGATCAATCGCAATTGGTGTTGGCTGTCAACGACATTGCGGAAGTCGGGCAATGGCGAGGCAAGTGTTTGCGGCGGTTTCGCCCACGTGCAACGTTTTCGTGGGTGGTGGGGGACGCTCCGGAAGGTGGTCCCGTTGTTGCATTGAATCAGCATAAAGTGGTTGTCGGGGGTGAACCGACGCTGTATCGATGCGAAAACTTTGCCTGCGATCAACCGCTTTGCGGCCAGGAAGCAATGTCATGGCTGACCGCTTAATTCGCCTTTGATTGTTGTGGTCCTTGCCCGGGCCAGGGAATCCGGGCCAGGGAATCCGGACGCGGTTCTTCGCTGCCTGTGGTGTCCAACTTAGCCATGATCCGCCGTTCCGAACGTCGCAGCTGAATGCCCCGCCGATTTGCCGATGGCGGGGACGAAGTCCCAGGTACCAAGGCTTGACGTTCGCCGTCTATGAGCTACTCGACCGATACACTGCGAAAACTGGCAGCGCAATCACGACAATCGCTACAGATGCACAAAGTTCACAATCGCTAAGCATTCCTGGACTCCACTTTTTTGACTCATTGGATATCTGACATACGGTCCCAATAGAGAGAGTGAGTCAACTTTGGCTCACTGCCAAAACAGGCCCGATCACGAAAGTGAGACGGCTGGTTTTGGTCAGCCTTACTCCCTGACAAAGGCAAACCGTTCGTAAGGACGGGACGCAAAACTACGGGTCCAACGGTGGCATGGCATTTCAATGTCGGGCTGCCCCGGATAGCCGGGTTGCCAAGGGACGCTGCCCCACCCGGGCAGTGCCAAGGCATCGTCGGAGACGAAGGCTGCTTCCCACCCGGGAACCCATTCACGTTGAATTGGCCCACTAGTCATCGTCGAGAGTCGTCCCTCCGGCGGCCCTCATTCGAGGAGAAAT
>JBFJVZ010000076.1:0-21259 GCA_041623895.1 Pirellulaceae bacterium | reverse complement strand
GGGTCCCGGATGTTTGGACGCTCTCCAAGCTACGGCATAAGTCAAAACTCCAAAAGAACTCCAAAGCTGACAAATCGATTCGCAAGATCGTTTACCCCGGTTACGGTTTGAGTCGGACGGAAATTGACGATTTAAAACCCGTGATCTCGAGCTTCGATGATGACGCCGAACTCGCGAGCTTTGACCAAGTATGGGAATCACTCGACTCTTCCGATGAAGCCGAAGATGACCAACGATTGTTCATTGCTCTTGCCGCAGGTGGAAAGAACCATGAACTCGCTATCGAAGGCGTCGGCGAGGAACACGTCAACGAGTTAATGGTGCAGGTTGCCCGCAAGCTGTTAATCGCGGGTCACCGACTTGCGTTTGGCGGAACTTTGGGCTTCAAGAAAAAGAATGAGCTCACCGAATCGCTCATCGATACGGCACTCAGTTGGTATGCCGATCAATCCGCCCCCGGTGCGGATTCGGATAGTAAGTCGAAGCGCAAGACCAAGGAAAACGTGCTTGACCCCAATACTTGGCCACTTGTTAATCACTCCGCGTGGCCTTTCTATAAGAACATTCCCGAGAAAAAAAGAGCCGAGTTGGTAGGTGTTTGTCACTTTGAAGACATCAATCCACCTGCTGTTTCGAGCACACGGCTGCAATCTTCATACAAAAAATGGGAAAGCTATGAGCGTAACGAACGCAGGGCCAATTGTCCGCTTGAGTACAAGTTTCTGGGCAACGCCTTATCCCGAATGCGGCGTCAATGCTCCCGTGATACTGACTTGAGAATCGTTTGGGGCGGCAATGTCAAAGGCGCCGCCGGTTGGATGGCCGGAATCTTAGAGGAGGTAATCTTTTCGCTTCACTATCAGAAGCCCACTTTGATTTTTGGAAGTCTCGGCGGCTGCGCGGGGTTGCTTGCCAGATACCTTAACGACCCCAAGGCGGAGTGGCCGGAAGAACTCTCACTTGAAGCGTGTGCCGACAAGAAACGAGACAAAGTTACATCTGACCAACATAAAAAGCGACTTTGGTGCCGATTCAACCGGGGCAAGAACCTGGTAGCAAACCTTAGAAAGATGATCCACGGCGAATCAATAGAAACGATCTACGGAGTGCGTCAGGAGTGCTATCGGGCGGCCCTGAACGAAACGAGTACTCGCAAGATACTCCAACTCGTCGGCGACGCAGCACGGCAACGGCAAGCAGAACTTAAGAGAATAAGCTCCGCTAAGAATTCGATGCCGTAAAAGTGCACGGCAGGCTATCGGTCTTTAAAGATTCCGGCGACTGACAATGGTTGATCGTCTTTCCCGCCTGCCGCCCCGTTTTTTTTGCTCGCATCCGCCGTCCGCGCGGCTTAAGATTGCTGCCAGCCTGTGGCAACAACGTGAGGCAATCTCGACGGCCATTGGTGCACATGGCACATGCTACACAGGAATCACAACATGGCAATTTCTTGGCAACAGTGGATTCACGGCCACGATCCGGCAACGGGAAATCAGCCCGCTGCAGGCTGGCCTTTCGGTACTTCAGCGCAGTTCCTGGAACAGGCACTCGGTGCCGCCTGGCTGAGTGCGCCCTTCTCGCCGACAGACGCCGATCAAAAAGCAGCAAGTGATTTCTATATTCAACTGCTTAGTCGGATTACCACGCGGCGACTGCACTACCTGGATGGCGATGAACAGACTGCATTGACGAGCGTCTTTCGGCTGTTCGGATTCGCACGCGATATCTGCGGTAAGCACGAGCCTGATTGCCGGCGATTCACGCAACTCGTTTGGACCCTGCTAAACGAAGTCGTCCGACCATTTACAGCGAAGTGGCACAAGCGATTTGAGGACCAAGACGGCAAGCTCAGCGAAGATCAACGCCACGAGTTTCGCGAAGAACTGATTCCTCTGCAGGATCAGCTTGCTTACCATCTGCAACTGTTCGAGGCATTGTCCCAAGCGGATGCCATCAAAGCTCCGCCCGTCCAGACGTTGCCGACTCCACCGCAACATCAGGAACTTGAGTTCACGCGACTTTTGTTTTCGCCCAATGTGGATGATTCCACGGCGGCTGCGATCCAGTTAGCGGAACGAGACGAAATCAATCGACGTCGTGGACAGCAAGACTCCCAGCAGAATCCCAATGACATCACCGGGCTGGCACTTTCCGGCGGCGGCTTGCGATCGGCAACCTTCGCGCTCGGAGCTCTCCAGGGTCTAGCCAATAACCGGATGCTGCCAAACTTCGATTACCTGTCTACCGTTTCCGGGGGCGGTTACGCCGGTTCGTTCTTGAGTTGTTTTTTGAACACCAATGTCAGCACCACGCCGCCGGTTGGTTTGGGTCCGCATGAACTTCCCTTTGCCCGCTTTGCGGCACAAGAATCAGCCCCGATGCGTCATCTGCGGGCCAGCAGCAAAGTGCTGATTACCGGCGGCTTCTGGAAGAAGATTCAAATTCCAGTGCTGGCGCTCGCCGGCTGGCTAGGCAGCTTGTTTGTCGTGCTGCCGCCCATCGTTGCTTTCACCCTGCTCTTCTGCCTGACGAATTCTGGTGCAATTCAACGAGCCATTCAGTCGACGGAACCACAATTGGTTGTCGCCGACGAAGTCCAAGTCGAGCGAGCTTCGGACATCTACGCAAGTGGCTGTTGGCAATTTCAGCTCGTCGGCATCGTTGGCATTGTGGTACTGGTTGGCTTGGCAATACTGCTTTGGTTACAGCAATACCGTCGCAAAAACGGCCTGACGGATCTTCCCGCCACGGCAATCACGTGCGTCGCCTTCGCGTTGTTTTTTTTCGTCGGCTTGCTGGCCTGGTTGTTGTTTCCGATTGCGATGACGACCGGTCACCAAATCAAAAACCTGGTGGGCAATTTCCCGCTGCCCAGCGAGGGGGTTATGGCAGGTTTGGCAGCCGTTTCGGTGCCGATTTTTTCTCGCTTGGCAAGCCAAACCGGCAAATCCAGCAAACTGAAAAAGATCATCAGCGGTCTTGGGCTTACCTTGTCCCCACTGTTATTCATCGGTTTGATCGCGATCTTGATCGCCAGGCACTGGTTGTTTGTGGGAGATGACTATAGCCTGCACCGCGGCTACGTGATCATCCTGCTATTTGTCACGCTGCTTATTTTGGTCGTTTCACATTGGCTGCTGAACATCAACGCCTGTTCGCTTCACCCCTTTTATCGTGACAGACTGGCCCGTGCTTACCACTTGCAGATGGACGGTTCGGGACATGTCAAAGCGAGCACACCTCAGAAACTGACGGAGCTTCGGCAGTACAATTCGACGGGTCCCTATCACCTGATCAACGCTGCCTTGAACGCGCCGGCGGGAAAGAGTGACGCGCTGCGGGGGCGTACCGCCGATTTCTTTGTCTTCAGCAGCAACTACTGCGGTAGTGAGACTACCGGTTACCAGCCCACGACCGACTTTCAAGATGCAGATCCCAGTGTGGATCTGGCCACGGCTATTGCGATCTCGGGCGCGGCCGCCTCACCATTCATGGGTACCAATAGCAGCCGGTTCAATTTCTGGTTCGCGCTATTCAACGTGCGGCTGGATTACTGGCTACCGATTCCCGGTCGGCGAAAGCGGCTACGCGATGGCAATCCAGGGCCGTATTACTGGCTAAAGCAATACACCGGATACCTGACTGACACCACGCCGTATGTGAATCTTTCCGACGGTGGTCACATTGAAAACATGGCGATTTACGAGCTCTTGCGGCGGCGTTGCCGTTACATCGTGTGCATTGACGGCGAATGCGATCCGGGCATCACTTGTGGTAGCTTACTGCAACTGGTGCGTTACGCAAAAATCGATTTTGGCATCGAAATCGAAATCGACCTTTCCCGCTTGAAGCATGCCGATGTCCGCTCGCAAACGGCCTCAGGTGCATCGGCGGACCCGCTGCCGACCGGCAAAGATGCGTCCCCGGAAGTTGATTTTCATTTCGCGCTTGGCAGAATCCACTACCCCAAAACCGCGCAAGATCCAGTTGATCCCCCGCCAGGTTTGTTGCTGTACATCAAGAGCTCGATGAGCGGTAATGAAGCCAAGCAGATTCGCAGTTATCGCGAACGGCACCCGGAGTTTCCGCACGAGTCGACGGGGGACTTGGCTTATGACGAAGAACAGTTTGAGGTTTACAGGGCGCTGGGTGAGCACATCGTTGACGACGCTTTCCGCGAAGAGTTAGTCGGTGCAACACCCCCGGCCAACATCCGGCAGTGGCTGCAGGCGTTAAGCGTTCATTTGTTTCGCTAGCACCTAGCACTAGCCGGATGATTCAACAAAGCGAACGCGTTTGCGTTTTCGGCCTCGTCCGATCAAGGCGTAGGTCCATTCTGCTTGAAGCGTTTCATCGAAGCCGGCGAATTCTCGGATCAACCAACCACGCCGCGCCGCCGGCGTGCCTGGCGGCGGTGATCGCCGCCGCCGATTGATCTGATCCTCGTCCACCAATCGCAATTCCGGCATCGCCGCTAGAAACTTTCGGTAATATCCCTCGCTGGAAAGCTCATGGTATCGCAGGTCAACTTTCTTGCGCGAGGCCCAGTCGGATTGCTCGCCCAATTGGTCGATCATCCATCGTTTTGTCAACCAGTCAATGCGACCAAGGGCAGGCCGCACGGCCGAGGCGTTCTTGCGAAACACTTTGACCGACTCCAATAACTCGCCCCAACGCTTGATCACCAGGGGTGCTTCACCCCGATAATTGGCCGGAGTCGAATCGACGAAAACTTCAGCAGCTTTCAGGTACGCTTGTTGAATTTCGATTGCTGACATCTCTCCGCGCGACGTGGGAACCCTGGTAACGAGATTCCAGTCGTGCGCCAGCCGGTGCAGAGAGGCGATCGGATGTTTAACGACGGGCAGATGCTTCGCAGCACCTGCTTCGATCATGTCCAGCAGCAAAGACACCGAGCCAACCTTCACGTACTCGGCAAGATCCGACAAGTTGGAATCCGATAAACCGATTTGCAACCGCTGCTTGCGTGCATACATTCTTCGCGTCGAGGCAAGCGACAAGAACGATTTTGCGCAGAACTGACCGAGCCAATGCCCGTATACAAAAATCGGGCGCTCTCCGCGGAAACCGCCCATGTCGGCGACAACATCAATCGCCATCCCCTTGGGGCTCATTCGATACCGTCCTTCGTGGTCCAGTTCACCGCTGCCGCACAACGCGACACGTGAAATCAGCATCGCCGTGAGGTGTCGCCGCTGAGCACGAAAGGCAATGTTCTTGGCAACGAAGCGCAATACCAATACCGTCGGCAAATGGACCAGGCGAAGCAACCATATCATGCAAGTCGTCAACCAGGCAGGAATCAGGTCAAACATTTCGCTGGGGTCTTGCGTCAATGTCCAAAACCCACCCTTGGCGAATCGATAAATCAAGACCAACGACAGCATGACAGCCAGAATCGGTAAGGAAATCACCAGGCTGACAATCTGCATGAACCAGAGGATGGTTATGAACACCCAGTAAACCACCAGCCAAAGTCCCTTGGCCACAATGGCTTCGTAGTTTTCCTGGCAACCGTAAACGTGACCAAGTGCATCGGAGCTGTTCTTCAAGACGCGAAGATCGACGCCCAAGTCAACGTCGGCAGCTGCATCGGCAACGAGCGCATCGATCGAACGCTGGCAGGCGAGCAGGTCGCTGGGACTTCGTACCTCCGGCGTGGCAATTTCAATCAGGCCGCCGGGCATCGAGTGCATGGACGGGTGCGACTCAAATGTCACCGCCCCACCGCTGGCCAAGAAAAGTTGGTCTTGATCGTAGACGCCCGCAACTGCCGGCTGATCACGGCGAATGGCCTCACAGATCTCCGTATAGATGGAATGAGATGCCGGCAAATCCTCGTCTTCCAAGAACTCCCCGTCCACGATCAGCGTCGAGTACTCGGTCTCCATGCCAATCAAGCGAGAAACCAAAGGCCGCTTGGGTCGACGTCGCCGGCCGCGCTCGACGCCACCCCGCGGTCGATCGTTAGAGTTACCGGTTGTACTCAAGGAAAGTCACTGAGATCAGTGGATGACATGAACGTCGGAATCCGCCGCGTGTGGCCGTGCTGGGCATCGGCCTGTATAAATATTGGCCTGTATAAATATTCTAGGCAAACGATGACTACCAGAGACCCATATTGTTGGCGAATCTTATGACCAGGCGGACCCTGTGGCACTTTAGTTTGACATTTGCCGTCGCCGTGCTGAGTGCTGGATGCAGCGATCAGGCAGCGAAGCAGGAGGTGACGATGCGAAAGGCATGTTTGGCGAAGCTAGGAATCGCCTATCACGGCTTTCACACCGCCCGCGGTCGCGCGCCCGCAGGAATCGACGAATTGGTGTCATACCTGAAAGAGAGCTCGCAGGAGAACGACGAAGTATCCAGTGAATCGGCCAAACGCCTTAGTGAAGGCGCGATTGTGATGTACTGGAACGCGGCGCTTCACGACGACGGTGACGAAAACGAAAAGTACGTGCTGGGATTCGAAGCCGCCGTGCCGCGAAACGGCGGCTACCTGATTACCGGTGGTGGAACCGTTGTGCTGGTCACGGGAACCTCGTTCAAAGATTTTAAAGAGTTTCCGCAACCGTCTGGCTAGAGCATTTTCATCTTTCAGATTCAATCTTGGGGTGGTGTCGTAGCCGATGTCACCAGACTTCGGGGTATCTTGGAACGAACCGAATGCTGGCGAATTCGGCTACCCTAAAGTCAAAAGTTGACAGAGCACTAGGGCATCGGCGCAATCGGGAGGGCTACTGCCGAGCCGAAAGAACCGGCATCGGCGGCTCAGCAGGAGCTTCGCCCTCCCGAATCTTGCGGCTGGTCGTCATTCTCGCAGGCGGTAAACCAGCCTCGAACGCTGGTCCAAGCTTTACCAATCAAGCGACCAGTGATCAACTCTTCGGTCCAGGTTTCGCGGTCGCCGTCGTAGTTGTGCCAGACCGCTTCTAAATAGGGGGCAGCGGCACCGGAGAGAGTCGCGTACAAACCGTTCTCACCAATTTCGTCCAGCGCACTGGCGTAGTGGCTGACGATATGTTCATCCAACAGATTTCCGGCAACGGTAACAGTGGACAACGCGCCACGTGTCGTTGCCGACACGCGGTTCATCGCATACATCGTCATTGTTGTACTGACGTCCCACAGCCCCACGTCCGCTTTTGCCGCAACGTCCTCCATTTCCGACCACAAGCGAGCGACTTCGCTTTGCGGAATCAACTTCGTCGGCTCAACCTTGCCGATTTCGTCACGCAGCTGCGTGATCGTGTTTTTGATGCCATCAACGTTGATGGGCGGAGAATCCATGGCGTCAGCCGCTTTTCCACTTGTTTGCTGCAACGCATCGATCAAATCAGAGACATGATCGATGCTTGAATCGTCGTCGATGATTCCTTCGCGTTTTAATTCTTCACTTAGCTTCCGCAGATAGAAGCCCGAGCCATAGGCCAAATCATTAAACACGGCCAAGACTGTCATGGGCGACAAATGAAGTGTCGCGGCACCGGCGATGTCCAAAAGTCCGCCCACGGCTTTTTGGGCCAACTTAGACTCTTCGATATCTGCCGGTTCCTGATCGCTGGCGACCCCGCCCACATCGTGAATCATCATGTCCAAAGCTTGCTGCACAAAGACGCTGTAACTGCGCGATGAGCGAAATGCTGTCGGAATCAATCTGGCTGCCGTTTCGTTGACCAATCCACCGACAATTGCCGACGCACAACGCGCGGTGCGTTCCGGAAGGGTCACGCCATACAGCAAGCTTGACATCAGGGAGCCACCGGCTTCCTCGGCAGGTTGCTCCGCCATGACTCCATCGGACGCGTCCAAGTAATCCGCTTTTGGGTGTTCCTGAGTCACTCAAGCTCCCTCGGTCATGAAATCTTGTGCCTTTCGGCTGTTCGTATCGCGCTGCCTAGGGCAGTGGGACGACCGCCTTCAACTGGACAACGTTTCTGTCGCCGGAGCTCGTGATCAATCCCAACGCGATCACCCGTTCCGATTTCGGCATGGCCAGGCCACGAGGAAGCACGACTGGTACGGTCGCAGTTTGTTTTTTTCCGATCAGCGTGATCATTGTCTCACCGGCATCACTCGTCGCCTCTCCCACCAGCAGCATCCCATCGTTTGGACGTGTCTCGTAGTTCAACCACTGCGGTCCGGCCATGGAAAGATCTTCCAACAGCGGCGACGTGGAAATCTCGTTGATGAAATCTCCCAGTGCGTCACTTCTCGAATCAGCATCATGAGTTGCCACTTCCGCGATGGCAACATAGGTCAGCGCCAGATCTCGCGGCGTTCCTTTTGATTCATCTCGTTTCAGTTGCAATCCTGTCATGGCAGAGGATGCCGCTTGGATTGACGCCAATAACTCCGGGCTATCTTTCGTCCGGGCCAAATCGGCAGGCAATTCCAAATTCGATATTGACGGGGGCTTTAACTCGGCTGATTCTGCAGCGGACTCCTGCGGGTCCACGGAATCGCTGACGACGACGCTGGACGGTTTCAATTCCAACTTTGTCTTGCTGGCTTCATCTGAAGCGATCGCCGCATCCGGCGGTGTCGAAACCTGTCGCGCGTCGCCGGGATAAACTGCCGTTCCTTCGGGCACAAGTAAATCCTCCGGCATCTCCTCGCGCTGTTGCGGTGGATCGGCATTCAGAAGTGCCAATATATCTTCCGAGTCCGTCGATTCGGCAACTTGATCAGATGCATCGGTCACGGACTCGTCGGGCTTTGACGTTGCGAATCCATCCTCGGGCGGCAGACTGATCGGCACTTGATTCAAATCGGTAATGTGGCTCGGCGTGTCAGGATCCGATGAGCTGTCAAAATCCGATGATGATTCGCCCGTGATTTCGGCGACGGCTTTTGCAACAACGCTGCCATCGTCCAGCAACGAACTTCCGGAGTTCAAATTCCTCGCCTGTTGCGATCTGGGTGCCTGACGCGACATCGATGAATTGGATTGCATCGGCGGCGCGGCGGTTCTCTGCTGAGACTGGTTGTAAGATCCGTCGAACGGCCAGAAACCCAAATTTGGCGCTCGGCCCAGTGCCAACAGGATCGCGCCGGCAAGAGGCAGTGCCAGCAACGGGCCGAGCGCCACGCCGACCAACGTGCGAACAGTTGAGCCCTGTTTCTTGCTCGGCGGCTTGGCGCGAACGCGCATCGGCTCAGCGCCGGCGCCAACACCTTCGTCTGCTGTCGCAACCTGGATATCGACTACACCGGCAGGCTCTGGCTGTTGATGAAAATCCCACTCCGACTGTTGCTCAGCGCCCTCTTGCTCGGATTCATAATCCTCGGATTCAAAATCTTGGTCGGCCTCGTGAGCCTCGGATGGCAAGTCTTCCCGGAAAGAATCCATGACCACCGTTTCCGTTTCGGCATTGGTCTGATCGTCGTCAAAGTCGGCTCCGGCGAACGGATTCGCGCCCATACTGCCAGCGGTCGCTACAGCAGCCGTCGTGGGATGCAGCTCGAGTGGATGTCCCTGGGAATCCAGCAGCAAGACAATCGGCGGCAGCTGGCTGATGATTTCCGAGGCCGGAAATGTCTCGTTGCACCAGGGGCAGTGGGCGTAAGCGTCGTCAGGAACCTCCGCCTCCGGAACGCGCAAAGACTCAGAGCAACGGGGGCAAGTTGACAATATCATGGGGCACCTAAGTGTCGGAAACGATTAGGGAATTGTAACCCGATCGTTTCCTGGAGCCAGCGCCCAGATTGCCCATTTCACCACTGGCCCGGTCGATTTCTGGCATCGCCGGCCCGAGCGAGCCCCTTTATTCGGTAATCCCGTACAGCGGTTGCAGTTTGTCCCGCAAATACTTGATCAGGTGGTCGGCCGACAGCGAGCCGCCCGTCGCGCGACGGACCAGTTCTTCGCCGCTATAGCAGCGACCGTAGCGATGGACGTTTTCAATCAGCCATTGCCGCAGCGGCTGAAAGTCACCTTCGCCAATCGCAGCTTGCAGGTCGCCAATCTGTTTCCCAGCCGCGTCGAACAATTGCGCGCTGACCAGGTTTCCCAATGTGTAAGTGGGGAAATAGCCAAACAGGCCCGCGCTCCAGTGAACGTCTTGCAGCACGCCATCAGCATCGGATGGTGGGCGAATTCCCAAGTCACGTTCGTAACGATCATTCCAGGCCTCCGGTAAGTCGCCGGCGGACAAAGAACCGTCAATCAATTGTTTTTCTAAATCAAACCGTATCAGGATATGAAGATTGTAAGTTGCTTCGTCTGCTTCGACGCGAATCAAACTTGGCTGCACCCAATTGACCGCAAAGTAAAAATCCGCCAGCGCGACGTCGTCCAAGTTCGGTGTAAATGATTTTTGAGCATCGGGGTACAGGTAACTCCAGAATGCCTTGCTGCGACCGACTTGATTTTCCCACAATCGAGACTGTGACTCGTGGATTCCCAGCGACGTGTAGCTGCCCGGAGGCAAGCCAAACCAGTCCGTGCGAAGACCTTGCTCGTACAAACCGTGCCCCGCTTCATGTAATGTGCCAAATAATCCACTGGGCAGCCAGTGAAGATCGTACCGTGTCAAGATACGACAGTCGTGAGGTCCCAACGTGGTACAGAACGGATGCGAAGTTTCGTCCAGGCGGCCGCGCTGAAAATCGAATCCAATTCGCTGGGCCACGTTTTCGCTAAATCGTCGTTGCGCAGCGATGGGATATTCGCGTTTGAGCACCTCCGGGTCGGGACGCCGGCTTGAGGCCCGGATTTGCGTAATCAATTCGACCAGCGGCCCGCGGACGGCATCGAATACCGCTTGGATCTGCTGTTCACTGGCATCCGGTTCATACTCGTCCATCAGTGCTTCGTACGTCGTTCGTTCGCTGCCGGCGGCGATCCGCTGGCCAACTTCTTGCTTCAGGTCGATGACTTCGTCCAGCACATCGCGGAACAACGAAAAGTCATTTTGCCTTCTTGCGTGATCCCAAGATTGTTGGCCGCGCACCGTTGCACCAGCGACTCGCTCCACCAATTCCGTTGGCAGTTTGCGATCGCGTTGCCAATCGCGATGCAGCATGCGAATGGTGGACGCGGCATCACTGTGCGGATCTTCGTCACCAAGTTGATCAATCGCCGTTTGCAGATCCTCAGCGAACTGGCCATCCGTTTTCAGCCGATGGACGGCGGCCCGCAAAGCGGAAACTTGCTGTGCCCGATAATCACCCGCGGCGGGCGGCATGCGGGTGCGCTCATCCCATTCCAGCGTGTCTGCCGCCGAGTGCAAAAGCGCGGCCTCCCTGGCTTGCCCGCAAATCGTTTGAAACAGCTGTTCATTGATCGACATTTCAGCTGACAATCTCCGGGGCGACTTCCGCGCGTCCCTGCTGCTGTTCCTCGGATAATTCAAGTTCCAACCTGTTCGTTCCCAATTCGTGGTTCAAGATTTCCAATAACGTTTGCAGGAAGACAACCACCATCGGTCCGACCAGAATTCCAACGGGACCAAACACATGAATACCGCCCAAAACACTTAGTAGAGCGAACAGCGGATGCAACTGTGAATGGCCATGCAAGATGTACGCCTTGATGAAATTGTCGCTCAATGACACCACCAGTGATCCGTAGACCGCCAATAAAATCGCGGCAGTCCATCGTTGTTCGACGGCACCCAAATACAAAGCACAGGGGACCCAGACGGAGGCGGCGCCCAAAAACGGAATCAAGGCCATCAAAGTGGTCACCATGAATAACAACACCACCGATTCCAGCCCCGCTAGCCAGAATCCGAATGAAGCCAGCAAGCCCTGGACTAGAGCACTTAAAATACTGGCCAGGACAACCGCGCGACTGGTCCGATCAAACTCTACCAGCAACCGCCGCTCGTAGTCATCATCCAGCGGGCTTAATCGCATCAGCGTGTGAATCATCGACGGTCCATCGATCAAAAAGAAATAGATGGCGATCACCAGGATTGCCAAACTGACCCCGGTCCGAATCACAAACTTACCCGTTTCATTGGTCAGTTTGACGAACCGCGGTTGCAGCGCCTCGCGGCTGGAACTGAGGATGTTTGCGAAGGTCGCTTCACTGGGATTGGCCAACAATTTTGCCTGGCTGCGAAAGGAGCCGCCCAGCGAGGTATGCATCCAAGATCGAATGGCGGCGGTCGCGATCACCGATTGCCGGTGGAATCGTTCCGCGGCATCGACCTGCCGGGAGTAATCAACGCCCCCAGTTCCCGCATCCTGACTTTCCCGCACTGCTTCGGCAAATTCGACTAAACGTTGATTCGCGTTGTCAGCGGCCGCACTGGATGCTTCCGGATTCTCCGCCTTCTCCTGCAGGTAGTTCACCAGTTTTCCAGCTTCGTCAATCCGCGCGAGAACCTGTTCAGGTTCGGAAGGTTCATCCAGCTGATCGGTCAGATCATCCAATCGTCGATATTGTTCGGGATGATCAAGCGTCAAGCCGAATTGCTCTCGACCACGCTGAATCGCGGCAGTCAAATCATCAAAGTTCACCTGGCTGACCAAGGTTGTGAATTGACTGGCCGCAATCGATAAAACTATGAACACTGGCATCAGGACTATCATTAGAATCAGACCCGTGGTCGATAATGCGGCCAAACGCGGACGATTGCCGATCCGCCGATACAGCCATTCGTTAATCGGGCGAAAGATCACGACCAAGGATGCGGCCAGGAACAGTGGCACAAAAAACACCGCCATCACGCGATAAACCAACGCGCCGACGGCCAGAATGCCGAGAATCAACATCGCCACCGAAACGATCCGCGACAGTGAGGGCAGTTTTGGCAACAATGTTTCCGGAGTCAGCGTTTTGATTTTGCTGCGTGACTTGTGCGCTGTGGATGCTGCCGGATCAGCAGCGTTGCCTGGATCGGATTGGGCGGACGATTTTTTGCGTTTTCGGCGGGCCATGCTGGGACTCGTCGGGCAAGGCGACTGGCGTAGCCGCATTCACTGCGTGACTGAATTGGCAAGCCGGATTGTGGTCCATTACGTGCTGGCTGACCAGACTAACCGGCTTCGTTTTGGCCGGGGGTGTTGGTCGGCGATATTTAAGACGGCGACTGACCTGGGTGGTTGGAGAGATCCGTGAGTGACCAACAGGAAAGCCGTAAAAGCCGCAAAAGAATGGTGCGGTTGGCAAAGTGGATGATCGCGATCGTGGTCGCAGTCGGCCTGATCTTTGCAGTTCAGTCGGCAATCGAAGGCTGGCGCACTGAAAACGAAAAGCTGCGCGGACAGATCGCTGACTTGGATCGCCGGATCAAAGCACAAGACGATCAGCGTATGCGCGGGAGCTTGATTCGCGAGAAGTCTCGTTTGGAATCCAGCATCCCCACCATGGCCAATTTGAACTGGACGCGTATTGCGCTGGCCTCGCTGTTATACGCAGTGGCTTTGGTTCCGCCGGGATTTGTCTTGGCTGCGGCGATTCGATCCTTGGGCGAACGGGCGAGCTTGCCAACGGCGATCGCTTCGCAAGTGCTGGGCCATGTCGGTAAATACGTTCCCGGCAAAGCCATGGTGATCGTGCTCCGCGTTGGCGGTTTATCGATTGATGGTGTCAGCGTGGTGACGTCCACAATCAGCGTCTTTATGGAAACCTTATTGATGATGGCGGTGGGAGCAGCCTTTGCGGGCATTGTTGTCTTTTGGTTACCCGTGCAGGCCTGGATGATGGCAACCGCTGCGGTGGTCGCCATGCTGGCCAGCATTCCAACGTTGCCGCCAATTTTGACACGCGTAGCCGCTAAAGTCGCGCATCGCAATCCGGCGGGAAAGAAATCGCAGTACACGATTTCCAGCGCAAGATTCTTTATTGTCGGTTGGGCATGGTCGCTACTGGCGTGGATACTGATTGGAGTTTCGTTCACGTTGCTGGTGTTAGCAATCCCTTCGCCCAAGAGTCTGCCAGCGCCGGTAATCCTGTACGCTGTCTGCACTGCAGCAATTGCGTTAGGCATGGTGGTTGGTTTCGCATCGCTGCTGCCGGGTGGCGCAGGGATTCGTGAATTAGTGTTAACGACTTTGCTTGCCCAAGCGGTTGGGCCGGCTCACGCATTGCTCGCAGCGATTGCGGCACGGCTGATGTTTATCGTGGTGGAAGCGTGCTGTTCCGGCATCGCATGGCTATTCCTCCGCAAGAAGGTCTCGGCCGTCCGCACAGGCGATCAAGAGATCGAATTGCCCAACGTCGAACTGGGCGAAGAACCGGAGTTTCAACCAGAGTGAACTGCAGATTGACTCGTCACTCCCTGCCGGTCTGCCCTTTTTGAATTCTCGCACCCGATCAATCTGCAGGGTCTGCCTTGACAGCGTGTTGGCGACTGAAAGCTGGCAGTGGGTTAGCTACGTTTGATTACAATGCCTTATGATATGTCTCGCCGGCTCTCTCCAGGACCCAAGCTGGAAGCCGTGCTGGCAATGACCGAAGTTATCTCTGCAGCAAGGCGCATCCGTGGCCAATCGACGAGTATCTTTTGTGATTCCGACTTTGGATGAAAGCGAATCGATCCAAAAGTTGCTCGCCCAGATCAGTCGAGTTTGTGAGCAGCAGGCGATTGACCGGCAAGTCATTTTTGTCGATGACGGCTCGACCGACAGCACGTGGCAAGTGTTGGAATCGATGGTGCAGAGCGATGATCGCAGCGAAGCGATCCGATTTCGTCGTAATTTCGGCAAAGCGGCCGCGCTTGCCGCAGGATTCGATGCGGCCCGCGGCGAAGTTGTGATCACCATGGACGCCGATCTACAAGACGATCCGAATGAAATCCCTCGCTTTCTGGAGAGAATTGACGATGGGTTGGATGTCGTCAGCGGCTGGAAACGCGTCCGCCACGATCCCTGGCACAAAGTCTTACCCAGCCGCGTCTTCAATTGGCTCGTTAGCCGGCTGACGGGCGTCCAGCTGCACGACCACAATTGCGGATTCAAGGCTTACCGCCGCGAGATTTTTGACGAAGTCAAATTGTACGGCGAATTACATCGCTTCGTTCCCGTGCTGGCTGCCTCGCGGGGCTGGAAGGTTGGTGAGATCGAAGTCGAGCATCGTGCCCGCGAGTTCGGCCGTTCAAAATACGGCGTGTCGCGAATCATCAAAGGCTTCCTTGATTTGATGACGATCTATTTTTTAACCGGTTTTGGCCGCCGGCCGCTGCATCTGGTCGGATCGCTCGGCCTGATTTGCTTCGCGATCGGCGGAATCGGAATCAGCTATTTAACAATCATGTGGGTGCTGACGCGGTTGATTGCCCAGTGGGAAGATCTACATCTGCACAGCAGCGCAATCTTTTACTACTGCATCCTGGCGGTGCTGCTAGGAGCGCAAATGCTGTTGGCGGGGTTACTGGCTGAGTTAATGGTATCATTGTCGCGCGAGTCAAACGTACCTTACAGTATCGCTCAACATCTGCATCAGCATTCCCGCGACAACGTCGATGCGGACTTAAAAGCGAGAAACACGGATGGATAACCATAGTCAAAGCAATCGCAGGCAGCGCCGGTCGACATACCGGATTCTGATTTTGATCGGCCTGGCGATCGTTGCCGGACGGATCGCTGCCGTTACCAGTAAGGAAGGAGACACGGCGTTTTTGAGCGCAAATGATCGCAGTCGTTGGTGCACGGTTGCAGCCCTGGTCGAAGCACGTACCTATGAAATCGATCGCTTGATAAACCTGAAGTATCGAAGCGGCCGGCAGCCATGGCGGACAATCGATATGGTGCGGCACCGCGGTGACGATGGTCAATTCCACTATTACAGCAGCAAGCCACCGTTGTTTCCCACACTGGTCGCCGGCGTTTACTGGCTGGTTTATCAGGCGTCGGGTTTGACGCTATCGGCCTATCCGATCTACGCGACCAGAATAGTTCTGGCCTGTGTAAACTTGCCGCTGCTGGCGTTGTTTTACCTTTGTACGATCGGTGCCATCGAACGATTGGGGTCGGGGCAATGGTCCCGAATCTTTGTTGCCGCGGCCACCTGCTTCGGCACGATGCTGATGCCGTTTGCGGTATCGCTGAATAACCATCTGGTTGCGGCAGCCTCCACCGCGCTGGTGTTGTACATCTATGTCGTCTCGGCGATTCCAAGTGAAGACTCAAAAGTCGAAAATCAGCAAACTTCGTTGTGGGTCTGGTTGATCGCCGGCTTAGCGGCGGGATTTGCCGCTGCCAACGAATTACCGGCGCTGTCGATGACGGCTTTATGGTGCTTGCTGATACTGTGGCTGGATTTTCGCGGGTCAATCGCGTTCCTGCTGGGGATCATCATCGCGGCGGCGGGTTTTTTCGCCACCAACATGATTGCTCACGATAGTCTTCGCCCACCCTACATGCATCGAGCGGATGGAGCGGGCATCGAAATCATCGAATCTGCAGACACTCCGCCTTCTGCCGAGCAGGTTGCTGAAGTACTGATTGCCAATCACATCACGTTTGATTCGACCGGCGAGCTCCAAATCGGACCCTCCGGCGAGGCGGATCGACTGGTTGTCCAGACGGTGGATAACCAGCTTTTCGCACTTCGCCCCATAGCCGGAGACTCGGCACGATGGGAGTTGCTGCGCTGGGACGATTGGTATGACTACCCGGGAAGTTACTGGGTCGAGGGCAAGCAAAAAGGAGTCGATTTGGGCGAACACTCACGCGAGGTCTATCTTGCCCATGCAACGGTGGGGCATCACGGAATTCTCTCGCTGACACCGATTTGGTGCCTGGTTCCAATCGGCCTGTTGACGGGACTCTTTAGCGGTCCGGGCAGCATTCGTCGCTTGGTGTTGGCGATTGCTGTTTCCACCGCCGTCTGTCTGGCGTTCTATGTCATGCAGCCGGAGCTCAATCGCAATTACGGTGGTGTCAGCACGTGCTTTCGCTGGATGTTGTGGTTTACTCCGCTCTGGCTGGTCGTCATTTATCCGGTCGTTCGCTGGTGTTCACTGCGGAGTGTCGCGCGGTTTTTATTGCAGGTGTTGCTAGCATGCAGTGTCTTTTCAGTGGCAATATCGCTGGAAACTCCGTGGCAACACCCGTGGATCTACCGGTTGGCGAACTATTTGGGCTGGCTTGGCGGCTGAAATCGGAACTAACATCGCGCTAAGCTGGCGAGAGGCGGATTTTGCCTGGTTTGATGCGTTCTTGACCAAACCGCCGTTTGCCCCTGCGACCTTCAAGGATTGGATTCAGGCCTCGAATTGACCGGCAAGGAAGCCGCGCCGCAGAAGGATCATTCGAGACACATGTCTCGCTTGTTGATTGCTGCGCTGATCGCAGTCGCCATTGTCTTCATTGTCCGCATAATTGCACCGCAAACGGTTGGCGAGCAACTGCGCCGCAAGCTCGTCAAACAGTTGCAGGATCATTACCAGGGTTTTCACATTTCGATTCGGCGGGGCAGGTACGAGCCCAAGCTCGGTTTCATTTTCGAGGACATCCGTGTGTCCGACCCGGCGCAGGGTTCAAAACCCGAGGCTTCGCTGCTGGGCGGCACCCAGGACTTGTTGGTGATCGACCGGTTGATCGTGTTGGCAGACACCCATCCGGAAAAGCTGCTGGATAAGGAAAACCCTTTTGTCACGCGGCGAATTGTTGTCGACGGCGTTCAGGTCGATGCCCGGCTCAGCGATGACGGCAGCATAGCTGTTGGCAAACTTTGGCCCCCACCCACGATGGGCCCGAGCGCGCCGCGGATCGAAGTCAGACACGGCAAGCTTCGCTTTTCGGCAGCTGCCGGAGAAGCGATCGAAATGGACATCGCTGACCTGGTCGTTGTCAATCATCCGGCTGTCGTTGGCGGCGCGAATGCAAAGCCAGCGAGCAAGAATATTTCTCTCCGCGGTACGTCCAACTTTGCTAACTCCGTTCGGCTGCAAGCAGAATTGACAGATCAGAGTTGGGAAGTTCAAGGCATCGTCCGGCAGACGCGCATCGACGCCGATCTGATAAACCGCTTGCCTTCGTTTATTCGCACCCAGCTGTCAGCCGCAACGGGACTTAGTTGCTCGTGTGACATTTCATTTGCCGCCAAGCAGCTTTCACAGCAACCGATCAACTATCAAGTCAAGACACGGATTCATGACGGAAGATTCGAGCACGCATGTTTGCCAATGCCAATGACGGCGTTGCAAGGCCTGGTCCTCTGCGGCCCACAAGGAATCAACATCCAGGCGTCTCAAGCAGTCTTTGGCGACGCACTTTGCCAACTGGCCGGAACCATCGATGGCTTTGGTTGGCCGCAGCCGGCAGCACTCAATTTCTCGGCAAAAAGTTTGCTGCTGGATGACCGTCTGGCCAAGGCGCTGCCGCCGGCCCAAAGAGCACAATGGAATCTTGTGCAACCGAACGGACGAATTGACATCGTGGATACAAACATCAAGCACCAAAACGGTACGTGGTCGATTGAATCAACGATCCAATGCAAGGGTGTCGACGTGAGCTTGGCCAAATTCCCCTATCCGGTGCGGCAGTTAGTCGGCAGCGTGAAGATTCACGATGGGATTGCTACCTGTCAGGGGATGGTGGGGCGGGCGGGGGGTCGCCGACTACAGTGTGGGTTTCGGATGCCGATCACTTCATCCGTCAAGTCAGAAAAACTGGTTGTGGTTGCCACTGACGGGCCGATCGCGATTGACAACACTTTGATCGAGGCGCTTTCGCCACAAGCAACCACAGAATCCAAGCTGGAGAGCTTTGTGCGGTCGCTGCGACCTCGAGGCGCTGTTCACCTGGAACGAGCGAGCTTTCGGATCGACGTCAGCGGCAAGAAAAGCCGCACGGTCGATCTGAACGTCATGGATGGTCACTTGCGTTACGAAAAGTTTCCCTACCCCCTGTACAACGTTCGCGGAAAAATCCGAGTCGAGGACGATCTGTTGACACTGTCGGAGTTTCAAGGAGTCAACGCCAACGCCGGTCAGATACTGTGCGATGGTTCCTACCAGGTCCAGAACGATTCCGGCAATTCGCGGGATCCGACACTGCAACTGCATTTCCGAGCGTCCAAAATTCCGATGGATGAATCATTGCGTTCATCGCTACCGAAACCTGCGCAAGATACCTGGGATGCCATCTCCCCAAGCGGTGTGTTGGACCACTTGAATGTGGGGGTCACGCAGCGTGGATCCGCCGCGCCCTTGGAATTGGATATTACCGCCACCGAAACTGAGTCGGAGCAAGTCACCAATCGAGCGCTGAGCGTGCAGCCAACATCGCTTCCGTATCGCCTGGATGTGACCAACGGAAAGGTGCATTACGACGGAAACAGGGTGGTGATCGAATCGTTGAAAGCACGTCACGACGGCACGCGGATTTCTGCCGACGGCGGTTGCCAGCCCGATGTTGCGGGTCGCTGGCATTTATTACTGAACATTCACAGCGGAAGCCGGCTTGATCCCAACCCCGAATTGGTGGCCGCACTACCCAATGAGATGCGCGCAGCGATGCATCAGCTTCAGTTGCTCGGGCCCGTCAGCATTCGCGGACGCACCGATGTGTTGTTTGCCGATCAGCATCATGCCAACGCCGCGATCGACTGGGATGTCGTGTTGCAACTGGAGGGAAACCGCATCGGAGACGTGGGTCCGGTTCATTCCCTGCGGGGCGAGATATCAACGCGCGGAAGCCGCAATCAGCAGGGTTTGCAAGCTGATGGATTTGTCCGTCTGGATTCGATGCATGTCAACGATTTGCAAATTACATCGATTCGCGGACCGTATTCGATCAGGGATGAGCAGCTGCACTTAGGCGCGGATTCGTCGATTTCATCATCCGCCCCTCATCAAACCAAATCTTCGCATACGATCCAAGGTCATTTGTTTGATGGCACGATAGAGTTGACCGGCGACGTGATCCTGTCGTCCGCCAGTTTCGATGTTGGGGTCTCGTTACAACACGGCAGCGTTCCGACCCTGCTGGCCGAGGTTGGCCATGGCCGTAGCGAGTTGACGGGCACGTTCACCAGCGATTTGGAACTGGAAGGGATCTTGGGCACCACGGATCTGTTAAAGGGAACCGGTTCCGCGCAACTCGCCGGCGCCAATCTGTATCAGCTGCCACTGCTGGTTCAGCTGTTAAACACGCTAAGAATCACACCCACGGAAGATGTCGCCTTTACCGACGCCAACGTGACGTTCACGATCGTGGAAGACCGAATCAACTTTGACGACCTCAAGTTGTGGGGCGACCTCGTCAGCCTGCACGGATCGGGAACGATGAATTGGCGGCAGGAGTTGGATCTGACTTTCAACACACGCGTCAGCCCCAGGAACGCATTTTCCAGAATCATGCGACCGCTCCGCAGCCAACAATACACGCTCTGGGATGTTGATGTTCATGGGCCACTCAGTGATCCGGACGTCGAATTGCGGCCCTTGGAAAGTGTCGGACAAACACTCGAGCGAATTTTTCCCGCAATCAGTCCGCGAGCTAACGCCGCGGGGACCAAAGAACAGAGTGCAGGCCTAGGGGAATTATTCCGATACTAAAGATACCGTGAGATGGGAGCGCGAGGCTCCTGCCGAGCCAGCCATTGAGTTTCGCGAGCCAAACAAATGCAAACCGGATCAATCGCAGGCACACCGCAGGCAGCCCAACTTGGCGGCGCCCTACAAAGCCGCGCCCGCGGATTGGCCAGCGCCCAGCAAATTACCAACCAACCTGCCGGCAAAACCAGCGACACCGACGCCGTCGAAGCTGGTGATCAGGCCGGTGATCGCGCGCCGGACGGACGTCAACCCCGCGATACCTTTGAACGCAGCGACGGGGCACGCCAGATGACGGAAGCGAATCAAGAGACCAGAGTCCCAAGCTCAGGTTTTGCAACAACAAGCGATGAAGGCAAGCGAGTTGATTATCAAGCCTGAGAGCTCGTGGCTGAGAAGTCGTAGGCCAGGACCTGGAGAGTGTCCGGCTTAAGGCGACGGCGACCCGGGCCGAAGGCCCAGCAGTTTGCTTAGCCCAGGCCTGCATTCGCTCGCGGAGGTCGCTCTGCTTAGCCTGGGCTATGTAAATTGTCGCCTACTTCGGGGCTACTAAGCCGGACGCTCTGCCTGTCCTGGCGATCCTGCCTGCCAGGGCAGGGAGGGTGTCCGGCCTAGCAAGGAATTGCAGGTCTGGCTTTTCTTTTGCGTCACGGTGGTTGCAGGCATCGACGTTTTCGTTCATCACAACCATCCGACAACTGCGTAGATGGGGCAGCGTTTAGCCTGGGGCCAGGATTGCTCGTCTCTAGCGAGCATTCCGCCGCCCCAGGAATCGCCGCGGG
>JBFJVZ010000075.1:0-21428 GCA_041623895.1 Pirellulaceae bacterium | reverse complement strand
GCAGCAAATCACTCAGGACGGCTCGCAAATCTGACCACCGTCTCTCCGGCCAACGGCAAAGACTGAAGACCTACTCGCGACAAGTAGACGTTTGCCAGCTGCGTGTCTTCTTGGCTCAAATGCGTCGCCAATCGTGACCAGTGATCACGATCATTGATCAACAGCATCGCAAGGGATCGCGGCGTGTCGTCGTCCCGCCAGCGCAGCCGGTTACGTAACTTGCGGATGCGATCGATTTGTTCCGCATCCAAGTCATCGTGATGAATCGAGCGCAAAATCGGCAGCACCGGCGTACCCCAAGTCAACAACTGCTTTTCCGCTTTGCGTCGCTTCGCTGCTTTGGAAGATCGCAGGTCTTGCAAACACTGATGAATCTGATCGGCCGTGAACGCATTAGCAGCGGCTGCCTCGGTCAACAAAATTCGTTCAGTGCTCTTGCTCAACTGCCTGAGCGAACGGCCACGTAGAAGTCTTTTGATCAGCATGCCAAAGTGTTGATCAAACCCGGCCGGGTCATCCAGGCGAACGTGCAATAATGTCGATCCGGTGAACTCACGTTTGTCCTCGCCCTGACCAAAGATCAGCGTAACCGGCCCGCATTCAGGTTGATCGAGCACCACTCGCTCGTCCGTCTCGGGGAACACCGATTCGATTCGCACGTGTGTCGCATGCTGCACGCTCAGCGTCATACGTTGTGCGGGAGTCTGAAAGACATAGTGCAGGGAAGGGATGCCTCGGCAGGCGGTAACCGTGATACTTTCGTAGACCGAACCGAGCTCTTGGGTCTGTGATCCTTTGCGGTGACGGGGAGCATCCAACCTCAGTCGCCCCTGGATCAACTGGAATCGCACGACGCCCGCTGAGGCAAAATAGCCCGAGTCGGGATCATCGACAGCGGACCGGGACCGATCTGATCCGAGACGTTGATCGCCGGGGGGCCTTTCAGCAAAAGACGCCTCGCGTGCGACGGACAAGCCGAGTACGGCTAACAGTAGATACCACCTCATCCCTGAACCCCTATCCTTTCGCGAATCCTTCGCGACTTGGATTTGAGTTCACGATTCGTTCTGCTGTGTCAGCGAGCGAAGGAAGGTCCTTCGCCAAACGAGTTTGCTAAATTGCAGGTAAACCCAAATCTTGGGTGTGTTGATTTTGGTGGACCACATGGGCCGAACCTCAATCGGGCACGGCCCGACGAGTCCAATGGAAGAGTATCGGCAATTGTCGCTGTTGAGTTAAAGAGAAGTTTTCGCAAAAGCATTCCAATGGCGTGATCCTTGCCATTAACTGATTGGAAGTGATGGCTCGAATGCTAGCGTCGTGACTTTGAACATGGTGCTGGCTACGACCTGTTGAGGTAGATCAGACGCACATCGTTGTCAAAGCGATCGATCGATTGCAGCTGCAGCTGGGCGGCCTGATCAATGGTTAGCACGCCATCCCCGGCCACGGGTGAGGGTGAATCTTTTCCTGCAAAGATTTTTGCCGCAATGTAAACGTGGAATTCGTCGATCTGATTGGCTGACAGGAAACTCCACATCAATTCTCCACCGCCCTCAAGCATGACATTGGTTGCACTGTCGCTGGCCAGGTAACGCAACGCGTCGATGGCCATTCTGGCCCCGTCATCGCTGTCGCAGCGAACGACTTGGGCACCACGGTTACGAAGCAAATCCAAGTCGGAATCGGGGATTGTCGGGGCAACCGCCAGGATCACCGGTGCTGAGTCGATCGACCCGATCAGGCGCGACTGGAGACTGGGTAAGCTTGATCGGCAAAACACAACACGTTTGGCGATTCTGGGACCGGGTGGCCGCGCGGTCAGCAGCGGATCATCGGCTTGAACGGTTCCCATTCCGGCGACGATTGCATCCACACGGCCTCTCAGCATGTGAACTTGCTTGCGCGATTGCGGTCCCGAGATCCATTTGCTTTGGCCGCCCGCCGTCGCAATCTTGCCATCAGCAGTCATGGCCCACTTGGCAATCACGTACGGCAATTGGTGGTGCATTCGTTTCAAGTAGGGCGCGACCAACTGCTCCGCCTCGGTTCTCATGACGCCAACGGTCGTTGCAATCCCCGCATCGTGGAGGCGTTTTAGACCTCCGCCGTCGACCTGCTTGTGAGGATCTTGCATTGCGGCGACGACACGCTTCACACCGGCATTGATCAGCGCATCGGCGCAGGGCGGTGTTTTGCCGTGGTGACAACAGGGTTCCAGCGTCACATAAGCGGTTGCGCCGTGAGCATCGTTGGCGTGGGGTAACGATTGCAAGGCAGCGAGTTCGGCGTGGGGACCGCCAAAACGCGCATGATAACCTTGTCCAATGATCCGATCGTCACGCACCAAGACGCAGCCAACCATCGGATTCGGTTCAACACAACCCTGCCCTTGGGCCGCCAACTGCAAAGCGGCTTGCATGAAACGTTCGTCATCAGCAGAGGCGATATCAGGCATCGATGTCATCTGTTGCATCGTTTCGCGGCAGCATCGACAAGAGCTGCCGAAGCGGGCACAGGGAAGAGTTCCGAGTTCGATTCTGAACTTTGAACGTCTTCCGACTTCCACGACTGCGGCTTAATCCATGCCTGGGATCCAGAGTTTTTTCTCACCACCGGAATCCTGTGGCGTCATGGAGGGGCCGCCATCCGGCGTCCATAATCCCGAACTTCCCGCCGCAGGCGTAGGATCGACGCCAAGCCCCGGCGCGGCGGCCGCCTCAGCGACCGGAGGCCTGACTGCCGAACCATCGGGCCGGATCAATCCGTAGCTCATCAACATCTGCTGCAGTTGTGCCATCACCTCGGGTTGATTTCCAAAGCGAGTGGAAATGGTTTCAATCGCCTTTTGAAATCCTTCGGCATCGCCAGACTGGAGCCGCAAACTGACTTCGCTAAGCAATAGATTTGCCGTGGACATGCCATTGGCTTCCGCGAACGCCTTGGCTTGATCCAACGTTTCCAAGGCATCGGTGGCCGTCGGGGCGGCATTGACCAAAGCTGCGTACGCCAACAGTTTGGCAGGACGTTGCTCTTCGTTAAGTTCCGTGTGGATCAGTTTGCCGGCGAACCGTCGCACGGCAAGAGTCGAAGAAACTTGCTGAGCGCGCTGCAGCAAATAGATCAGTGATTCGGCATCCAAATCCGACGGATCGACTCGGCACAGATCTTCGTTGGGGATCGATTCAATCTCGTCTTTGTTTGGCTTGACCGTTGGCAGCATCGGCACACCGGCCAGTTCACAGAGATCTTGAATCAAATTCTCGCTCTTGGAAGCAATCGCGTCGTACTGCTCGACGATGCGAATCACCGTGGTACGTTCCAGCAGCTTTGACTGATCATCGGCGAGATCCAACAGCGACGCGCCGCCCAGGATCGGCAGCTTTAATGAGGCAATCGCCTTGGGCATCCGCCTGGCAGCCAGCTCCGCTTGCAGGATTTCCGCATCAGCAGGCTTGGCCTGGAAGCGGATCATGGCGATCGGCGGCTGGCAAGCGACCAACAGCGGCAGCGGGTCACCTTCCTCTTCGGCCAGCTCAATGTCTCCGGCAACCGCCTTGATTCGCTGACGAACATCCTGCACATCGCTGGCGCGAACATCTTGGACCTCGATTCTCGCAGCGCGGTCGGTTTGTTTGCCATAGACGAACACCATCGCTGCTGCTTCAGGGACCTCGTCAACGGGCGGCAGCTGTTCAAGCGATTCGGGTTGATCACGATCGATGATTTGGAATCCGGCGCGCGGAGGCACGTCGTCTTCGGAGGTCCGCATCTGGGCCAACATGTTGGCGGGAAAAGGCACAAAGCGAGCATCGGCGGTCATCGCGATATCGACTTGCTCGGCATCTTCAATGTCGCCGCTGAGTGTCATTACCGGAACGCTCAGTTGCGACGAATCCGGCTGCACCAGTGCTGACATGGCGAGAAACCGGCATCGCTGTTGGAAGTCCAACGACTCGCAAGCTGAGAGTTTTCGCAGCAATTCGCTCTGCGCGTCCGTGTCTCCGCGCCAGATCGCACAGGTCAGCAGCCCGGACAGGACCGCTGGCTGGCCGGCAGCAACCCGTTGGAGTGATTCGAATTTTGATTGGGCCAGCATCACCTTGTTGCTCCGTAACAAGCCCATTGCCTCGTCGTATCGTTCGCCCCAGTCGGCGTCCGCCGGACGCGGAAAGGGCTCCGGAATCGACTTGACAAACTGGTTGACCGACGGCGCTGAGTTGAGTTGTCGAAGCACAGCAACCGCAGTCTGGCCGTCTTCGTATCCTGACGCCATCATGGACAGCGTGGCGTAGACACGGGCGGTCAAAAAGACACCGCTTTGTACCAACGCCATGGCCAGTACTGACGCCACGTCCAGCACAAATGCGTCGACATCACGCCCGCTTTCGGTCAAAGCTTCCAGCACCGACTCGGTTGCTGCTGAAATATCACTGCGAAACAATTGGGCCGCACCGCGCTGCGTTAATGCAAGTGGATTGCTGGGTTGCAAGCGTATGAAGCGATCCGCATTTTCGGCCAGCGAGTCATATTCTCGCAACTCCAGGAGCAAACGGCCTCGAATTGCCAGCGCCCAAGCAGCGTCGGGATGCTCTGACAAGACCGTGGCCAGACGATCGAGCGCCGGCACCAGTTGTCCACCCTCGACCATCTTCATGATTCGATCCAGTTCGTGGACCGAATCTTTGCATTTACAGAATTTGATCTTCTTGCCGCTGCCGCATGGGCAGATCGCGTAGGTATCGACGGACATTCGGCACTTGCCATGGTAAGAGTGAGAACAATCGGGTCAGCCGGCATTGGTCGCCGCGGAACCACCAGGACTTTACCACGCAACGGCAATCCCACTAAACCCCTCAACTCGATTTGGTCCACGATCGAGCTGGACAGCGCCCGTTTTCGCTGAAAATGCCCTAAATCGGAGACTCATGAGCCGCCCGAATTGGTAGCCCCCAGTTCGCTCGCGGTATCCGGGTGCTGACTTACGTCGGCTGATCAAACGGCTGCGGTTCAGCTACTGCTCCACCCCAAGTTGATGAGGTGATCAACTGCTGTCTTAGCGATCGGCCTTAGCGGAGGCGATCGGTCTGCAGATGGGACCGATGTTGTTTTAAGGGACTGAGCTTGGAATTGCCGGGGTCCACGATGGCGGAGATCGCCTGGACAAAATCTTGGACGTCGTCAAATTCGTGATAAACGCTGGCAAAACGGATGTAGGCAACTTCATCCAGCTTGGCCAGGTGCTCCATGACGATCTTACCAACCAGCTTGGCCGGCACTTCTGATTCGAATGAAGCGTAAATATCGGCCTCAATGTCCTGGACGACACGCTCGATCACATCGCTGGTGATGGGCCGTTTGGAGCAAGCTCGCTCAATCCCGCGGCGTATTTTTTCGCGGTCCAAGGGTTCCCGGGTTTCGTCACGTTTGACGACCCGAATGCTCAGTTGCTCGATCTTCTCAAGCGTCGCAAACCGTCTCTGGCAAGAGTTACAGACCCGTTTGCGGCGAACCATGTAGCCACCCTCGGCAGCCCGCGTGTCCAAAACGCGGTCATTGTCGACGTGGCAGTACGGACAACGCATCACGATACCTCAACTGACGTGCAACTCGCGGGAGGATATATTATCAAGATCGTAGCCGCGCGGGCTCGCTGAGATCAGCGGTGCCCCGCTCAGTCGCTCAATACCACGACCATAAGGGAAATCGTTCATGTCGACCGAGAATCAGAATTCTGACGACATCGGCGAAGCGGAGCAAGCAAAACCCGTCGATTCGGCAGCCGGCGGCGGTACTCCGGCGGCGCGATTTCGCGAAACCGTAGAGTCAAAGCAATCCAACTTGGACGATTTTGAGCCCGAAGAAGACTTGTGGAGCGGCGGTTTTAGCCCCAAAGCGATGTTTGGAACCTGGATCACGTCCGCAATCATCACCATTGCCCTGCTAATCGCTGCCGTTGCCATGCCGCAGTTCAGTATCATGGTGGCCTTGGGAATCGCGGTGGTGTTGTGGATTATCGTTGGACTGATTTACGGCTATCGCCGGCTGGGCTTTCACTACCAGCTGACCAGCCAAAGATTCATTCACCAAACCGGCATTCTGACTCGCAAGACCGATCGCATCGAAGTCATCGATATTGACGATGTCAGCTACACGCAGGGCCCCGTGCAACGCCTGTTCGGAGTGGGCACGATTACCTTGACCGGCAGTGATCGAACTCATCCAACACTATCGATGATTGGGATTGCCAAAGTGAAAGAGGTCGCGGGCTTGATCGACGACATTCGTCGCACAGAGCGGCGCAAACGAAGTTTACATATTGAGGCTATTTAGTCGGCGGCTCGACCATTTAGGTTCAGAGTCTGCTCCCCGAGGTTCAGCATCGTGACCAATTGGTATGTACAACATCCAGATCCGGACTTTGAGGAGGAGTTTATCGGTCCCTTGCGACCGAGTGAACTCTTGAAGATGGTACGGGAAGGCGAAGTTGGACCGGAACACTTGTTGCGGAAAGATGATTCTGCGTGGTTTGAGGCACGCGAAGTCGGCGGTCTGTTTGAGGCAGCCATGCGGCCGACGATTCGTTTGTTTTGTCCTCGCTGCAATACGCTGATTCCAGAAGTGCCGATCATTTGTCACAAATGCGGACTCGAGGTTCAAAAGGCGCGGGAAGAAATCACCGAAAACACGATCGAAAACCCCAACGAAAAATCAATCACGTCGCAAGCCGGCCGCTCGGTGCAGAAATGGCTACAGAAAAAAGTTCGCAAGAAGGACAAAGACAAGCAAGATTAGGCGGCAGCACAGGCAGCGACTGAGCCTCGGCCGCTCACGCTTCGCGGCTCACGAATTCGGCCCGCTAAAGACCAAAAGCCTGAATGTCATCAAGTCGCGTTGACTTGATGCCATTCAGGCTTTGATCCTTGCTGGCGCGGTCGTGGTTCCGCGGTTCAAATTTTGGCAGCTTGTTGGATCAGGCTTTTTAGAAGCGCAGCTCTGCTCCGAGTGACACCCCGTAGACAAAGATGTCTTCGTTCGCCTGCGTGCTTCGCCCGGTCCGCGGCGTGATCACGCTGGAGACCTGGTCGGGTGCCGTGGCGATGCCGGTGATGTACAGGATCTCCCCACCAGCGCGGATCGCCAGGATCTCGCCGAGCTGATATCGGTAACCGCTTCCTACCTCAAAGACACCGGCGAGGTCTTCGTCTTCATCAAAGTTGGCGACGACGTTTCGTCCGTTGCTGTTGATCTGCACCAGCGACTCGGCAAAATTCAAAAACACACCGGCTCGTGTACGGAAATCGACGTATGCGAATCGACCCACGGGGTACAGCAAGTCCATGCCGGCTTGAATCCCGATCATTTGGTTTTGGACATCGCTGTTCATGAACCCGAATTGGTTCAAAGCGGGTGTTGAGCGCGATGTAAAGAAGTAGTTTTCGTCGTAGTCAATGTAGCGTGCACCAACCAGCAACTTGGCGACATCCCAGCCGACCAGCGTCTTGTTCGCTTCCAGGCTCCAATACTCTGCCTCCCACCGCTGAGTCTGCACGAGACCATTCTCGAACCCCGTCATGTCGACCGGATTGGGAAATCCGCGGGGTACGAAAAAGGACGTCAGGCTACCTGTGGGATCATTGAAGACAATCGATCGATCCCACTCAAAGATGCCGGTCCAAGTGACCTCGAAGCCGTGAACACAATCGGGCAAGCTGCCAATGGTCAGACGCGGAGCGTGCTCAAAATCAAATTCGGGAACGCGGTATTGCGGGCTGTAGCTGAGACTGTCACTTCCGGTGCGTTCCATGTAAAGCCATTCCAGCACCCCGTAGCAATAGGGCTCACACGGAATGCCGCAGGCCATCGCGCCGCCGTAACCATCCATGGAGTACGCGGAGTACGGTCCACAGGAACCCCCGCAGGCCCCTCCACAAGCACCGCTACTGCAGGAGCCGCCGGTCCGCGACAGCAGTCCGGTATGTTGCACGGATCCTTGTTCGACGGGGAGGTCGCCGACAATCGAAGAACCCATCGGAGCCTCGCGCCTCAGGTCACCGGCCGTTTCCACCGAGCCCGCATCGATCACGCGATAGGATTGGCCCTGGTGGCTAAGTTGCCGGACACCCGAATTCGCGTAGCTGGCTTGACCACCCGAGGAAGTCGACAAGTAGTTCAACAGCGGCGATTGGGCTATGGCGTGGCTGGAGGCAACTCCCATCAGCAGCGCGCCGCAGATCGCGATGAAACGCGGCGTGAAGCGTTTGATTCGGTGTTGAATCGTTTGGACCTTCATGATCAAACCTCGTTGACTCTCGGTGCGGATTTCATTCCGCGTTGCTTAAACCGAAGTAATAGGGATGGGTTTTAACGACCTTGGGGTCGCCGCTGGAAGTTACCGAACCTTGATCTCGTCCCGGACGGGGATCAAACATGTCTTGCGAACCATACGAATGATTTTCTTCGCTGATTCCTCGTTGCCGCAATGTCCGGTCACGATCAGTTGATCGTGGTGTTGCCGAACACGGATGTTGGACTGTGGAAAGGCATTGGCAATGGAATGATTCAACAACCGAACTTTGCCGCCCAATTGGTTGCCGGTTGCTTCAACTGCGTCGTCGACGTGAATTTCAAAAGTACGCACTTGGGCCGATTGTTCAGCGTTGGATTCCGCCCACACAACCAGGCGGGTGACTCCATTGCCAACTCCAATCAGCTTCAGTTGGTTGGGTCCGGTGGCAAAGGCTTGACAGACGTTTTTGTCAGCGACACTGACGCGGCGGACTTCTCCATTCAGGGTCAGGGATCGAACCTGTGCACGCGTCATATGCAGCTTGATCGATTCTGATGTCTGACCGTCCGCATCGACGAGGAATCCGGCGGCCGTGTCCGAAATCGGCATCGATGCCACCGCCGGGATGGAAGCTGGCAAGCTGCGATTTGTACGTTCGATGGTCAGTGGCGGTGCGTCCACGGCGACTGGCGGACGATATCGTTTTTCCGCCAACAACATCGTGCTGCCGTTTGCCGCAGCGCCCGCCGATTCGTTGCGATCGATGATGTTGGCTGGCGCCGCCTCTTCGACCACGCTGAGTGACGCAGGAGATTGCTGCAGTAATGACAATCCGGCATTCGGATCGACTGCCGATTCGACCTGGTCTTCGGCAACTTCCGCGATCCTGACCGGCTCGGGCAGATAAGACGACCTGTCCGGCTCGGCTGTTTCCTCCAGGGATGGCGCTTCGGCAAGTTCGACAAGTGGGTTGCTGGTGACCGCTGACGGATCCTGAGCAGCTTCGACCGATTCGGCTTCGTCCATCGTATCACTGGGCGACTTCTCCAAGTCTTCGTTGGATTCGCTGGTCGATGAAGTATCGGACATTGAAAAGAACACCGGCTGGCTTTCGGCAGCCTGCTCTGCAACTGCTGAATCAGTGCCAGCCGTAGTTGATTGCGGCTGTGGTGCTGCTGGAGTCGCCGAGTTTTCGAGCGGGCGCGGAGCTTGGACCAACGGCGTGCTATTGGCTAGCGAAGGAATCGGCTGCAGCGAAGCTGGCTTTTCGATCTCCGTCGGAATCGACTGAACCGACTCGGCGGTTGCTTGTGGCGTGCTTTCAGTCGGGGCAGCCGGCGCGACAGCCACTGGGGCTTCGGCAAGCGGGGCGACCGGAGGCGTAGCCGGAATCGGAGGCTCCACCGTCGGCATCGGCGTCTGCACTGCGGGGGCCGCCTCTTGCGCTGCCAGCTCAGGAACTGCGGCCTGGGCAGCGAGTGGTACTGTGGCCTGGGCAGCGAGTGGTACTGTGGCCGGCTCAGGCTTTGCCCTGGTCTCCAAGGACTCGTGTTTGGGTACGGGCACCATGACTTGAGGTGACGGTGTGACTTGAGGCGACGGTGTCGGCACGATGTCAACAGGCGGATTTGGAAGAGTGAAATCGTCGTGCTGGCGACGTTTCAGTTCAAACTGCTGCATGCGATCGTTGACGGCCCCAACAGCGACGTCAACCAACTCAGCCACCGGGGTTGAGTCCACCAAAGGATTGGACTGGATCTCGTTATTGGGAGTCGGTTGGGAAAGCGTCATCGCTTGTGGTCGCACAGCGATTGGCGCGTCTCCTTCAATCGGATGCAAACCAATGGCAGTCCCGATCGGTTTCAGGCGAATCGTCGAGCGTTCCTTGCCGGAAGCGAGTCTGACAGGCGATTCAGCAGTCATGTCGTCAAAAAACGGATTTCGCTGAATGGACTTGTTAGGCGCCGACGCCGGCAGTGGCGGAGTCAGCCGGGTCGTTAGGTGATTGTCACCAGCAGCAACGGAAGATCCGCACAGCAACACTGCACTTGCCAGAACTGCACGGCGATAGCTCCGTGAAATTCTTCGACGTTTACTGCGTTTTGTCTGGTCAGTTAACTCACGCATGCCGCATCCTTGCGTCCGAGCGATCGGGACGATGTGCCCCCCTCGGCACACCGGTTCGACGTCAGCACGGGGCGCGCTAGAACGTCGGTTGCTTTACGTATCGGATACGCATTGCCGTGACATTAACGATTCTGTCGGTTCCACCGCGTGTATCAGTGTTAAGCATCCTTCGGTTTGTCCGGTCATGTTGACTCACGATCGATCTTTGCGGACTTTCGCCGTCGCATCGCCTCATAAGCAATCACCGCCGCCGCCACCGAGATGTTCAAGCTATCAATTCGTCCGAACATGGGAATTCGCACAGCTTCAATTGGTTTGCTATCCAATGTCTGCCAACGCTCAGCCAACCCCTCCGCCTCGCTGCCAAGGATGATCGCAAGCGGCACTGACAAATCAGCGGACCAAAGCGGCTGAGACGATTCCACTCTGGCAGCAAGCGGCCGAATCTGTCGTTGTCGCAAAAACGCTGCCGCCTCCGCTTCGCTCGCCGTCGCGGCGGGCATGGTGAAGACAGCGCCCAAGCTGCTGCGAATCGCGTTTGGATTAAAAAGATCGCTCCGCTGGCCTGTCACGATGATGGCGTCAACGCCAGCCGCATCCGCACAGCGAAAGACCGCCCCAACATTGCCCGGCTTTTCAATGCCATCTAAAACCAGCAGGAAATTCGTCTCCACTGCCTGAAGCTCCGCGATGGATCGAGACGGCTGGACAAACTCCGACACCAGGCCCCGCGAGGAGCGTGTGAAGCTGATCTTTTCCATGATCGCAGGCGTGACCAGTTGCAATTTACCACTGGCTTGGGCCGCATCGATGATCGCGATCTGTGACTCCGCTTGGCAAGAATCGAGATCCTCCCGACTCACATACACACCGCACAGCTCAAGCCCGGCATCGACAGCGCGACCAGTTTCACGCCATCCATCGACAATGATCCGGCCCCAACGACGTCGCGTCCGGTTGTGCCGCAGTCGGACCAGATGTTTGACCGTCGGATTGGCCGGACTTTGCAAGACGGTGGGCTCGGGTGCGGTCATGCGTTCTTTGCTATGTTGTGCGATTCAGCAATTATCCTACACCGCCCGGTACAAACGAACACCATCATGAGTGATGCCTTGCGATGCGACGAAGTGCGGACGCGTCGAGACGAAAAAGAATTCTTGAATCTGGAACGTGCGGTTTATCGCAACGATCCACATTGGGTCCCGCCGCTGTGGCTGGTCCGCCGCGAATCCGTTGGCTTCAAGCATCACCCTTTTTACGATGACGCTGCTCGCAAAGCGATCTTGGTGCGTCGCGGTGATCGTGTGGTCGGCCGTGTGCTGGCAATCATTAACCACGCTCACAATCGGCACTACGAAGAACGACGCGGCTTTTTTGGCTTCTATGAATGCCTGGACGACGTCGAGGCCAGTGATCAGCTGTTTCGCAGTGCCTGCGGTTGGCTCAAGCAGCAAGGCATGACCGACGTTCGCGGTCCCATGAACCCGAGCCTGAATTACGAACTTGGACTTTTGGTCGACGGCTTTGACTGTCCTCCCACCTTCATGATCACGCACAACCCGCCGTACTATCAGCGGCTGGTCGAAGCATTCGGTTTTCAAAAGTCGCAGGATTTGTACTGCTATCAGGCGAGCATCGATATTCTGAATAACGTTGACCCCAAGTTGAAATTCGTGATCGAAGAGGCGACTCGGCGGTTTAAAGTCAAATGCCGGCCGATCAGCCGAAGAAACTTTGACGCCGACGTGCGGGAATTTTTGAAAATCTACAATCTTTCGCTGCAGCGTACCTGGGGATACGTACCCATGAGCGAAGCGGAAGTCGAACACATGGCGAAAGGGCTCAAGCACATGATCGTGCCTGAGTTGACCAGCATCGCCGAAATTGATGGCCGCGCCGTGGGGGCGGGTTTTGGCTTGCTGGATTACAACGAAGTGATCAAGAAAATCGACGGCAAATTGTTTCCCTTTGGCTGGTGGAAACTGTTAACGGCCAAAGGAAAAATTGGCCGCTTGCGGTTGATCAGTACCAACGTCTTGCCCGAGTATCAGAAATGGGGGCTGGGACTGGTGACATTGGCGCCGCTGTTGCCGCACGCCATCAATTACAACATCAAGTACGGCGAATTCTCCTGGGTCTTGGAAAGCAATACGCTCTCTCGTGGCACAATCGAACGTGGCGGCGCAACCCGCTTCAAGACGCATCGGATATACGATCGCTCGCTTCAAGACATGTAAGTCGAACACGTTGCCCGGAAACTCCGAACTCAGCAGCAACGGCCCGCGTATTACCGCCATCCTTGAATTACAGGGTGGAGATAAGAAATGGCTGCTAACGCACCGGATGAAACATTTGATCTCAATCGGCTTGTCATCCCCACACCCTGCACGCGCGGTTGGGATCAGATGACTGGCGACGATCGAAAACGATTCTGCGGTCAGTGCCAAAAGTACGTGTATAACCTTTCGGACATGTCACGATTGGAAATCGTCGATTTGATCGAGGGTGAGGGAGATCAGATCTGCGGTCGCCTGTATCGACGTGCCGATGGCACAATTCTGACCAGTGATTGTCAGCCGGCCGCCACAGCATCCGATCAGAGAAACCGATTTCGCTTTACCATTGCCCACGTGTTGCTGTTGATGACGATCTGTGCCGGCGCATTTGCTTCCGTTCCCTGGCTGGGCCCCATCATCCAGCCACTGGTAAATCGTTGGCTTGCGGCTCCCACGGCCACCCCGTTGCCCCCACAGTCATTTGGGCCCGGGCAATGGATCGAAGGTTTATTGGAGGAATTGCCGGACGGGCCCACGGTTGCGGACGGCGGTCACGATTCGATGCCCGGGCTGGAATAGGTATACGAAGATCAACCAGAGGAGGCTGGAGTCTGATTAATTAGCAGCAGCGTGTTATTCATGCTGGCGGCGTGATCTGGAGCAGCTGCCCATGGGCACGGGTTTATTCTCAGGCAGGATGATTTGCTGGTCTGTCGGCTGCCAATTAGCATGCAGGGTGCATTTTCCAATCATCCTCGAGTAGCCCCGCCATGATTCGCCCCCGCCGTGCTGGCCGTCGCAATAATCGCTCACGGCAAATTCTGATGACACGACAGTTTCGTTTTGAGTCTCTGGAGGCCCGTCGAGTCTTGGCGACTTTCTTTGTCGACACGGCGGTCGACCAGCTTCCTTCACCCGGCGATGTTTGTGCCGCCGACGATGCAGCCGGCAACAACAACTGCACGCTACGGCTGGCAGTCCAGACTGCCGAATCGAATGCCGGCGGCGACGAGATTCAGATTCCCGATGGCACGTACCTGATTGACTCCCTGATTGGCAGTTTCGATCTACAGAATTCTCAGGACACCACCTTCATCGGTAACGTCAATGACGCCGCGGCAGTTGTGATTGATGGAAACGATGCGTCACGTGTGTTTGACTTATTTGGCTCTGACAATCCGTATGTTGTCAAGTTTGAAGGATTGACGATTCGCGGCGGGGTCGCGTTTGACGGCAGTGGTGGCGGCGGTATCAACGCATCCGACCAGACGAGCGTGGTGCTCAGCGATGTGATTGTCGAAGATAATTCCGCCGGCGACATCTTTGGCCCGTTGGCGTCAGGTGCTGGGATTAACACCACTGGTAACCTGACGATCGACAACTCCATCATCCGCAATAACTTTGCAGCATTGAATGGTGGAGGGATCAGTTTTGTCACGGGAAGCGTGCCAAACACATTGAATATTTCCAACAGCACGATTGAAGGAAATCAGGCTGGCGATTCGCAAGCCGACCGCGGATTTGGCGGCGGGATCTTCGTTTCCTCGTTTGACCAATCCGCGGTCGTGCTGATGGACACGGTGACGATCAGTGGCAATACGGCCGGCGATTCGGGTGGCGGAGTCGCTACATTCGGGGCGGCCGCAACGATCGATAATTCCTCATTCGTAGGTAACGACGCGTTAGGCAGCGAAAGCGGAGGCGGCGGCCTTTATCTGATTGGCAGCGGCCCCGGCGGTCCTTCCTTCACCATCAACGGCGGCAGGTTCGAGTCCAATAGTGCAGTCGCCGGCGCAGGTGGCTTCGAGTCCGTGGATGCGCCGGGGACCGTCGATGGCACGCAGTTTGAATTGAACATTGTCACCGGGATGGCAACAGGATTTGCGTTTGATGAAGGCGGGGGAGCACTCGTTGCCATTTCTCAGGATGCGGCAAACGCGCCAGCCGTGATCATCCGGAATGCCCTGATCAACAATAACAGCGCGCCGGCGGCAGGCGGTCTCGCTGCAGTCGACGCGAATCTAACCATTACGAATTCCATCATCTCCAATAACACAGCGACACAGGCAGGCGGAGCAGCTGGTGGATTGGGGGCCGTCAGTTCCACGGGTGACAATCCGCTGACCGTCTTGGGCAGCAGTATCATCGGCAACACGGCCAACGGCGACGCGGGCGGCATCGGTCTGGCCGACGTCGATTTGATGATCACCGATTCCACGATTGATTCCAATCAAGCCTTGCAAGACGGCCGCGCCGGCGGCATCGGCATGATTGGGCAGAATCGAACCCCGGTTTTGACCGCCAATCGCGTCACGATTTCCAACAACCAGGCGGACGGCGTCGGTGGTGGACTTGGCATGATTGCCGGCTCGCTGCAGCTGACCAACGTGACCGTCTCAGATAACAGTAGCATCAACTCGCTGACGACCGGTGGCGGCATCTTTGCCGATTTAGCTGCTGACAGCCTGATCGATTCTTCGACGATTGCCACGAATATCTCTTTTGGCTCCGGTTTCAATCTGAACCAGCAAGGTGTGGGGATTCTAAACCTCCGCGGCGTGTTATTCGCGGAAGGGGATGGCGTCGCCACCGGAATCAACTCGTTGGGCAACAATTTGGATCAAAGCGGCACACTTGGCTTGAATGGCAGCGGCGATCAAAGCGGTCTCGATCCACTCTTGGGGCCGCTACAAGACAACGGTGGCCCTGTGTTTACACGGGGATTGTTCGACGGCAGCCCGGCTATCGACGCCGGCGGATTGCAGTTTCCGCCGACAGATGCTCGAGGGATCACGCGGCCGCAAGACGGTGATGGAGACTCCGTCGCTGTCGCCGACATTGGAGCATTCGAGTTGGAGCTGGTTTCGCCCGAAGTCGATCTTGTCATTACCAAGTCCGATAGCGTTGACCCGGTGACCGCCGGCACGCCGCTGACTTACACGATTGTCGTCACCAATAACGGCCCGGATGATGCTACCGGTGTGACGATCGATGACACCTTGCCTGCGGAACTGACATTTATTGCCGGTGATGTCGACGGAGACAGCGCGGCCGTCAGCGAAGCGAACGGTGTCGTCACGGCGAGCGTTGGGATCTTGGCCGCAGGCGGATCGGCGACGCTCACCATCACTGGCTCGGTTGCCTCCAATGCCAGGCTGACCCTCAACAACACAGCCACGGTCAGCAGCAACGAAAATGACTTGGATCCCGGCGATAACACGGTGTCCGAAACCACGGCGACGACTGCGATTGTCGATCTTGAAGTTTTCAAATCAGCAAATGTCGAAACAGTGGCGCCCGGCGGTTCGCTGATCTATACCATCATCGTGGCAAACAACGGCCCAAGCGATGCCAGCGTTGTCCTGCTTGAAGACCAACTTCCCGCGGAATTGACCTTTGTCTCGGGTGATGTCGACGGCGACAGCGGGGCAGTCGAAGAAGCGAGCGGATTCATTACCGCCAACATCGGCGATCTGGCCGCTGGTGCATCGTCGACAATCAGTTTAACCGCCTCGGTTGCGACAACCGCAACCCAGACGATCGACAATACGGCCACCGTCAGCAGCAACGAAGTTGATTCGGATGTGGGCAATAACTCGGCCACCGAAACAACCAGTGTGTCAGCCGTGTTGGTGGATCTGGCAACAACGATTGCCGATGATGTTGATCCGCTGATGCCGGGCCAGACGGTGATTTTTTCCGTCGACGTCTCCAATCAAGGTAGCGAAATCGCCAGCGACGTCACATCGACCACAACGCTGCCGGCAGACTTCACGATCGTCTCTGCGGACAGCAGCCCGCTGGGTACGGTCACGGTTGCCGGAAACACGGTCACGTCCAATCTTGTGGCTTTGGATCCGGGCATCACAACGACTGTCACGATTGTCGCGACCGCGGGCGGAACCGCCGGCACATTTACGACAAACACATCTGTGGTCAGCACCGAAGCGGATGCGGATCCATCCAATAACTCGGCCAGCGAGACGACAACGATCGCGGTATCGACGTCGGTTACGGGCCACGTCTATTGCGACATCAATGCCAATGATTCGGAGGACCCGGGCGAAGCGGTCGTTGGCACGACAGTCTTTTTGGATGAAGACTCCGACCGCGCGCTCGATCCAGCCGAGCGTTCGACTCTGACTGACGACAACGGTGACTATACGTTTAACAACGTCACCGACACTTTTCCGACGGTTGTGGTCCAGGTTCCCTTTGACTGCGATACGATCCCGCGGAATCCTGGAATCGTACGCACATCATTTGACGTTGGCGACCTGGCCCGCGATATCGCCGGCGCCGATGTGGACGGCGATGGTGATTTGGATGTTCTGGTCGCGAGTGATCTGAGCAATTCGCTGACCATCTTGAACAACGATGAAGGCGAACTATCACTGGGCGAAAAAATCATCTTGAGCGATCGTCCGCAAAGCATTTTCGCTTTCCAGCCGGCTGGCCAAAGTGTGCCGCTGATTGCTGTAGCCGGGATCGGAACGCCCAGCACCGCTGGCTTCGTCGTGACCTTGGACGGCACGACCAACCAGTCCGAAATCACGGCTGGAAACGGGCCGATCGATGTCGTGGTTGCGGATTTCGATGGCAACGGAACACCCGATGTTCTGACGGCTGCTTTTCGGTCCTCCGACTTGAATTTGGCGCTGAACGGCTCGACGGAATCGGTGCCGATCGCCAGCGGCCGCCAGGTTCGCGCCGTTTCCGCGGGCGACATCAATGGTGACGGCAACAGCGACGCGATCTACGCCAACTTTGGATACCCTGGTGATGAATCGTCCCTGTTGGTCACTTTGCTTGGTGACGGGGCTGGAGGCTTTGGGGAGCCGATCGAAACGCAGCTGAATCCGCGTCTGGTAGCGGTCAAGATTGTCGATCTGCTGGAGGATCCCGACTCCGCGGCACCCGCGGCGCTGGCACTTTCCGAGGCTGGGCAGTTGTCGGTATTGACGATGAACGGGACCGTCAGCGTCATCAATTCACTTGACGTGGGCGATGGCGCCAGTGTCTTTGACGTGGGTGATTTCAATCATGACGGCAGAACGGATCTGGCTGTTGCGAACCTGGGTGATCAATTGGTCGATCTGTTTGTCGGCGATGGCACCGGCCAGTTCGCACACATGACAACGATTACGAACGTCACTGCGCCGTCAGCGCTGGTCGTCGGCGATTTCGATGGCGATACACTTGACGATATCGTGGTTGCCAATTTCTACCAGGACTTGAACCTCGGTCAGCCGCAGGCACCTGAGTTCCGGCTTTCCAGCACGGTCACGCTGATACGGCTGGACGTTGCCGAAACGGCGCTGGTCGCCACGGGCGGTTTGGTCAGGGCTCCTGTCCTCGAATTGCCCTCGGCTAATCCCGAGCTGCGGTTGGACGTCTCGGGCGATGGTAAGGTGTCATCCCTCGACGCCCTGCAAGTGCTTAACGGACTGGCAGAAACGGCGGCCGCCGGCGAACAGATCGGAATAGAAGACAGTACCGATGTCAACGGCGACGGCAGGACATCGGCACTGGACGCCCTGTTGATCATCAACTACCTGGCCGAAGTCCACGAAGCAAGCCTGGCTGCGGTCGTCGACTGGATTAACGATGATGACAACGATGACGAAGATCACATCATCGCTTTGGACATTGTGTTGACGAACTCGTTGGTGTAACTGAGCAGCGAAGCGCGCTCAGCCCCGTTTTGGGCGGGGTACTTTTGCTCCGCCTTTGATTCCTTTGCGGCGTTTTCTTTGGCGGCCGGTAATACCGGCCGGTTTTTCCGAGTCGACTTCCGCGAGTGTCTTGCCGATATTTTCTTTCAGCCGCAGCGCCCGGTCGCGCAGCGATGCGGCTCGCTCGAATTCCAGGTTCTCGGCCGCCGCCAGCATTTCCTGCTCCAGTGCTTCGACGTACTCGATCGTGACATAAACGGCGTCTTCTTCGGTTTTTGCCGCAGCACTGGTCCTGCGGTGCTTGGCCGCCTCGGCTTCGATCCCGGCGCGGATCGTTTTGCGGATCGTTTCGGGTGTGATCCCGTGCTTTTCGTTGTACTCGCGCTGCAAGGCACGCCGGCGTTCGGTTTCATCGATCGCCAGCCGCATCGACTCGGTCACCTTGTCGGCATACAGGATGACCTTGGAATTCGCGTTTCGGGCGGCGCGGCCGATGGTTTGAATCAAACTCGTCTCGCTGCGCAAAAATCCTTCCTTATCTGCGTCCAAAATCGCCACCAGAGATACCTCCGGTAGGTCGAGTCCCTCACGCAGCAAGTTGACACCGACCAGGCAGTCGAATCTTCCGCTCCGTAGATCCTGCAGCAGCTCCACCCGCTCGAATGCATCCAGTTCGCTGTGCAGCCAGCGGCAGCGCACGTTTTGTTCTTGAAAGAACGTTGCCAAATCTTCGGCAAGTCGCTTTGTCAGCGCCGTCACCAGCACGCGTTCGTCCTTTGCCGCGCGAGTGCGGATCTCTTCCAGCAGGTGGTTCACCTGACCACGGGCCGAAATCACTTCGACCTCCGGATCCAGCAATCCCGTGGGACGGATGATCTGCTCGACGACTTCGCCACCTGTCCGCTGCAATTCGTAGTCGGCCGGCGTTGCGCTGACAAAACAGATTTGGCCCGTCCGCTGTTCCCATTCCTCAAATTTCAGCGGCCGGTTATCCAACGCACAAGGCAAGCGAAACCCATGTTGCACCAGCGTCATCTTGCGGCTCCGGTCACCGGCATACATGGCGCGGACTTGCGGTACCGTGACGTGCGACTCGTCGACAAAGGTGATGAAATCCTCCGGGAAAAAGTTGTAAAGCGTATCGGGGACCGCGCCCGGGGGCTTGCCCGAGAGTGGTCGGCTATAGTTTTCGATGCCCGGGCAGTGACCGACTTCGGACATCATTTCCAGGTCAAACCGCGTGCGGGCAGATAAACGCTGCGCTTCCAGCAACTTGCCTTCGCTCTGGAACTTTTCCAACTGTTGCTTCAGTTCCTCGCGAATGATGGCGATCGCACGTTGGATGCGATCCTCGGGCATGACGAAGTGCCTGGCCGGATAAATAAAAACCTGATCCAGGGTGCGGATCGTTTCGCCGGAGAGCGGTTTGATGATCGATAATTGTTCGATCTCGTCACCCCACATTTCGATGCGATAGGCGAATTCCTCGTAGCTGGGCCAGATTTCGATACAGTCGCCGCGGACGCGAAATTTTCCCCGCTCAAAGGCAACGTCGTTTCGTTCGTAAAGCACGTCGACCAGCTTCAAGAGCAAGTGATCCCGGCGTGTCAGCTCACCTTTGTGAAGTCCGACCACCAACTGCTTGTAGTCATCGGGCGATCCGAGCCCGTAAATGCTGCTGACCGAAGCAACGATCACAACGTCGCGGCGGCTGACCAGCGAACTGGTTGTTGCCAACCGCAACCGATCGATCTCTTCGTTGATCGAAGCATCCTTTTCGATATAAACGTCACGCTGCGGGATGTAGGCTTCCGGCTGATAATAGTCGTAATAGCTGACGAAATAATGAACGGCATTCTCGGGAAAGAACTGCTTGAATTCGCCATACAACTGCGCTGCCAGTGTCTTGTTGTGGCTCAGCACCAGCGTTGGCCGACCGAGGTTGGCGATCACGTTTGCCATCGTGAACGTTTTACCGGTGCCGGTTGCACCCAGCAGTACCTGGGCCGCCGCGCCGGCCAGGAAGCCTTTCGTCAATGCCTCGATCGCTTTGGGCTGGTCCCCCGCCGGCTCGAATGGTTGAGCGAGATGGAATTCGGCCCTGGGAAGTGACTCCGAGTCGTCATGTTGTTTCGATACGATCATCCGCTGCCGGTCGGTTGGAGTGTCTGATTCCGCAGACCACATGAGGGGCAACGCCGTTAAGCGTTTCTTGTTCGTGTTACGCGGGCTGTTCTTCGTAGCCGGAGTCGCCAGACTTCGGTTGTATCGTGGACGGCGCCCGAATTCTGGCGAATCCGGCTACCAGGAATCCTTAACGGCGTTGCGTGAGGGGGCGGGCAAAGCTCCTGCTGAGCCGCGTCGCCTTGGAAGCTCGTCTGGAAAGGAGCTTCGCCCTCCCCGTTATTCGATAGCCTATCGTATCCGAGCGACTGGAATCGACGAAGTGTCATTCCTCCGCCAGCGCGACCTGCACCTCGGGGCCATCGACCGGCAAGCAGTAAATCACAATCTGATCAATCGTTTTTTGCCCGATCCCATGAATTCGGGAGAGATCTTCGAGGGAATGGAAGCTGCCGTTTTGCCGCCGGTCGGCAACAATTCGCGAGGCCAACACCGGTCCAACACCAGGCAGCAGAGCAAATTCACGAACATCGGCTTGGTTGATGTCGATTTGCAGCAACGTCACGCCCGGGCTGCGGCTGTGGTTTGGGATGATGTCGCTCCGGAACGTTGTTCGTCCCATCCAAAGAATGGCTGCAACGGCGCAGATCCCCAACACGGCGACGGTGATCTGCACGCCCCGTTGTTCCAGCGGCAGGCGCGGATTTTGCCCGAGTTTCCGCGTCTCTTTCCCAGTCGGCTCGATTTCTGTGTGCTGGCTGTCCTCTTCCACGGGTGCCCCCCTCCGTCCTCGCTGCCAGTCAACTGTGCTGCCGCTGCCAGGCAACTGTGCTGCCGCTGCAGGCAACTCTGCTGCCGCTGCCAGGCAACTTTGCTGCCAGGCAACCCCTATCGCAACTTGCCTGATCGACGGATTATCAGCAATGACGCGCGGAT
>JBFJVZ010000074.1:0-21445 GCA_041623895.1 Pirellulaceae bacterium | reverse complement strand
TTGGGAAGAGATTGAAAAGAAGTCCGGTGTACCACGCAGCGAAATCGAATCGATCGCGGAAGTTTACGCACAATCGAAAAACACGGTCTTCGCTTGGACGATGGGGATCACGCATCACGCCCACGGCGTCAGCAATGTGCAGGCGATCGCAGCTTTGGCGATGTGCCGCGGCATGATCGGCAGACCCGGTTGCGGGCTGATGCCCATTCGCGGCCACAGCAATGTGCAGGGAATCGGATCGGTAGGTGTGACCCCGAAATTGAAGGAAAAGATCTTTCAGTCGCTAACCGAGTCCTTCGCCCTCGTGCTGCCCACTAGCGACGGTAAAGACACCTTGGCTTGCATGGAAGCGGCCCAGCGAGGCGAGATCAAATTCGCATGTTGCTTGGGAGGCAACTTGTACGGATCGAATCCCGATTCCGTGTTTGCCAGCGCGGCGCTGGCCAACATCGACTTGAGCGTGATGCTGAGCACGACGATCAATACCGGTCATGTCCACGGGCTTTCCAGGGAAACCATCATCTTGCCGGTCCTGGCCCGAGATGAAGAACCTCAGCCGACCACGCAAGAATCGATGTTCAACTACGTGCGACTTAGCGACGGCGGTCCGCGGCGGTTGCCCGGTCCCCGCAGCGAAGTCGAAGTGATCGCCACGATTGGTGAGCGATTGTTGCCGGATGCCCAGGGGATCGATTGGCAGGCGATGCGGCAAACCGCAACCATTCGCCATTGGATCGGCGCCGTCGTCCCGGGTTATGAAAAGATCGGACAAATCGACGAAAGCAAACAAGAATTCCAGATCGGCGGACGCACCTTTCACGAGCCAACTTTCCCGACCGCCGACGGCCGCGCTGTGTTACACGTGCACGAACTTCCTGACCTAAAAGGCACGGGCGAACACGAACTGCGATTGATGACAGTGCGCAGCGAAGGCCAATTCAACACCGTGGTCTATGAGGAAGAAGACTTATATCGCAACCAGGATCGCCGCGACGTGATTCTGATGCATCCGGACGACTTGCAGCGTCTTGAATTGGCACACGATCAATTGGTCACCGTCCGTAGCGACACCGGAGTTCTGCCGGGAATCCGCGCCCGAGCTTTCGACGCCATCCGCACCGGCAACGCGCTGATGTATTACCCCGAGTCAAACGTCTTGGTCGCACGGCAAGCCGACCCCAAAAGTAAAACGCCGGCGTTCAAAGGCGTGGTGGTATGGATCGAACCGTAAACCTGTCAAAGCCGGCAAGTCATTCAGCGCGGCTCATATCTTCGGCTACTTCGACAGCATCCAGCAGATGCACTCGGTCTACGACCGCTACCAAGGCCACACCGGTTTGCAGGCCGACAAGTCGGGATGGCGGTTGATGCCGTAGCAACAGTTTCATGGGGGGCGAGGCTCCCGCCGAGCCGAAGCGTCGGAAAACGCTTTGCGGCCTCGCCCTCCCAGCGGTTGGGAAACTTGTCTTCTTGTCCCCCACGCGTAACAGAAAACAGCTCACATTAACTGACGCGCTGACTCTGAAAAGGTGACAGCGGCGTTGCCGGGAGGTAAGCTTTCAGTTCCCCACGCCCTCCGACCAGCAATCTCAACCGCAGGACCACCATGGACCGTCGTAACTTTGGCAAACAAACCCTTGGTTCACTGCTGACGTTCTCGTTGTTGGAGACCGTGCTTGCCAGCGATGCCTTGGCTGAGTCGGTGAAACCGATTGCCGCCAAATGGCTGGCTGAGGTGAATCAAATGAGTGTAGATCTGAAAGGTCAAAAACTAAAAGCGGTTCAATGGCAGCAGCAAGTCGAACAGCTTTTCAGCCAGATTGATCTGGCCGAGTTTCTGACCTACGTCGACTTTGAAAAGCTGACCGAGAACATGAACTTCCGCGATCGCGGCGAAAAGTCTTTCAAGGCCAAGTTTCCGGAAGTGGAAGGTTTGCCGACTAAGTTGGTCTATGGGCATCAAATGTTCGCACTCAAGAAAGATCGCTCCGTTTGCCCGCACGGTCACAACAACATGGCCACCGCGTTTCTGGTGCTGCAGGGGCAGTTTGAGGGCAAGCACTACGATCGGCTGGAGGACCTGGAAGATCACATGATCGTGCGTCCCACGATTGATCGAAAATTCACACCCGGTGAATATTCAACGATCAGTGACTTCAAAGACAACGTGCACTGGTTCAAGGCCACCAGTGATACGGGCTACATCTTCAATATCCACGTGTTGCATGTTGACCCGGAGATCAAAAAGAGCGGCCGTGTGTACATCGACCCGCACGGCGAAAAACTTTCCGGTGGCCGCATCAAGGCGGAAAAGCTGAACTCCGGGGAAGCATTCAAGCGGTTTGGCTAATCGGACCATTCAGGTAGCGAAAGTCGTCAAGACTTCCGATGCGCATGAATCGGAATTCTCCCAAGCTTCCGCTACGGGATAATCAGCGCATTTTTGGGCATCGCCTGGAATGTCACCGGAGCCGGGATCACGACATCGGTTTCGACTTCGCTGACGTTTCCATCCCACTCGACGTTGATGGTTTCCGTGATCTTTGCGTCGGTAGCACGCAGGTGCCCATCGATGCTGATGATCATAAAGCTGCCATATTTTTGTTGGTCTTGGACGTCTTCGCGGCCGCCGCGGTTGAACGGGCGAAAGAAATCGAGCGAATCGCCGCCCGCGATGCGAGAAAGTTTTCCCGCTTTGGCTTGGGCGATCAGTCCTTGTTTTTGTTCTGCCGTAAGTGGCACCGGAATCATACGACCTTCATCAATGATGATTCGCTGGGTCTGCCGGTGAAAACCCCACTGGTTAGGAGCGAAGAGGTGTTTATCGCCGGCAAGGTTAACAAATACATCGTTCTTGGTGCGATTGGTCAAGCGCAACCGCACATAGAAAAACGGATCGTCCGACCGCTCGTATAACTGCCGCCGGACACTCACCCCGACCAGCGCGCCGGAGGTCACCTGATGCCAATCGGTAAACAATGGTTGCTCCAGAATCTTTGCCAAGGCTTGGGCGGTTTGACCGCCAACCGCCTCACTAAGTTTTGTGATTTGCCCTTGCATCGACTCCCAACGAAGCGGAATCATCATCGAGGCGGGTTTGTCCTGGCCTGCTTCGATGCCCAAAAAGTAACATGTTTGCGGAAGTTCCGCGGGAATGTCGGGATCGGCGACGTAGCGGAACAACAATCCTTCTTCGGCCAAAAAGTCGATGATCAATTTTGCTGTTGGCTCGTCGATCTTCACCGTCGTCCAGTGATCGGGATACTGCTCGCTGAACTTTGCGTTCATCAATCCGACCGAATGTAATTTCGGCTTGGCAGGACCCAAATAAACGACTTTGCAGCTGAACACGTCAGCCCGCTTGACCAGTTCGCCGGCAAGTCGTCGCGTGACGGTGTCCTGATCGGGAGGGATCATCTCGCATTGGATCGTGCCCGTGCGAAGCAGAGTCGTCGGGGCAGCAGCAACCAGAGGGTTTACTTCAACCGACGCTGACAGTTTGTGATTTCCCAAGCCGGCAAAGATGTGACAGCCATTCGAATCGTCAATCAGTGCTCGTGGAGCGACCGAACACGAATGCATCGCGAGCTTGACGGATTGCCCTGCTTGCAAATGGTGAGTCTGCAAGATCGCTGGACCGTCGTAACTTGGGACCGCGACCATCACGGGCTTGCCTTGCGAATCGTGGACTTGCGGTACCAAGAACGACGAAGCAAGCGTTTGGAATTTGACCGCACCGTCGCTGACGTTGTTGATCGTCAGTTGCAGTGCCAATTTGCTGCCGACCGCGACTCGGCCGTCCGCGGCGCCAATCGCAGACTCAGCAAACGAAAGTCCTGCCTTCAGTCCATTGACGCTTTCCCCCCAAGCAACGTTGGTGTGCTGTTCACGTTTCTCTTGCCGCGCGTTGGTGGCATTAACGACCGCCAGCACCGCTTCGACGCGCGTTCGCTCGGATCCCTCGAGTTTGTTGGCGAGCGACTTGAGAAAAGCGATTGTCGAACCGCGCGGTCGTGCCTTCAAGATCTCGATGCCGGCGGTACGGACGGGTTCGCTGTTTCCTTTGGTGATGAAGATTGCCAGCGTCAATGCGGCGAGGTTGGCAGCTTCGTTATCATCCGAATCAATCAGTCGTTGGCGGGCTGTGGCAATCGCTTTCTCACGATCCGCGTCGCCGCCTGCGCGCATCAAACCACGCAAGGTCTGTTCAGCGTCAACGATTGGCTTGGGGACCGGGTTGCCTTCCAGTTGGCGGCGGCCGTGGACCGCATCGTAATAGCCGCGAATATGAAGCGGTTTGTCGATCAGTTGCCCCAGAATCGGCAGCGCGTCCTGCCAACCAAACTGAACGCAGGCCTTGGAAACTCGCGGCACGTATCGATGTTCACGCAGGATGTCAAAGTAGGCTTCCTTCGCCGCTTCGCGAAACGGTTCGTGAATCAAGGCGTACATCGCGGGGCGGCGATGCTTGGGATCATCCGAGTTAAACAAACGGATCAGCAACTCCGTTGACCGGTTTGTATGAATCGGAGTCAGCGCCGTGATTACTTTCCAAGGATCTTTCGGCCGATCGATTGCCTTTTCGATGTAAGGAATCGCCTTGTCGCCATACCGGGCCAGCAAGTAAGGTACGGAATTGGCCGTCATTGTGCCCTGATCGTCAACCAGCAGACCATCGACCAGGACTTCAATCGGATCATCACCCCCGCTTAGATTCAGCTTGTCACGGACAACATGTTGGAAGTGAATCATGCCGCGGGTGAACCACACGTAACCGTGACCTTCGCCCAAACAAATCTCGCGGGTGTGGAACGGACATTTGCTCTCTTGCCACTGAATTTTTGACTTCAATCCGGTCGGCGGTTTTTTTGGTTCGCTGGGAATCAGCACAAACTCCCAGTCATCATTGATAAAGCTGGTTGCGATCGCTTCGCCCACTTGAGCTAATTGCTGCGGATCCGAGCTATCAAAATGCGGCCAGGCCCGCCGCACAACCAATCGATATCCACGAAAACCGTCCAATTCGACGCTGGGCTGTTTGTCGACATGCTGGATTTTCCATTCGGGAACGATCCGCTGAAGCATTCCGGCCAGTTCGCGAATGGGTTTTTGGGAATCTACCTGCAACGCATTGGCAGCGGTGTTGGCAAACCAACTGAGACCGAACAGAACGGCGAAAGCGGTGCTACCAACAATGTGTATCGACTTCATGGTGTGTTCTTCCGCAAATCACTCATGCCGCACCCGCAAGACGCGAAGACATCGTCGGCCAACACCACGTGGTCGGTAATCGCGTAAACAATCGGCCACGGAATGTCCGCCGACACTTGCAGCCGAGTTCATCGAACTGGTCGCCAGACTTTAATGTCGTCGATCTCGACTCCATCGCCTTGGCAACGAAAAACCAGTGTTGGTTTCTTGACGGCAAACGTTTCGTGACTGCATTTCAATTCTTGTTCGCCGTCGATTCTCGCGGTCACGTAATTCGCCCAGGTCGTCACTCGCAGTTGGTACCACTTGCCGGTCTCAAATTTGGTTTGTTCTTCCGCAAGTATCTCCGTGGGATCTTCCTTGGGTTGCTTCTTGTCCGCGTGCTTGACAATCTTCCACGATGTGGGCGTGATCATTACCGAGAACAGATGTCCTTTCTTGTCAAGTTCACCAGGAGCCGGGTCGAAACCCAAGTGAAATCCTTTTCCCTGATCGACGAATCGGAACCGCAGTTGGTAAACTGCATTTTGACTCTCCAGCGGGTATCGAGCAGCGGCGGCGTGCTTGTCGGCGGGCACTTCACTGGCTCGCAGCACACCGTCGGTGACTTTCCAAGTACCGACATTAACGTGCCATTTTGGTGATAATTCGGCGGCATCAAAGCTTTCGGAAAGCGCCGTTTCGCTGTTGGCAGGTTGTCCATCATCGGCCACGACGGCAGTCGGAACGAAGATCAGGGCCAAAGCCAGGTAAAAAGTTTTTCTCATTGGGTTACTATGGTTGGCGGATACAAAAAAGCGGACTGGCGGCTATCGAGGTCAAAAATCAACATGTTGTTGCAGACGATCGTTAATCCACTGCGTCCAAGGATTTGGGGCAAGCTGATCTTCGCCGTGTTCAGCATGATGCTGTTGGCGAACGCAGAACATACCAGTGCAATTGATTTTGCTGCGGACGTACAGCCAATCTTAAAGGCTCACTGCTTCAAGTGTCACGGCGAAAATAAACAAAAGGGCGATTTGCGGCTCGATACACTTTCCGCTCATCTTGCCCGGGACCGTCGCGCCGCTGAACGCTGGCATGATGTTCGCGACGCGATCAATTTGGGCGAAATGCCGCCCAGCGAAGAAACACAACTGACGCGAAAGGATCGCCGGATTCTGACCAGCACCAAAATGGCCGCTGAATGAAGACGTTCAGTCGTGGTTGCCAATTGTTGATGACTTGGAATCTGCGATCGAGGAAGCAAGGGGCGAGGGGAGCCAGAGTGCGATCGCCCATCCAAATCGGACCTGACGGAAGCGAGTTCCCTTGCCGGTAACCTGCACCCGCTGTCAGCCGTCAGCTGCAGCGCGTCGCCCAAGCACTCCGCAACGGTGCAAGCATTTCACCATTTCAAACAACAGCGAAGAAGCTTCGAGGATTTATGTCGATGCCAGTCATCCGGATACTTGAGAACGGGTCAATCGTCGAAAACTCCAGCCGCAAGGCTAAATCCAACATGTTCAGAATCGTGGCACCGGCGATAGGCCTGGCTACGATTGTCCTGGCAATCTCGTTGACGGAGGGAGGAATCTTGCCAATTCTGGCGTCGAAAAGCCGGTTTCTGCTACACTTGTGAGTCGGCTGATCCCAGCCTGGCCCCCGCGTCTCGCCTTGCAAATCCTGCCATGCGACTGATCCTGTTATTGACTGCTTGTTGCGTTTTCGTTCGCGCGCTGCCTGCCGCCGACACGCGAGGGCAAGAAGAATTCTTTGAAACCAAGATCCGGCCCGTGCTGGTGGCTCATTGTTACGAATGTCATTCGTCGGGGTCCAAGGAACCCAAAGGCGGTCTGCTGCTGGATACACGAGAAGGGATTCGTCGCGGGGGTGAAAGCGGAAGTGCGGTCGTTCCGGGTGAACTGGACGACAGTTTGATTCTCAGCGCCCTGAGGCATGAATCACTGGAGATGCCGCCTGAGAAGAAACTACCCGACAGTGTGATTGCCGACTTTGAGAAATGGATTCGCTCCGGCGCGCACGATCCGCGTGACGGCAAGAGTGTGATGATCCGCAACGAAATCGACTTCGAGAGCGCGCGCGAGTTCTGGTCCTTCCGGCCGATCACCGAGCCGACAATTCCCACTCCTAAGGATCGAACGTGGGTGAAAAGCGATATCGATGCATTTATACTCGCGCGGCTGGAAGCCAAAGGTGTCAAACCGGTCGGTAACGCCGAAAGCAACGTATTGGCCAGGCGCATCTATTTCGATTTGATCGGTCTGCCGCCGTCGCCTCAGCAGTTGAATGAATTTGCGGCGGCATTCAGCCAGAATCCCGACCATGGGGTCGCCGACCTGGTCGATTCGCTACTGGAGAGTCGTCACTTCGGGGAACGTTGGGGGCGTCACTGGCTGGACGTCGTTCGCTATGCCGAGTCAACCGGGATGGAACGCAATGCCACATTCACACGGGCCTGGCGTTATCGCGACTATGTGATCGAGGCCTTCAACAACGACACTCCCTATGACCAATTCATCCGTGAGCAAATTGCTGGCGACTTGCTGCCCTACGAATCACAGCAGCAGCGCGATCGTCAGATCATTGCGACTGGGATGCTCGCGATTGGCCCCAAATCGCTGAATGAGACGAAGAAAGAAAAGTTCAAGATGGATGTCGTCGACGAGCAGATTGACGTCGTCACACGTGCCTTTGTCGGATTGACCGCCAGTTGTGCTCGCTGTCACGATCACAAATTCGATCCGATTCCGCAGACCGAGTACTACTCGTTGGCTGGGATCTTCACCAGTACCGACACCCTGTACGGCACATCGAAAACAAACGGCAACCGAAACCCGGGCCGACTTTTGGCGCTCAATGGCGATCAGGTTTCAGCCGTTGCGGTCGGCGGCGGTGCGGCCGGAGCCAAAGAGGAAAAGAAATATCGCGCCCAACTAAAAAGTTTGCAAAAAAGGCTAGCCGCTTTTGAAAAGCAACTGAAGAATGCCAAAAACGAAAAGGCAAAAAAGGCTACCGAGAAACGGATTGCCGACACCAAAGATAGTATCCGCCGTTTAACGAATCGACTCAAACAGGCAACTCAACCCAAGCCGGCCTCGAACAATCAGGCGACGCTGGTGATGGCTGTCGGCGATGCGAATAACATCGCTGACACCAAACTGCGAATTCGAGGCGAACCGGATGAACTCGGTCGGGAAATCCCCCGCGGCTTCTTGACGATCGCATCGCTGGAAGAGAACCCCCAACTGTCGAGCCAGCAGAGCGGCCGACTTGAATTGACCGACTGGATCACCCGGCCCAGTAACCCGTTGACTGCCCGGGTGATGGTCAATCGTGTTTGGCAACAGCTGTTTGGCCGCGGTATCGTCAGTACCGTCAACAACTTTGGCGCCAACGGCGACCGCCCCACGCATCCTCTGCTGCTGGATCATCTGGCGACGACGTTTGTCAGTGACGGCTGGTCGGTCAAACGGCTGATCCGCCGCATCATGACCAGCAGTGTGTACCGGCTCTGCAGCGACGACGATCCAGGCGGATTGGCGGCTGATCCCGACAATTCGCTGTTTTGGCGGATGAACCAACGGCGACTCGAAGCCGAAGCGCTCCGCGATGCGATGCTGCTGGCCGGCGGACAGTTGGATTTGAAACCGCAGAGCGGATCGCCCGTCGAAAAGCTCGGTGAGGGGATCGTCGGCCGCAACATTAATACGACCCAGCTGGAAAAAGAACATCACGCTCGTAGCGTCTACATGCCGATCGTCCGCGGCGCAGTACCAGAGATGCTCAGTCTGTTCGACTTCCCCGAACCCAGCATCATCGGCGGGGTTCGCGATGTGACAACGGTGCCCACGCAGGCATTGTTTATGATGAACAGCCCGCAAGTAATGCAGTCCGCCAAGAACCTGGCCGCACGAATCAGCCACCACAGCGACGACGACCGCGAGCGAGTTCGCGAGGCTTATTTGCTGACACTATCGCGTCAACCAACGACGATCGAAATCGATCGAGCCCTGGCGTTCATCACCGAGACCCAAAACACGCTCACCAACATCGAAAAGAAGAAACCAGACGAATCCGAGACGGTCGCTTGGAGTGGCTTTTGCCAGTCCCTGTTCGCATCGTCCGAATTCCGCTATGTGAATTAATAGTCGCCGAACACTCCGTGGTCAAAAAGTTTTGCTCCTTCCCACGCCGAGTGGGAACGAGCATGGAAAAACCTCGTCCGGTGGGAATCGGGCCCACGACGTTCCTCAACTCCTGTAACAAACCATGATCTCACGACGCAACGCACTAAAGACGACCGGCTGTGGTTTTGGGTACCTGGCCTTTTCCGCTTTGGCAACGCAGGCTGCCACGCGGAGTTACACCAGTCCCCTGCAACCTAAAGAAAGTCACTTCGCTGCTCAGGCCAAACGCGTCATCTTTTTGTGCATGCGCGGTGGTCCATCGCACGTGGACACCTTCGACTACAAACCGCAGCTCGCCAAATACGACGGCAAAACGCCCGGTGAAGTCGCTAAGGGTGACGCCGCCCAGGGACTCAATGCGCAAAAAGGCCGCAAGCTAAAACAATCACCTTGGAAGTTTCCCCAGCAAGGCGAGTCAGGCTTGCCGATCTCCACGCTCTATCCAAATCTGTCCAAACACGCTGATGACCTTTGTTTGCTGAACGGTTCTTACACCGACATCCCCAACCACCCACAAGCGCTGGTGCAACTGCACACCGGCAACTTTCAATTCGTTCGCCCCTCGATGGGCGCATGGGTGCTGTACGGACTGGGCACCGAAAGCCAGGACTTGCCCGGCTTCATCACCATCAAGCCGCCCGCCCGCTTAGGCGGCGCACAGAATTACGGCAGCGCCTTCTTGCCGGCCGTTTATCAAGGCACCGCAATCCAGGATGTGAACTCAGCCAAATCGATCGGCAATATTACGAATTCACAGTTCGGGGGCCAGCTGCAACGCAAGCAGTTGGACCTCCTGCAGTCGATGAATCGCGCGGCGGCCGCCAAGCACCCGGCCAACTCGCAGCTGGAAGGCGTGATCGAGTCATACGAACTCGGTTACCGAATGCAAAGTGCCGTCCCGGAAGTGATGGACATCTCGGGCGAGTCACCGAAGGTGCTCAGGCAATACGGCGTCGGCGAAGGTAAGACGGACCAATTCGGGCGTCAATGTTTGATGGCCCGCCGCTTTGCCGAAGCGGGCGTGCGGTTCATCGAACTGACTCACGAAGGTTGGGACCAGCACAATGGCCTGCAGGCGAAACTGACCTCCAACTGCCAGGCGACCGACGGGCCGATCGCCGCTTTGATCAGCGACCTGAAGCAACGCGACATGCTCAAGGATACGTTGATCATTTGGAGCGGCGAGTTTGGCCGCACGCCGGCGGTCCGTCGCGACGACGGCCGCGACCACAATGCCACCGGCTTCACCGTTTGGATGTGCGGCGGCGGTGTTAAAGGCGGCACGCGATACGGGGCCACCGACGAATTCGGTATCGCGGCCGTCGAAGACAAAATGCACGTCCACGATTTGCACGCAACCACCTTGCACCTGCTAGGCCTGGACCACACCAAACTTACCTACCGCTATGCCGGCAGAGACTTCCGCCTGACCGATGTCTATGGACGCGTCGCGAAAGAGATCATTGCCTAGCGCGAAGATTGCAGGCGATACGTGGGCGTGCACACGGGAGTGAAAACAACTGTCTCTGTCGATAAGATTCTGTTATGAAACAACATCGGAGATCTGCGATGAGAATGCTCTGCATTGCCACTTTGATACTGCTCGCCAGCCCACTTGCTTCGGCTCAAGAGGCACCCAAGCCGTCGCCCGAGCACGAATTGTTGGCACAAAATCTGGGCACGCGAACCGGCACGATGAAGATGTGGATGCAGGGGCCGGACTCGCCACCCATCGAAGTGCCGTTTAAGGAAACCAATACGTCGATCCTGAACGGCTTTTGGGTGGAAACACAGTTCGAATCTGGACCATACCAAGGCCGTGGCATCAGCGGTTATGACCCGAAGAAGAAAAAGTACGTCGGAACATGGACGCAAAATATGTCGCCCCACCTGGGTGTGATGGAAGGAACTTACGACGAGAAAAAGCACGAACTGACGATGACCTTCAAGGACTATGACTTGATGAGCGGCGAACTGATGGATCACAAGACGGTCACTTCCTTTGCCCCGGGTAAACCCGAAACGATGACGATGTATAAGAAGGACGCGAAAAGCGGACAGTGGGTCACCTCGTTTGTGATGACTTACGAGGCCAAGGAAAAGTAGCCAAGTCGTCGCTCGTTCCGAGAACGAACGGTGAATGTTGTCGCTCGCTCCGCGAACGAACGATTAATCTTCCCTTGCGGAGCAAACGACGACGATCTGGACGAACGGTCCGACACTTGCTCCCACACGGCGCGGGAACAAGCGTGAAGCAGAAAAGTGTGTGCTGTCATCAGTGAAAGGCATCGGGATTAGTGAGCCGGCGAATACGACTGGCGATCGATGTCAGCGACCAGCGTGCCCCGGCACTCACGGCGATGGCGGCTCGGTCAAGGTCGCTACAAGTCTGTGAGCAAGCATTCACGGCCTTGGTTACCGACCAAGCGGGTGTGGCGATCGAAGCGGTGGCCGACAACAAACACGTGTTGGTCCTCGATCCATTTGCCATTCCCAGGATGGAACGTGATCAGCTGGAATCATCCGGCCGGGCGCTACCCGCGCTGACCGCAAGATTCCAACCGTCGACACAGCAGGTCAAGCAGGCGTTGGACGGCGGCAAACTGGGAGAACAGGGATTGCTGCGGATCCACTGCTGGCAATCGTCGCTGATGGCCCCCAGCGACTCACTTCAGTGCCAGTTGGATCTCGCCGTTTGGTTCTTTGGCCAGCGACCGAGCGAAGTCTATGGCTGTCAGCGGCCCGGTTACGTTCAAGCTCACTTGGGATTCCGCGGCGGCGGAATGGCGCTGATCGATGTCGATACGAGGATGCCCGACGCAAATTCTTATCATTCGCTTTCACTGATCGGTTCGCGCGGGGCTGCTTACGCGGACGACGACCGGAATATGAACTTGTTGTTTGCTGATGATGGACCACTCGCCTTGCGGGCGTCACAACGTAATGTCGGTTTCGCCAATATGATTGACGCCTTCGCAAAAGGAATCATCGCCGGACAAGAATTTGCAACCGGCTGGCAGCAGATCGAAAGCGTGTTGGAGGTTGCTGATCAAGTTCACGCCGCTGTCGCCAGCGGCCGGGTGATCGCGGGAGGCCGTGATGGCTGAACAAAAAAGGTTCCGCGCTCTGGTGCTCAGCGTTGTCAAGCACGCCTACATTGCCGACGCGGTTGCCAGTCATCCGCGATTCGATCTGGTCGCGGTTGCTGATCAGGCGGATCAGCCTGACTGGGTGCACGAGCGAAACTTGCAGCTGGCCAATCGATACGAGATCCCTTGTCTCAAGGATTTCCAGCAAGCAGTCGTTCAGTATCATCCCGATGTGGCGATTATCAGTTCGCAAGCGGAACGTCATTGCGATTTGGCAATTCGCGCGGCGGAATCCGGCTTGCACATCATCGTCGATAAACCGTTGTCGACGCGGCTGGCTGAATGTGACCGCTTGGTCGATACAATCGAGCGATCGGGCGTGCGCTCGTTGGTCTGGAACCGAAACTTTTTACCGGCGCTGTTGCAAGCCAGACAGGCAGTGGACAACGGCGCGGTTGGTGATCTACGGGCGATCCATTGCGACTTTTATTTCTCCAAGGACGCGGGGCCGGCCAAAGGAAGCCGTGGTCCAGACGATCCGCCGATTGATTGGCTGCAGCGGCAAATCGAGGCTCATGCCGACGGTTCCGACGGAGGTGTGGGCATCGCGCCAATGGGTGAATTGCAAGTCGAAGGCATTTATCCATTGGCCTTCTTCCATATGCTCAGTGGCGGTCGCAATGTGCAGAATGTGTTCGCGCGGACGACAGCGCACTTTCATCAAGCCCATGTGGATAACGGTGTCGATGATTTGGCGACGGTCAGTTTGGAGATGCAGGACGGACTGGTCGGTTCCATCTGCGTCGGTCGAATCGGCGCAGCCAGCCATCCGGATATCGGCGAAATTAAATTGCATGTACTCGGTACCAAAGGTGCGCTGGTGATCAGCGAAGCCCGCCCCGAGGTTTCGATTTACTACCGTGGTCAGCCGGCAACCGAGTTTCGCAGCATTCGCGTCGCCGACGAGAACAACGATTTGTTGGTCGAAGATTTTGCCAACGCAATCGACACGGGGATGCCGACGATCTTGGATGCCAGGGCGGGCCGAAACATCTGCGCAATTGTCGAAGCCAGCATCCGCTCAGGGAATTCGGGCCAATTGGAAAAAGTCAGCGTGCGCTCGGCTCGCCGCTAATCAGCGATGCAGGCCAGGACAAGAAGAGCGTCCCGCTTAAGCAGGCGTTTCATCTTGTCGTTTTCTTTTGCGTCGTCGTGGTGGTAGGCATCGACGTTTTCATTCCTCACAACCCTACGACAACTGCGTAGCAGTGGCAGCCTATAGCCTGAGGGCCAGGATTGCTCGTCGGAGCGAGCAATCCGCAAATCGCCGCGGGGAACGTATGCTGCCGGTCCGTTTTCCTGGGGTTACACCAACTTCGCTGTCGCTCGTTGGCTCACCCCAGGCTTTACGCTTTCGCTGCTCCGCAGCTTGTTGGATGCGAACCTGTTCTTTGGGGGCGGTCCAGATTTACGCTTCCACCGCTATCTTATTTCATGATTATTGAGCAGCAGCTCCTAACCCGGACACTCTCCAAGTCCTGGCCTACGAAGGTGGATGGATGATTTATGAGAACGCACTTTTTTACTTCGCGTTTTTGATCAGCTTCAAGGAAGTTTCGGCGAAGCGTTTTCCCAGTGTCTTGTAGCCTTCACCTGAGTAGTGCAAATCATTCTTGATCGGTTTGCCTTTGCGATTCAGACCGTCGTTCAAATCATCGGTGTTTACCCAGGCGAACCGCGGCTTGGACTCGGCTACTTTCACTTGAATGTCGCGGATCATGGTCCAGTGAGGATATTTCTTGTTGTCCATGTCGAAGTCGCTTAGCCTGCCGATCACGAAGTTCACATCGTCGCGTCCGAGGTCCACGCTAAACTGTTCGTGCAGGCCCGAGAGGCTTGCTTCGTAAACCGGCCCCCACTTCATTTTGGCGTCACGCTCGCCTTGCATCCAAATGAACGTCACCGATGCCAGTTGTTTTCCATCGATTGCCGGCTTGACTTTGCTCATTAGCCGATCGTAAAGATCTCCGGTCTTATTCGGTTTCGTTCCCTCGGGTGACTTCCAATCCTTGTACCAGCGTTGAATCGGTTGGCCGCCGAGTGCATCTTGGATGACAATCACGTTGTCTTTGCCCAGTGCATCGCTGACCGCCGGCGTGAATGCTTCTTCGGGGCGATGCCCCTGCATGTTGGACTGCCCGGAAAGAACAAACAGATGTTTGCCATCGCCCGCTGTCGCAACCGCGGCGGGCAAGGCAAGCAAGGAAATCAGGTAGATGGCGGCGTTGACTGATCGGATCATCGGTGGGTCCACGGGGGTTCTTGGCTTCTTTATTCGACTGGGACGATACAATTATAAGCGCGATCCGTGATTGGCGCGCGTATTGACCGCGGAGAGAAGGAAAGTCACGATGCAATTTGAACACCTAGCGGTTACCCTCGACTTGGTCCCACAGCTGCAATGGCTATGGCACTCAGCGGGTTCGTCCAGCTTTATCGTTGGTGATGAACGTGTTGCCTTCGCGCTGTCTCACGACAACCTTGGTACTCCCTCGCTGCTGAAGGCGGCTCGTCCCCACGACGCGTCGTCCGCATTTCACCATCCGTGCAACCTGCCGGTTCCGGAATCGCTATACGAGGAGTTCATTGGTTATGGATGGTGTGGCTTCCACTTTCTGCCGTCAGTCGCATACGACAATGCCGAGAATGATGACGGTCGGCCGGTTGGCGATCTTCTCCGCACGCTCGTATTTAGCCGGATGTCAGCGTGTTTGCGATAGTGTCCGGGTAAGCAGGGCATTTGCTTCTTGGTGTTGTCAATCTTTGTCGGCGTCGGGTCTACTTCGCGAGCGACGATGGTCGTCGTGATCGCGAGGCCCGTCGGGGCGTCTCCTTTCATCGCGTTGACCCGCGGACGGCGTTCGCTCGGGCGGACCGGGTGGCCTGCCGGCTTCGGGACGCGGACCGCGTGAATCACGATCCGTTCGCATCTGCGGCGGACCGCCGCGACCTCGATCCTGCGCCGCATCGTGATCGTTGTGATGGCCCGGTGAATGTCGCGCGTCGGGGCCACGATCATGCGATCGCGGTGATCCACCCCGATCTGTTGACGGTCCTCGCATCGGTGGTCCGCCCCGACTTGGAGCCGGTCCACGCATTGAGGGCCCACGCTTTGACGATCCGGTGTGGCCTGATCGATGGTTGCCTCGCATCGACGGCGGTCCGCTATGCCGGCCGGAGCCCCCTCGCATCCGCGGTGGCGGTCCACCACGATGACGTGAAGAACCTCGCATCCCTTCGCCATGCCGCGACCTGGCGTTGCCAGGCTTCATCGCTTCACGCCGGCTCGATCGGTGGTCGCCTCGCATCCAAGGCGGTCCGCTATGAGGACCGAAGTTTCCCAGGATCCAGGGTGGTGCCTGCTGACGCGAAGACCCGCGGCCTGACTTATTGCGTTGGACAATATCAGCTCGCTGCGGTGGCCCGTTGCTGCGCATCCAAGGTGGACTGTTGCCGCGCATCCAGGGTGGACCGTTGCTGCGCAGCCAAGGCGGCCCAGCGTGTGAATTCCCGCGCTCGCGCATCCAAGGTGGCCCGACTGGACCACCGCGACCTTGCGGCGGAGAGGGTCGGCGACTCGTTGAACGATTGCTTTGCAACCAGGGCGGGCCATCATCTTGGTGGCGAGCGTTTACCCAGGGAGGTCCGCCGCGATCGGGCGACCCGCCGAATCCTCGACCCGGTGGCTGCGCACTCGCCGCATCGCAAGCAAACAAAGAGATTCCAACGGCGATCGAAACAAGTGAACATCGACTGATCACAACGGACTCCGGGTTTGAGACAAGTTTACGTTTCGCAATGACCAGCAAAACGAAATGAAGTACAACAATGACTGCATTCGTTAGCGACAACAGTGGGTTCTCGCTAAGGATATCGTGTCACAAGGGTTCAAACACCGTTCCCTGAGATAGGTTTCGCAAACAATCATGCAAAAACTGAAGCTTGAGTCAGTTGCCAACGAAGTCGGCGCGACCGCTTGCCAGGTGATCATTGCCTGGCTGCGGCAGAGCGAGCCGGCAGTGCTGCCGATCATCGCAGCGAGCCAAACGGCACAGCTCAGCGAGAACAGCAACGCGCTGGATATCTCACTCAGCCGTGATCAAATGGCGCGGCTGAATGCGGCCGGGAATCCACAAATCGAACAAGCTTGGATCCGTTAGCGCGGTCCGGATCGGTAACTCGCGGCACTTGTTCAAGGCTGTTGCGCGGCCGACCGAACGCTAAACTGTGATCGCACGAAAGCAGGGATTGGTCTTACGGTCCGATTAATATTTCTTTGATGAAGGGTCTCTCCTAGTGACGTCGCAGAACGTTTTGATCACAGGCGGCTACGGATGCATCGGCGCCGAAACCGCGAAGTGGCTGGCCGCCAACTCGGACGCCGCAATCATCATCGCCAGCCGAACTGTAAGCGAGGAGCGATCCGAACGAGTGTTTCACGGCGGCGATACGTCGCGATTCACCTTCATCGAGGCTGATGTTCGCGATCAACGGCAACTTGAAACGATCTTAATCGAACATCAAATCACACATGTGATTCACATGGCGGCCTTGCAAACGCCTGACTGCAACGCCCATCGAGACCTGGGCCTGCAAATCAATCTTGCTGGCACCCAGAATTTGATCGAGGCGATGAAGGGGTGTGGCCGCGAATTTCAAAGATTCATTTTTGCCAGCTCGATCGCGGTTTACGGCCCCCGCGCCAACTACCCGGGAGGCAGGGTGCAGATGCTCGCCGAGCCGCAACCGGTGAACGTTTACGGTACTTGGAAACTGGCTGGCGAAAGCCTTGCCAGATTCTTTCACCAGGACACCGGAGTTGCCACCATCAGCCTGCGCCCCGGTGTCTTGTTCGGCCCCGGCCGCGACGTGGGTTTGACTTCCTCACCAACGACGGCGATCAAATGTGTCGCGCTGGGACTACCCTACGAAATACCGTTTCGATCGCGGCAAGACTACCAGTACGCGCCCGATGTGGGCGCCGCCGTCGGCCATGCGACTCTGCAGCCGTTTGCGGGTTATGGCGTGTTCACGCTGCCCGGGCAATCACTCGACACGCAAGCGATTGTTTCAGAATTGAAAATCGTAGCCGAGCAGCTTGGTGTCGGTGAAGCATTCCAGATCACGATCGGAGGCGACGAAGTCCCCTTTATTTGTGATCTTGAATCCGAGCCATTTTGCAAAGCTTTTCCCAACACTTCGCCGACGCCGCTGCGCGAAGCCCTGCGCCAATCGTTGCAGGTGTACCTGGATCAGGCCAACCGCGGCTGGCTGACACCGGAAAGTGTCTGTTAGCCGAAACAGCACTTTCTTCGTCATTACCTGATTAACACTTTATTGCCGCACTATTCTCCGACGGTTTCCGGAAACTTTACCCGGTCGGATTGCGGATGAACCACAGTCAGGCTCGCGTCTTTCTTGGAACTACTCTGAGCCACACAAGGAACACGAAGCCAAGGTTGATCAGCGCAAGAAGAAAAAAGATCCCTATGCCACTGATTCCGCGTACTAGAACAGACCTGCCTGGATCGGCTGGATCGTAGTATACGCTGACGTCCGATCCCACCGGAAATCTGGCCAGGACTCGTTCTGCCTGGTGGGGCATGCTGAAAGAAGAATCGCTAAAATGAATGCCCTCGCCCACCAGCGTTTTCCCATCAACTTCATACGTATAACCGATCCGCGGTGTGTAGTCGGAGCCAATTTTCTTACCGGATCGTTTTCTCTTTTCTACCGTGCCGCTAACAATCTTTCCCGACGTTTCAGAAAACGAATACGACGCAATTTCGTGGCTCAGGAAATACGCTGATACAGCGTCAACCGCGAGCGTGAACAGCAATGCCATTATCAGAAAACTGATCTCCGGCTTCTTTTGATTGACGGAGATTGAGGTTCGAGAGCTGGTGGAGTTTCTTGCGTTCAATGGTTTTCCTTTTATCGACCTGGACGATTCGGGTGTGTGCATCGCGAAATCAGCGACTGGAATTTCCCAAAGTGTTTACGGGGCAACAGGACCGTCCGAACGTCCGTCCAGAATGCCCGAGAATTCTCACTTATTCGCTTTCTCCAACTTGCATCGGTGACGCACACCTGGGTGAATTGGGTTGGGACAGTCTTACGAAGGCTAACGGCCGTGCGCGTAATTAGCTAGCTCTCCCGCAACTCGCGTCGGCTGGACCAACAACCTGTACGAAGCAGACCGGCTTCGAAGCATCGGTGCGAACACCTCTGCAGATTCGCCAGTTCGCTAAAAAACCGAGTCTGACCGTCGACCCGCCAGGAACGAGTGTTGCTTTTTTTGAGTACTTTGCAGCGAAAGCTGCGATTCATCCTTTGAGGCTGCCGAAAAGCAAACTTCTTCACGTCCCCATGCAGCTCACCGCAGGGAGGAGCCGCATGCCAAATCGACGAGAGATTCTTCTGGGCCTGGCTGCCGCTACTGCCAGCATGTGGTCATCGCTGCCACTACGGGCCTGCCCGGTGGTGCGCGACCTGAAAACGCGTGGACTTCTCCGTCACACGGTGATTGTCGTGATGGGAGCGTATGGCCGCTCCCCTCGGATTGGTCCCAACAACACGCGTGCACCCTGGGCGCGCAGTTGGTCGCTGCTGATGGGAGGTGGGGGACTTCGCGGAGGTATTCTGGTCGGCAAGACAACCGCCGATGGTGCCCGCGTAACAAGCGAAGCGATCAGCTTCGAGGATGTCTGGATCACGGTCGCTAAATCGATGGGGATTGCGGTGGATGCAAAACACCTGACGCGAAGCGGTCGGCCAATCAGAATCTTCAACGGCGGCCAGCCGATCCGCGAACTGCTTGATGATTGACTTGTGGGCTGTACCTATGCTCCTTACCATCGTCTATTTCATCTTGCGAAATTTCGCCGAAGGTTCAGCGCCCTGGTATGCTGGGATTGTTCTGGGGTGCACTGTGGCGACGGCTTACATCATCGCGCAAATCGTTTGGAATGTTCGTGGCGACGGGCGCCCTGCCCAACGTGCGGACAAAGAATTCGTATTAAGTCTTTTCGAGTGCACGACACTTGCCCAAACTGTGGCGCACAGTTGTGACACCCTGGAGGCCAGTTGCGCACCTTTGACGTCGTCCGATGAGCCGACCGACCACAGCAAAAATTAGATAGCAAGGGTCATTCATGATGAGCCCGGTTCTGGTCCGCCTTCGCCAGCTTGCCGGATTTTCTTTCGCACGTGGTATTCGCTCCACTGGGTGGGGTCGTTCTTGATCCGGTCCCACTCTTCCACAGTCATCCAGCCGCGGCCGAACGGACGACGGGCGTGGCGCCCCCGCGCGGTGTGCGGGTAAAGTTCGTCGGGCGGTTTGACCGGCGCGCGGGCTTCGGCCATCTGGCTTCTCCAGGCGTGGTAGCGTTTAGACATCTCCGCGACGACCTCCGGGTGCTGCTCCGCAAGATCGGTGGTTTCGCCCGGGTCGGCTTCGATGTCGTAGAGCCGCCACAGGGTTTCCTCGCCGAATTTCACGATCCGCCACTGTTTCCAGCGGGCGATCCGGGATGTGTAGGTGTGCCAGAACAGTGCCTTGTCGGGGTCAGGTTGCTGTTCGCCCCGCAGCAGGGGCAGCAGGTTTTTCCCCTCGCAGTGCTCCGGCAATCTGGTCTGGGCCACCGCCGCGGCCGTCGCGTAAAAGTCGAGCGTGCTGGACATGCCTTTGTATTGCGTGCCCGCTGGCAGGGTCCCCGGAAAGGTCAAGATTGTTGGCATGCGATAGTTGCCCTCCCACTGCAGGTTGGACCTTTGTTCGCCGCCTTTGCCGCCGCGGTAGGGGAGCGGCCGGTGTCCGGCATGCGGGTCGCCGCCGTTATCGCTGCTGAACATGATCAACGTGTCATCGGCGATGCTCATTTCGCGCAGCTTTTCGAGGATCTGGCCGACCTGGTCGTCCAGAGCGAGCAAGGTCGCGCGCAGGTATTGGCGTTTGGTGTAGGCGCCGCGGTGGCCGGGGTAGAGACGTTCCAGGTACTTGACGGGCACTTCGGTGTTGGGGATGTGGACGGCGAGCGGCACGAAGTACATGAAGAACGGCCGGTCACTGCGGCCGTGCCGCTCGATGAAGTCGACGACATACTGACCCTCGACCTCGGTGAGGTAGGAACCGTCGGCGCCGACATACGAGGATCCGCCGCCAAACCCCTCCCGGCCTTCGACTCGGGGCGGATGCTTTCCGGCCTCCATGAATCCGCGGTCGAGACAACCCTGGTCCCACCGGCCAATGTCCCACTTTTCCAAACCAACGATTCCGGTGACGTAGCCGGCATCGCGCAGGGTTTCGGCCAGGGTCGGTTTGTCGTCGGGAATCGGCACGCCGCGGGACAGGTCGTACTTGCCGAATCGCTGCGTGTACATCCCCATCATCAGCGCCGTGCGGCTTGGGCAGCAGGGGGCGTTGATCGTGTAGGCATTGGTTAGTCTCACGCCCTGCCGCGCCAACGTGTCGATGTTCGCCGTGGACGCGTCCGGGCATCCGAAGGCCCCGACATCGCCCCGCGCCAGATCATCAACGTAAATGATGATGATGTTCGGCCGTTCGCTCGGTGACTTTTCACGATCGGCGCGGGCCCAGGAGGCCTGGACTGCGGCGCCCACGGTCATCACCGCGAGATACTTGAGCAACTGGCGTCTCGTAAGCATCAACAACTCTCCTCTGATCCGCGCCCACAACGCCATCTAGTTGATTTGCATGGTGAGTTTCCAAGACCGTAGACGCTGGAACCAGGTGCTTCGAGCAGCTCGTCCAAAGTCCAGGCGTGAGCAGTAGCCAGCTAGTGGTACTTCGAGTCAGTTTTTGTGTGCCGCGAAAAGGGGTCAGACCCCAATAGTGCAAAGCACCCTTCGGGCCGTTCCGGCTATTGGGGTCTG
>JBFJVZ010000073.1:0-21699 GCA_041623895.1 Pirellulaceae bacterium | reverse complement strand
GTCCTGGCGCCTTATTGCCAGGACAAGTCCTGGCCTACGAGATATCTGAAAATGCTCTAAGCCGGACGCTTTCCCCGTCCTGGCAGCGGCATCGCCAGGACAGGTCCTGGCCTACGAGCAGCACTTCAGCCGGTGACTGATGGTGTTGCGGACAAAGCCTTTTCGATCAGGGACGATCTTTGCTCGGCGAGCCGGGCTTCCAAGCCAACATGATAGAACGTTGCGTCTGCCAGCAGCCGTACTTGCGGGGGTAACAGCTGTCGTTGTTCGGTAGCTCGAGTGCGGATTTGTTGAAGTGTCGGCATCTCGGCAATCAGTTTCCCGCCGCGCACGATTGGCTTCAACAAATCCTCGTGCCGTCTGACATCTTGAAACGTCATGGTTCCCGTCTCTTCAAAGATCGGTGTGGCCTGCGGGGATTCGGGCGGTCCCAATGGTTCGCTATAGATCGCATCGCCTGCCATTTCGGTCTCGCGGTAAAAGCGACGTACTTGCTGGATGCCCGGTATGGAAGTCTTGCTTGGCAACTCGGACAATTTAATTCGCGGTTGCCAGGCACCGCTGTCATCTTGGATGGCGGACAGCTTATAGACGCCACCGAGAGCCCCTTGGCCGCTTGCCGTGACCAGGTTGGTGCCCACACCCCAGACTGTGATCATTGCGCCGGAGAGTTTCAGTTTTTCGATTTGAAATTCTTCCAAGTCGTTACTGGCAACGATGGCCGCATCTTGAAAGCCAGCCTCATCCAACATTTTTCGCGTTTCGATGCTGAGCTGCGCCAAGTCGCCGGAATCCAGACGCACACCAAGCATTCGATGACCGGATTCGCGGAGCCGGATGCCGACTTGGATTGCGTTACGAACTCCTTCGATCGTGTCGTACGTATCAACCAGAAACACGCAGTTGTTGGGCATCGCGTCGGCATAAGCCTGAAATGACGACAACTCGTCATCAAAGCACATCACCCAACTATGGGCGTGGGTCCCTTTGACGGGAATACCCAACAAGCGGCCTGCCAGCACGTTGCTGGTCGCGTCGCATCCGCCAATGTATGCGGCGCGAGAAGCGGAAATCGAGCCGTCAATTCCTTGCGCGCGTCGCAAGCCGAACTCCAGGACCGATTCACCCTGTGCCGCATCATGAACACGGGCAGCTTTGGTGGCGATCAGAGTTTGAAAATTGATGATGTTCAACAGCGCTGATTCGATCCACTGACATTGCCATAGCGGTCCCGTGACGCGCAGCAAAGGTTCGTGCGCAAAGACCACCGTGCCTTCAGAAATTGCATCGATGTCGACGCTGATCTTCATTTCGCTGATCGCGGACAAAAAATCTTCAGAGAAAAGCGGCTGTCCATCGTTGCCGTTCAAAGTTTGCAGATACGCGATGTCAGCGGCGGTGACTCGAAAATTCTGCAGCCACTCCATGGCGGGACCAAGCCCGGCGGTGATTGCGTACTGACCAGCAAACGGGCACTTGCGAAAAAACAGATGAAATACTGCGCGTCGGTCGTGGATCCGGTTTCGCCAGTAACCGTAGCTCATCGTTAGCTGGTACAGATCGGTTAGCAGCGAAAGCGATGTGCTGTAAGTGTCCGCGATCATGATGCACCTAGAGGTGGTTGGATTTGATTTTTCACATCGCGGACCGCGCGTTTGATCCAGCCATGAGGGTCTTCGATATCCATGATTTCTTCCAGTGGCCGGCCCAGACCGGCGAGGTTCTTAAATTGACCCTCCTGCTGAGCCGAGCGGATCCTGTTTTCGGCGATTCGATGCCAGGCTCGGTGGAGTTGCTCGAGAGATGCCATGAATATCTGCCGCTCGTTCGCAGGGGTGGCAAGATCACGAATTCGCTGAATTGTAGAGCCTGATCGGGTAAACTGTCGCCATCAATACGCCCTAGTTTTAAGCGGACCACTCATGAGCAGCCAGTCGAGACCCAATCGTCGTCGGTTTTTACAGGCCACGACGGCCACAGCAGCCGTCGCCTGCGCACAAGCTCCACTTTTCTTGAATGCTGAGAACAAATCAGGTTCGCGCGAAGTTGTCATTGGCAGCGGCCCGCACAGCTATCGATGCGAACATTTTTGGGGGCAAGACGCCCTGCCCGCGAGCCACGACTACGGCAATTCGTCGCATGGTGTGACGATCGACAAAGGGGGGCAAATTTACATCACGCACACCGGTCATCCCGACTCGGTTTATGTGTTTGATCCCGACGGGAAATTCATTCGCAGCATGGCAGGCTTTCATGCGGTCAAGAAGGGCAACACGACGGTTTCCAGCGGCCATGGAATCGATATTCGCGAAGAGGACGGCGAAGAGTTTCTGTACCTGTCGGCTGCCAACACCAACATGTCCTTTGCCAAGATTTCGCTCAGCGGCGAGATCGTTTGGCAACGCAACAAAGCCATGATCTTCGAGCACGCAGGTTTCGCCGGCAATCAAAAGATGCGATTCCGCCCGACCAACATCAGCTTTCGCCCGGACGGCGGTTATTACTTGGGTGATGGTTACGGCAGTTTCTATCTTTACCAGTACGACGCGAAAGATGAATTTGTCGGTACGATTGGCGGACCGGGGCAGCAAGACGGCAAGTTTCAAACCCCGCACGGACAATGGCTGGATGACCGTGATGGCACACCCAAGTTGGTCGTCGCCGACCGCGCCAACGCACGACTGCAGTGGTTCGCGATGGATGGTCAACACTTGCGGACGCAAGACGGTTTCCTGTTCCCGGCCGATATCGACAGCCAAGGCGACTTGTTGCTGGTGCCCGATTTGCATGCCCGCATTACGATCCTGGACAAAGACAACAAACCGATCGCGCAGCTGGGCGACGACCCGGCGTGGCGAAAACGCGTACTGGACAAAAAAGAAAACATGCGGGCCAGCCCCGAAAAATGGCAGCCCGGTTTGTTCGTTCATCCGCACGATGCCTGCTTTGACGCCGAGGGCAATATCTTTGTCGTCGAGTGGGTTCGCGGGGGTCGCGTGACAAAGTTGACAAAAGTTTAAATCACGACTGCAAACATCATCGGGAGGGCCAGGTTCCTGCCGAGCCACTGAATCCGGGAGGGCCAGGCTGCTGCCGAGCCGCCAACTTAAAGAATCTATCCGCGGAAATTTTTTCGTCCCATCTACATGGAATCAATCACATCATGAGAACGACGTTGTTTTGTTTATTGGCGATTGGATTTGTTGGTTCGCGGGGCCTTGCCCAGGAGGCCAAACCCGATCCCAACGTTACCGCCGCTGCTTCGGCGATGCGGATTTTGCATGAGTCAGCCAATTGGACAGAACTGTTCAATGGACAAGACCTGAGTGGTTGGATCGGCGATACAAAAGGCTACGTCGCCGAAAACGGAATTCTGATTTGCCAGAAAGGCGGCAAGAACCTGCTGACGGAAAAGGAGTACAGCGATTTTGCTTTCGAGTTCGAGTTCAAGCTTGAAGAAAGCGGAAACAATGGTGTCGGCATTCGCGTCCCCGAAGGCGGCCACCCCGCGTCTAGCGGCATGGAGATTCAAATTCTTGATCACTACGGATCGAAGTATCAGGGCGAAGCCGACATGGGCGGCGGCAAGAAACGCAAGCTCAGTTGGCTGAAGCCTTGGCAATACCATGGATCAGTTTACGGAATCACCGCCGCCAAGACGGGCTATCTCAAGCCGGTGGGCGAGTGGAACAAAGAAACCATCATCGCAATCGAAGATCACATCATGGTGATTCTAAATGGTGCCGTGATCGTCGATACGTTTCTTGACAACACAATTCCGGTCGACGGCGGCAACCATCCGGGGATGAAAAGTCGCCGCGGCCACATTGTGTTTGCCGGCCACAGTGATCGTGTTGAGTTTCAAAATTTGCGAATCGCCGATTATTCGCAGTCTCCGACGACTGCCAAGTCAGAGGCGGACAACACGCCGCCCCCTGGATTCACTGCCCTGTTTAACGGCCAGGATTTGAGCGGCTGGAAAGGCCTGGCGCACAAGAATGCGAACGATCGCCGCGCGCTCCGTGGTGAAGCGCTGCAAGCAGCACAAGAAAAAGCCGACGAAGTCATGAATCAGCACTGGAGTGTTGTTGACGGCATCCTGACTTATGACGGCCAGGGTCAAAGTCTTTGCACGGCCAAAGACTTCGGCGACTTTGAGATGTACATCGATTGGAAGATCCCCCCCGGTGCTGATTCGGGCATCTATTTGCGGGGCACGCCGCAAGTTCAAATTTGGGATCCCTGGGACGCCCGCGTCAAACAGGGAGCCGACCCGCCGCAGACGCCCGAGCAGTGGGTGGCGGCTTATCGCAACGGCAGGAATCTGGGCTCGGGAGGTTTGTGGAACAACCGCCGCTGGCGAAATTCGCCGCTGGTATTAGCGGACAACAAGCCCGGCGAGTGGAATACGTTTTTGATTCGCATGGTCGGTGACAAGGTTTCCATCTGGCTGAACGATAAACTGATTGTCGATCGTGTGGCGCTGGAGAATTATTGGGACAAGACTCGCAGCGAACCGTTGGCGCGAGCTGATCAGATCGAGCTGCAACATCACGGCAGTGCGTTGTACTTCAAGAACCTGTACATCCGCGAGCTGCCGTATTGAGTGTGGTGTCGTTGCGACTGGCTCAACCGCTCGCGCGTCGCGGCTCACGTCGGCCTTGGGCCATGACGGCACCGGGCGCCAGGACAAGTCCTGGCCGGTCCTGACCTACGTTTTCTGGGCCTACGTCTGCTACTTTGCCGGTACGCGGCGCGAATTCTCGAAGCGGATCTGCTTGACTCCCGGCGGCGGTTGCTGCGCGTCCGTGATCCGCGTTGTCAACTCGACCGATAATTCCTCGATCGTTGCCGCGTACTCAGGATCGTCAACCAGATTTTTCATTTCACCGGGATCGTTGCGGTGATCGTACAATTCGCGTCCCTCGGCCCCGTCGTCTCCCCACTGCGTGAAGCGGAAGTTGTTGGTGCGAATGCTGTATCCGTTTGCGTATTGAGTCAGTGCCGAGGTTCGCGGTGTTGCAGAGGGATCACGTAACGCTGGCGCGAGGCTGACACCGGAGATAAACTTGGGTGCGGGCAATTCAGTCAGGTCGGCGAGCGTCGGATAAAAGTCGACCATCTCCGCCATCGTGTCGGTGGTGGCCCGCGTGCTGATTCCGGGGCCGGCCATGATCAAGGGAACTCGTGCCGCATTCTCGAACAGTGTGGTTTTTTGGTAGTACCCGTGTTCGCCCATGTGATAACCGTGATCGGAAGTGAACAGCACGATCGTGTTTTCCGCGAGGCCCGAGTCCTCCAGGGCCGCGAGAATTCGGCCAAGTTGAGCGTCGGCAAAACTGATCGAGGCATAGTAAGCTTGAATCGTTTTGCGAGCCAATTCGGGTTCGAGATTGATTTGCTCCTTCTTTCGCAGCAACGTCTTTCGGGCCGGAGATGGAATCGACTCAAGATAACCGTCGGGGACTTGCGGGACTTTGATCTGATCCAGCGGATACAGGTCGAAGTATTTCTGGGGTGCCACAAACGGCGTGTGCGGCCGAAACAATCCGACGGCCAAAAAGAATCGTGTTTTCGTGTTGGCGTGATGTTGTAATACGCGGGCAGCCTCTGTGGCGGCGATGCCATCGGTTTGTTCTTCGTCGCTACCTTCGGCGGCCAGCCAGCTGAGTGTGCCGCCAAAGCTGCCGGGCTTGAGGCTGAAGATCTTATCCTCATCATCCTTGTCGCGACCACGAGGATTGATGGTGTGATTCCAGGAGTACGGATCATCGTGCCCGCCGGTGCCGACGTGCGTGGGCACGTTGTAGTGATAAATCTTGCCGATGCGTGTGGCAAAGTAACCCGCATCCCGGAACATCTGTGACATTGTTTTTACGTTCGGGATGTGCTCGCGAATGTAGATGGCGTTGCGCTGCACCAACGTCTGGTCGGGGTACATGCCCGTCATGAACGATGCCCGGCTGGGACCGCATAGCGGAAACTGGCAGTAAGCATGCGAAAACCGCACGCCGCGCGCAGCCAGAGAATCGATGTGGGGTGTTTTCACCAGCGAGTGACCGTAGCACCCGATATCGCAGTTCAGATCATCGCAGATCAAAAACAGCACGTTGGGTTTGTCTGCGGCGGAGCAAAGATTCGCGATGCAGGCCGCGAGGATGAAGGCCGGCAGAATGCATCGAGGCGACTTGTATACTTCAAGGGAAATCATGACAGCGACTCTTGAACTTGAACCGGGCGATTTAGCGGCCTCAAGATCGGCCAGCAATGCCAAGAGTCTACTTCAGCGGCTGTTGTCTCGCGACTTGGTTGCCAATGATTGCGCGGGGGCTCCCATCCGCCGATGCGCGGGGCTTCAACTGCGCCGATGAGTAGGGGATCAGGCGGCGGCGCGTCCGCTGCCGCGAAGCTGTTGGAGTTGGCTTTGCAGATCCCGGATACGTTGATACAGATGGTCACGCAACTGAACGTGATGGGCCAGCCGCTCTGACAGCCGCCGGGACAATCGCCTGGCTTCTTTCTCGAAGTGCGCGGTATTCTGTTGTGTGGCGGCCAGCGTCTTCTTCAGTTCCTCAAGTTCGATTCTTAGTTGCTTTGCTTCTTTCAGTTTCTGTGCCTTGATACGTTCCTGGCCCTGGCGAATCGATTCTTCCAGTTTCTTGACCTGCGCCGCGCGATCGACTTGTTTCTGGTCCGAATTCTTCTTCAGCGATTCGCATTGCTGCTGCAGTTGTTCCGCCTTGGCCTGGACATTGCGTTTCTCGGAAATGCTGGCCTCGAAAGCCTTTTCCAGCGAACCCATTACCGATTGTATTCGCTGGACTTCGGCTTGATGTTGACTCTTGGTCATCGCTAAAGCTTCATCGGCCGATGCTCGCGTGGCGGCGATTTCTTGCTCGTGTTCCTGCTTCAAACGCACGATCGCCGAACTTAATTTCTGTACTTCCGCTTGGTGCTCGCTGACAACAGCCTTGACTGTTTCGTTGGCTGAATCCTGGGTGGAGGTGATTTCTTTTTCGTGCCGGTCTTTCAGCTGTACGAGCGTCGCGGTTAGTTGCTGGACTTGTGAGGCACGATCGCCAACCAGTGATTCCAGGTCGTCAATTTTGGCTTTCATATTGCCAAACTGACTTTCGTAGCGTTGCTCCGCCTCCTCGATTTTCTGCTGCGACTGTTCCTTCAGATCGGCTAACCGAACGGAAAGCTGTTGTTCCAAGTCATCACGCTTTTGCTGCAAGTCACTATTTCGAGTCTGTTGTTCTCGAAGCGTGTCTTGAAGTCGATTGACGGTTAGTTGCAACTGCGCAACTACGCGCCCGTGTTCCTGAGCCGCGTGAGTGGATTTGATTTCCGTGTCATCACACAGTCGAAGTGCGTCGATGAGCTCGGAATCCTTTTCCTCGTTATCAGCTTTCAGCGTGCTGATCTCCCGATCTTGGTCTTCAAGCTGACGTTGTTGTTTGGCGATCGTTTCGCGCAGCGCTGCTGAGTCTTTCGCGGTCCGCTGGTTGATCGATTCGATTTCGGCTCTGAGTTCTGCGATGGTTTGATTGGCATCGGCAATTTCGGCTTCACGGCGATCGCACAGGTGATCCAGGTCAGCCAGCGCGGTCTTTTGAGACAGGATATGACGCTTGCTCGCCTGCACCAGCCCTCGCAGCTTGTTGTTTTCAGCAGCGTATTGGCGGGCTTCTCGGGTTTTGGCTGCTTGTGTCTTCTTCAGACTCAAATGCGCAGCGGCAAGCCGTTGTTCGGTTTGCTCTTTCTGCCGCCTTAGTTGATCTTCCAATTGCTCGACTTCGGTTTGCCGCTGCCTGGTGGTGTGTTCCAGGGCGGCGATGGCGGTATGAAGCTGCTCGGATTCGCGGGCGTGATTGTTTTCCAACGAGGCGATCAAGGACTCAGTTTGTTTGAGCGCATTGAGTGCATCTTCCAATTGCCAAGAGTCGATCGTCTGATCTCTGGCAGCACGAATCTGTTCGTATTCCCGGGCTTCGATCCCTGAAGCCCGTTGCCAATGCGAAAACATAGCAATTCCTGTCAAGCGTTCGTTCGTTGCCCCGCACGCGGAGGATCGGTAGGTGCGCAGCACTTCTTCTCCAACGCGTTAGCTGGTCAGGGATACGATTTTTGGCATTGACGAGGAAAGCCCAATTCGATCACGCGAGTTTCACGCGTTGAATACCGATGGGGAGTCGTGCAGCCTTTAAGCTGTTTGTGTGCCGGAACTTCGGTCGCTATTTCGACGGTTGGCTGCCGCGCACTTTGCACATGACTACAAACAACATTTACGCCGTTCCGACAACACATTGCGACCTCGGTCCGGCCTACGTGAATAATCCGGGCCAGGCTATCTTCGATCGCCGCTCCGCGGCTTTTTCACTTCATGGCATTCGTGCGGATTCGAGCTTTTGGACCATGCCCGGAGGGAGAGTGGTTCACCTAAACCGCTGCATTACCGAAACTTAAGAACTGCACGACCGTTACTTGAGCGGGCTGCGGTCGTGATGCGCCCTGATTTGATTGACCAACACGAACGCCGGAGCGTGTGATTTGATCAGGCCGACGATCGCACTGGTCGACACGTCCCACAATGGGGCTACCAAACTTGGCTGTCCACCGGCGGCGTGCAGATCATTCAGCACCAGGGCCAACACTGCGGGCTTGGCCTGATTGGCTTCGCTGAGGCGTAGTGACTTTCCATGGAATTGCTGGCGGATCTCGCTCTCGCCCGGAACATCCCGCACATCAAATGCGCTGGCGGTTCTCAGCTGAATCGCCAATCGGAATCGCAGCCGCTGGATCGCGACGTTCCGGTTTTCAGCCTGGCTCCGTCGCTCGGTTGCTTCGGCGACGATTTCAGATGGCTTATGAAGCAGGAATGCGGCGGAGCTGGTTTTGTTGCGATGTTGTCCACCGGGACCGCTTCGCCGCTGGGTGCGCAGCTCGCATTGTTCTTGCAGTTGCTCGATCGGCAAAGTCGCCGGATGCGGCGCAGCAACCAGCGTGACCATCATTCGTTCGCTGGGCTCAGGTAGCTTGGCCGCAGTTACCTCACTGGGATTCGAATCATCCACGGAACCAGTCTTTCAACCATTCGGTCAATCCCGAGGCAAGCGTACGATGCGGCAGCCGAAAAACGCCGCGGCATTCTTGTCCCACCCAGGCAATCAGTTGCTGGTCGTCGACGGCCGGCAGGGGGCAGAGCACTTGATATGCCGCACCCTCTGGTAACTCCGTGTTGATTTGTTTGATTGCGGAGACCGCGACGACTTTCGACTTGATGACCGTTTGCGGTGATTGTGTGGAACTGATCATGACGGTCGACCCGATTCGAATGTTACGGCGATCTTGGGCGTCCAATACCAAGGCGGCTTGTAATTCTCCATTCTCGCTAACGCGGCACCAGGCATGTCCGGCTGGCAACGATGTCCCGACAGTGTCGGCAAGCAAGGTGTTCTGTTGCGGGCTTTCATTAAGCGAAGCGGAGGGGGGAACGACGACGCCGCTGGCAGGTGCTCGTACATTGGCGTCTGCGATGCGTTGCCGTGTCGATGCGAGTTGCGTATGGGCTGCCTCTTCCGCTGCTTGCAGCGTTTTCCATTGTGCAGCGGTTTTCGGTCGTGATGCATGCGTATTATCGAGCGTCATGCGGCGAGCAACATCACTGCGGATTTGTGCCAATCGTAAGTCACCTTGCAATTTGACTTGATGGACGATCAGGACGTCGCGATCAAGTCGAACCAACGTGTCTCCTTTGTCTACGAGCTGTCCAAAATCAGCCAAGACGTCTTCCACCAGAGCGTCATCGGGAAGGAATACCGACCGCGCATTGGCAACATCAATCACGCCAACGGCGCGCCGATAGCGGGGCAAGGGCACCAAGAGCAAAAACAGCAAGAACATCATGAACAAACCGACGGGACCAATTCGTCTGGGCAGCGAAACATCCCGCCATCGACCTTTGCCGGCCAAAATCCGGCCAAGTGAAGCAAAGAATCGGGCGATGGCGATCAGGGCGACGATGGCAATCACGCTGAATGCTGCCGTCCGTAGCCCAAACCACTCGGAATATCGAATCAGCAGCGCCGCGATAGCGGCGGCCACCGCAACGCGATACAGCGCGCTGGCAATATGAAAACACGCCAAAAACAGGGATCTGCGGTCGCTTCTTTTGGCCGCAGCGTATTTCGTCCCGGCCACGCGGCGGGTGACAACACCGGCCAAGGCTACGCGTGCTTCGTGACGAAGATTTACGCTTCCCAGCAGGTCAGATAGCACGTAATAACCGTCGTATCGCATCAGCGGGTTGGCATTGAAAACAATTGTGCTGACGCCGCAAACCAGCATCACATTCAGCGCCGCCAGCTGAGTCGATAAATCATAGGATGTCAGCCAAGCGAGTGCCGCCAGCGCCGCGATGATCAATTCGGCATAGATCCCGGCCAACATCACCCAGGCCCGTTTGATCGATGATGGTTGCCGCCAAATCTCAGTGACTTCGCAGTACGGACACGGCATCCCGCACAGCAGCAACACGCCGATTTCCCCACAGCGATTGCCCAATCGTCGGCACATCACGGCGTGCGCCAATTCATGAATCGTTTTGGTGGCCACAAACAGCGCAGCGATCAGCAGCGGATTCGTGTGCCGCAAATACGCGGGCAACAATCCCAGAGATGCGAATAACTGATCGCTGCGACTGACGACGGTGGCGGCGATCAACAGAATCCCGACCAACCAAAACACGATGGCCCTGGGCGAAAAGAAGATACCGCTGTAATCGGCAAGTCGCTTGGCCAGCCAATCGACTGATCCCAAAGGAATCTGGATGGACAACAGCGAAAAGCGTCGCTTTGGTAATTGCGTTCGATGACGGAGCCAACCGGCCGCTTTGGCTTGGGTCCAAAGTTCCGGGTCCTCGTCCCCTCGCTGCAACCTTGTCCAGATATGTTCCGATACTCTAGCGAAGCGTCCGCTGATTTCGTCAATCACGATGCGGTACGGGCGCAGGCGGCCGCTGACCTGGATGCTTGTCAGATCCTGGCGAAGAGCGAGTCGGCCGTCTGGGATTGGTGTGTTTGCCACTTTGGACAACTTCGAGGTCAATTAGCTGCCGGGTGCCGGCCCCGGTTTCAGCATTCAGTTTGCCAATCCCGGGGCTAACGCTCAGCGGCTAACGAGAACTGCTACGGCACACGCAGTAGTGTGCCTGCTACTTGTTGGGCATTGCTGGGGTACATCTTCATGCGGATGTCAGCCCCGGGTGTCAATTTCCACTGTGATTCATCCTGTTCCGCTTCGTTGACGATCTCCGCATGTAGACGAAATCTTCCTCCCGGCAACATCTGGGGGTCGACCGATAAGACTTTGCCGCGGAGCGACTGTTCGCGACCACTGGCCGCATCGATCCAGTGCACACTTACCGGCAGTCCCCGGCACGCTGTGGGTAGGATTTGCTGATTGCTGACCAAAGCGTGGACGTGCAGACGGTCGATTCGGGCGACGGTCGCGATCGGCTGTCCTTTTTCGATCCATTCACCAGCCGCGCGGGCGACCTCCAAGACAACGCCGTTGATTGGGCTTTCGATGTGCAGGTGACGTAGTTGATCGTCCAACACCGATAAATCGGTTTCACGCAATTCCAGTTCGATCAGCGCTTGTTTTTGTCGTTTCTTTGCGCGAGCAACTTCCAGAATTCCCCGATCGACGGCCAATCGCAATCGCCGCAATTGCGATAACGGGATCGCGCCACTGACATCCCGTTGTATGGACCGGCTGGTTTCGAGCTCCGCCTCGGCTTCTGCGAGCGCTGTTTCGGCATACTTCAGCTCGACTTGGTCGCTGGTTTCGTTACGTGCCGCGGAAACTCGCAGCATGGCGGCGCGACGCTGAATCAATAATCCTCTGTCATCCAGTCGGGCGATCGGAGCGTCTTTCTCGACGACGTCATTCAGCTTGACCAAGACTTGGGCAACACGGCCACTCTCCAGCGCAGGCACTTTTACTTCTTCGGCGAAACGTACAACGCAGTCCTCCAGTTCAATGTCAGCAGAAAACGTAAACGCCAGATTTCCAAGAGAAATGCATATTCCAATCGCGATCATGACCGCGGTTTTCCGGCTCGCTTCTTTCATCACTCTACTCCTGGCGATTCGTTGCCTGAGCCAAAATACAATCCGATCGCTCCGCCGGCCTTGCGAAATAGATCTTGAAATAGCAGGTAAGCCAGGGGTGCTGATCCACAGTCGAAAACAACACGAGCTGGCGATCCGGAAATTGCGTTGAATTGCCCCGAGTTCAATTCAGGGCGAAATTTTTCACGGTCCAACTCCAGCAGTGCCGCTGTCGTGGTTACGGCATCTTGTGAAGCACTGAATGATGGGCCGATCTTGCTTAGCGATGCTTGCCAATGTTGATCGGGAGCGGTGTCCAGAATCACGTGTGCGAGCAGCAGCTTGTTTGCCATCGCGTCGCGGACGTGCGAGAGCCGGTTTTGCGAGATCCGCGCATCGACAATCCACCGGGAGTCCTCAGCAACAACCGCCAGCAAATGATCACCTCGCCGCAACGGTCTGCCACTCAGCCGTTCTTGAATTCTCCAGCCTTCGACGATTCCACTGCGGTCAGCGCGAATCGTCAAAGAGGCTTTGATTTGTCGAAGCAAATCCAGTTGCTGATCGACGGAGCTGATCTCCTCCATCACCAGACTACGTTGGCCCTCAAGTTGTTCGTTCTGTTCCATCCGGCTTGACGGTGTTTCCACCAAGGCATTGGTCCAGCGACTTTGTTGTTGGCCCAGCACGGCGCGGCGGCCCATCAATTCGACGATTTCACGTTCCAGCTGCGGATCGACCAGAGTTACCAGCGGGTCTCCCGGCCCGACGATGTGACCGTGGTCCACATGTACTTGCTGCACGATTGCGTCACGGGGAAGATTGATCGTTTGCGCATCGGCAGCTTTCACAGTCGCTGCGGCAGTCACGATCAGCGGTAAAGGAAAGCAAGCGGCGACCAGCAGAAGCGTCAGCACGGCAGCGGTCACGATCGGTCGCGTCCAACGACTTGTGCGGTGGCCGCGACATACGGGAGCCAATGATGCCAGCAATCTTCCGCCGGGAATCGATTCAAAGCGAGCGGTTTGCGATAGCGCCAAATCGGCGTGCAACAAGAATCGTTGCAGTTGCTGGGCAGTTTCGTCATCCCAAGGAGGCGCGTCTGACTTGGTCAATCCGATCAGGCGAATTGACGAGGCGTCACGTCCGACAACGATACCGCGATCCAATCCATCGTCCTGCTGGCCAAGATCGATGCGGGCAATTCCGCCGTCGCCCAATTCCAATTTGGCATTAGTGATCAAGCGTTTCGCTGCGGCTGAACGCCGGTCGATTTGATCGACGTGGCTGACGGCGGCTAAATCCGTATGGCTGCCATCGAAGTAGCAAAGCCCAACTTGATCCAACTGAAAGACGTCGGCGGCCAAGTCCACGATTTGCGCCTCCAGGCCGACCGTGGACGTTTGCTCGTGCAGACAAGCCAACGTCTGGTCAACACGGGCAACGATCTTGCGGGATCGGCGGAGCTGACGAAGTTGATCGGCGCGCATGAATTCACCGGCAAGATCAACCATCTGGGCCGCGAATCGCAAGTAGCCACGTTGGGTGGCAACGCCGCTTTCGGGATCGAGAAAGATCTCCAATAAATATTCGCTCTCTGCGGCGGTCGGATCGCTCTGGATTGCCAACACCGCGGCCGGCACATCCAAAGGGTTGGCGGGGACGCTGTCATCGGTCGCTCCGGGTGTCGCCGGCACGACGACCGGCTGGCCCTGGATCGAAACTTCGCTCAGCAGCCGCTGATGGGCGCGAATACCTTCGATGGGAATCGCCGCCTCCGTCACGCGGCCAACGCTGCGAACCGCTTGGAATCGTTCCGCTGACTCCGCGTCCGATAAACGCCACACAATCACACCCTCGGCAGCCATGGCGCGAAGAACGCGGTCCACAAAGAAGCCAAAGAAATCCTCAGCCGATCGATCGCTGCGGACAGCCGCGGCAACTTCACGCACGATGTCGGCAATTTCCCGCACAGTAACTTGAACCAATGGATCGGCATTGGCTGCGGCCGTTGAAATGGGACTGGTTCGTCCGCCGGCCGGCGGCTCCAGCGCAGCGTCTTTGACCGCTGCCGTTACCACGGCAGGCGTAAAGACGAACGGTTGATAATCGTTTGCCGAAGTCACTGTGTTTGATTCCGCCCGGATGTGGCGGCGGAGACCGCGAATTCAGAAAGAAGTGAGCTTGCAGGGATCGCTCCAAAACAGCGAGTAACAAATCGTCGGCATCGTCCACAACGCCGCTTCGCGGCCATTGCTAGCGTGGTGGGCGGATACGGTACAATGAGTGAAGATCCCTTCGTCACGACCAACAACCAGCCTTCATCCAGCTCAGCCGCACGGCGTTCGCTAAGGTTTTTCCGGAACAACCTTGCATTGACGCCCGTCGACGACTGCTAAATTCTTGGATCAGGCCCAGATACGGATGCTGCCAAATTCGGCACAATGAACAAATGGTGAAAACAACGGAAGCCGGTACGGGTACCCACCATCGACACGAGTCGGCGTCGCGTGGCGGTCCAAATCGCGAATTCAACTCGGCCAGCAGCGGGGACGGCGGGCAACAAACAACCAGATCATGGCTGGCGATCGGCATCGGCTTCGCATTCGTGTTGCTGGGTGTCTTCTGGATTGCCGCCAGCGCCGGTGTTTTTCAGCGTGGTCCGGTGACACCTCAGAGTCCGACGCTGGCGGCGATTCCAGCCCGCTACGACGCGGACCGTGCCTTCGGCTATTTGAATCGTCTCTGTGAATTCGGCCCACGACCGTCAGGCTCCGAAGCCATGCGGCGGCAACAGGAGATGTTGAAAGGGTTCTTCAGCGAACGTGGTGCCCAAGTGTCGTTTCAAACCTTTCAAATTCGGCACCCTGAAAATGGTTCTGATGTTTCGATGAGCAACTTGATTGCTTCCTGGCGGCCGAATGCGGAAAAGCGATTCTTGTTGTGTGCCCACTACGACACTCGGCCTTATCCGGATCGCGATTCTCGCAATCCGAAAGGCAGATTCGTGGGTGCCAACGACGGAGCCAGTGGGACAGCTGGTTTGATGGAACTTGCCAACCAGATCCACGATCTGCCCGGTGATGTTGGCGTGGACATGGTGTTGTTTGACGGAGAAGAATTCGTTTTCCAGCAAGGTCGCGATGATTACTTTTTGGGATCAACATTTTTTGCCGAAAAGTATGCCGCCAATCCGCCCGCGATTCCCTACACAGCTGGCATTTTGTTGGACATGATCGGCGATCGCGAGTTGAGGATCTATTATGAAAAGAACAGTTTGAAGTATGCGAAGCAGCTTGCCCGCAGCATTTGGAAAACGGCGGATCGCTTAGGCGTTCGTGCCTTCGTTGCCCGCAGTCGTACGATACCGATCGATGATGATCATATTCCGTTGAATCAAATCGCTCGGATACCGACGGTCGATTTGATCGATTTTGATTATCCGCGACCGGGGATTGGTGCGCCATCGTACTGGCATACCGAACAGGACGTGCCCGCAAATTGCAGCGGCCAGTCACTTGCGGCGGTCGTTTGGGTCGTCCATCATTGGTTAGGGGAACAGTAGACCCTGATTGAATAAGCAACATGTTTGAGAGCCAATTGATTCTTGCGGTGACTTGCCTGGCTTTTGCCGCCTGGCTGCAGTGGCATGAAAGTCACGGTTGGCCGAACGAATCGTATGACCGCCAGGGTGATGCTGAATATCTGAAAACGCGAATGCGTTCGCGCCGCCGCGTGCATCTGTTATTCGCTGGCTGCGGCGTCTTGATGGCTGTGGCTGCTTTCGCCGGACCGGGGCGAGTTTTCGTGGCGGCTTGGATGATTATTTCCCTCGCGCTGCTGACCGTCGTCTTGCTGGCGGGCCTGGATGCGCTGCGGACCAGCCGCTATGAGAAAAGAAGGAAGGACCAACTTCGCAAACAACTGCTCAACGAAAGTGACTCCTAGTTGCGGCAATTCATGCGGGTAGGCGTGGCTTCCAGAGGTGCCCCGTGAATGCTGGTACGTCAAGATGCCGCAGCTCCGTGTTTACTGCCGCTACGTTTATCGAGCCTGCAAAGCTACAATGCTGCCGGGCATGATGTCGTTGTACCCACCTACAAGCTTTGCTAATGACCACTGCTACCTTGCCGTCCCGAAACGAAGTTGCAGCCCAAGATTGCTGGGACCTCGCCAGTTTGTACTCCGACGATCAAGCCTGGGAAGCTGATTATGAGAAGCTGGACGGGCTGATCGGCACGTTCGAGACGTATCGAGGCCGGTTGGGCGAATCCGCCACGATGTTGGCGGAAGCGCTTCGTTTCGATAGCGATTTCGATCGCACGGCAGAACGTTTGGGGACTTACGCCTTTCTGAAGACAACCGAAGATCAAAGTAACAGCGACTACCAGGCGATGAAGTCGCGATTTCAGAATCTTGCCGTTCGCGCCAGCCAAGCCGCCAGTTACATACGTCCCGAACTACTGGCGATCGAAGAAGATCGGATGGCCGAGCTGATGGCGGATCCGGCGGTCGAGCTGTTTCGGCTGCAACTAGAGCGGCTGATGCGTTACCGGCCTCACACATTGACCGATAACGAAGAGCGTTTGCTGGCGATGCAAGGTGAAATGGCAGCCGCGGCCAGCAATGCGTTTCGTCAACTGAATGATGCCGATCTACGGTTCGGAGAACTGGCGGATCAAGAAGGCCGTGAGGTGGAGTTGACCCACGCCACCTTTCAGCAGTTCTTGATTTGCCCCGAGCGAAAAATTCGCCGACAAGCGTTTGAACAATACTACGAGCAATTTTCTGATCACGAAAACACTTTGGCGGCGACACTGTCGGGCAGTATTCAGCGTGACGTCTATTACGCACGTGCGCGGAATTATGAGAGCAGCCTGCAAGCAGCTCTGTTCCCCGATGATGTGCCCGTTGATGTCTACGACAACTTGATCACCGCGGTCCGCGCGGCGCTGCCTAGCGTGCACCACTACCTGGATGTACGCCGGCGAAAGATGGGGCTTGCCGATCTCCACCACTACGACACGTATGTCCCAATCCTTAGCGACATCAAGAAGCATCATGATTGGGACGCGGCGACCGATGTCGTGATTGAAGCGCTGGCGCCGTTGGGCGAGGAATATACGGGGACCTTGAAAGAGGGTTTGCAAGGCCGCTGGGCTGACCGATATCCAAATCGGGGAAAACAGAGCGGCGCTTTTAGCTGCGGTTCGTTCGACGGCGATCCTTACATTTTGATGAATTTCAAAGAAGAAGTTTTGAACGATGTCTTCACGCTGGCCCACGAAGCGGGCCATTCGATGCACAGTTGGTATTCCGCCAGAAGCCAGCCGTTCGAGTATTACAACTACACGATTTTTGTTGCCGAAGTTGCCAGTACATTCAACGAGCAATTGCTGACTGAGCATCTGATGGCCGGGGCCGACGATGACAATGAGCGTGCCTACCTGATCAACAACGAACTTGACAGCATTCGCGCCACCGTGGTCCGGCAAACAATGTTCGCTGAATTCGAGAAACGGACGCACGAAATGGCGGAAGCCGGTGAACCGTTGACGGTCAAGTCATTCCGCGCCAGCTATCGCGAACTGTTGAACGATTACTTTGGCAGCGACTTTGTTGTCGATCAGGTCTTGGAACTGGAATGCTTTCGGATCCCTCACTTTTACCGTGCTTTTTACGTTTACAAGTATGCCACGGGGATGAGCGCGGCGATTGCACTTGCCCGCCGAGTCCTGGACGGTGGCCAACAAGAGTTGGACGATTATCTGGCCTTCCTTTCCGCTGGCTGCAGCAAAGATCCACTTGACCTGTTGCGAGACGCGGGTGTCGACATGACCCAGCCCGAACCGGTGGCCACAACGCTGCAGCGATTCGCAGATCTGACCAACGAACTGGACAGTTTGCTGTGACGACCGGGCAGTTGAATGCCAAGAACATCGCTGTCGTGGCAAAGAAACTGTCGCAGGCTGATCCCTCGCTTGCCCGCGTCCTGGATTTGCACGGCGCGCCGCCGCTGTGGAAGCGACCGGCGACCTTTGCCACCTTTGTTCGCATCATTCTGGAACAGCAAGTCTCACTGGCTTCCGCCAAGAGTACCTTTGACAAACTCAGGATCGCGTGTGAGGGGAAGATCACCCCGCAGAGCGTATCCGAACTTGGCGATGACGGTCTTCGTGCGGTCGGATTCAGCCGGCAGAAATCGCGTTATGCGATCGCGCTGGCCGAAGAAGTGGTCGAGCGTCGCTTCAAAATCGCCAGCTTGCGACATCGCGGGGACGACGAAGTCCGCGGATTGATCACGCAGCGATTGGGTTTGGGCAACTGGTCGGCGGACGTCTACCTGATGATGGCGCTGTGCCGGCCCGATGTTTTGCCGGTCGGAGATCTGGGTCTTGTCAAAGGCATGATGCAGTTGGATGGTGGCGACTATGATTCAAGCGAAAAAGTGCTCCGCCGCGCCGAAGCATGGCGTCCCTATCGCAGTGTCGCCTGCCGAATGGTCTGGCAACTGTACCTGGGCAACCGCTAACAGTCGTCGCCCGCTCTGCGGTCGAACGTAAAGATGAAACATCGCGTACAATACTCACGTGCGACCGAGCCGGCGACGACACTCACGTTCGACCGAGCCGGCGACGACACTCCGCGGAACGGGCGACGACTTTGGAACCTGCTATGAAACACCTGCTTGCCCTGCTATCGCTCGTCATCATTCCTCTCGCCGCAGACGCCGCTCAATTCGTGTACGTCTCCATCGCGGGCGAGAATCGGATTGCGGTCTATGACCACGAACAGGGAAAGCTCACTCCGGCCGCTGATCTCAAACTCAGTGGTGGTCCCGGCGCGCTGTGTGTTCACCCAAATGGAAAATACTTGTTCGCATCCGTGCGCTCGGTTGGTAATCTTGCCGGCTTTGAGATCAACGACGATGGCTCGCTGAGACAAATCAACGAAGTCGCCGCAGGCGCCGATCCGGCCTACGTCGCGACGGATCGATCGGGTAAGTATCTGTTGAGTGCTTACTACCGGGCGGGCAAAGTGATGGTGCACGCCATTGATGACACGGGAAAGATCAGCCAACGGTCACAGTCGATTAGCACCGACGACAAGGCTCACGCGATTGTCTCTGACAGGTCCGGTAAGTTCGTGTTCGTTCCGCACACCGGTCCCAATGCGATCTTTCAATTTCGATTTGATGCGGCGACAGGAAAGTTGACCGCCAATCAGCCGGCAAAACTTGTTCGACCGGAAAACACAGGACCGCGGCACTTGTGGTTTCATCCCCGCGCAGATTTCGCTTATGGCAGCGATGAGCAGGGCAATAGCGTGACGGCGTATGCGTTTGACTCCACGGCCGGCACGCTGCGACCGATCCAGACTCTGTCCAGTCTTCCACCGGCAGGATTCCAGGGAACCAAGAGTACATCGGATATCGAAGTGCATCCCTCAGGCAAGCTCTTGTACATTGCCAATCGCGGACACGACAGCATCTCTTGTTATGCCGTCGGCGAGGAATCTGGAAGGTTGCGATACTTGTCCAACACGAAAACTGAAAAAACACCGCGTTCCTTTAACATCGACCCCAGCGGACAATACCTGATCGCAGCGGGACAGAATTCCGCTACACTTGCAACCTATCGGATCAAAGCAAACGGAACGCTCGACCTGATTGGCACAACGGCAACGGGGACAAGTCCTTGGTGGGTCTTGATTGTCGATCGATAGCTGCCAACGGCAGGCACGCTCCGATTCCACACACCCATTGTCTGCTTTATGGCGAAATTAACATTCTGCGGCGCTGCCGGTACGGTCACGGGATCGTGTTCTCACATCGAAACCGGAGCCACCCGATTCTTGATCGACTGTGGTCTTTTTCAGGGCAATCGAACCACCCAGCAGTTGAACTACGAAGAGTTTCCCTTTGATGCGAAAGCGCCGGAGTTCTTGATTCTGACGCACGCGCACATTGATCATTCCGGATTGCTGCCAAAACTGACGAAAGCCGGATTCACAGGTCCGATTTACAGTACCCGCGCCACGAGCGACCTGTTGGAATTCATGCTCCGCGATTCGGGGTGGATCCAGGAAAACAACATCGAACGAGTCAACAAAAAGCGCCGGCGTCAGGGGCTGACTGCCATCGATCCGATCTACACGGTCGCCGACGCCGAACAAACACTCCAGCAATTGAAACCGGTCGAATACGAGAAATGGTTCGAGCCGTCAGCGGGTATCGAGGCGCGACTTTGGAATGCCGGACATCTGCTTGGATCGGCGTCGGTGGAACTGAAAATCAAGGGCGAAAAGGACGCGCTGCTACGCTTGCTGTTCTCCGGCGATTTGGGTCCTGAAGAAAAAGCCTTTCATCCGGAGCCCGACGCGCCGGAAGGCTACGATTACATCATTTGCGAGAGCACTTATGGGGACCGGGACCGTGATGATTACACGTTGGAAAAGCGACGTGAAGCATTGCGTGATGAATTAACCCGCGGGCTCAATCGCGGCGGCAACGTGATCATACCGTCCTTCGCGGTCGAGCGGAGCCAGGAATTATTGCACGACATCGCTGTGTTGTTGAACGCCGGCGAGATTCCAAACGCGACGGTCTACCTTGACTCGCCGCTGGCCAGAAGGGTGACCCAGGTCTTCATCAAATATTCCGCGGCGCTGGAAGATGTAGAAGTTGATGACGCCGAGTTATTCCGGCACAGTAATTTTCAGCTCGTCGAAAGTCTGGAAGAGAGCAAGGCGATCAACAACGTTACCAGCGGCGCGATCATCATTTCCGCCAGCGGCATGTGTAACGCGGGACGCATCAAACATCATTTAAAAAACAACATTTGGCGAAAGGAAGCAACGGTCCTATTCGTTGGCTATCAGGCTCCGGGTACGCTCGGCCACATCATCACCAGCGGCGCCAAACGGGTGCGAATTCACGGCAAGGAACACAGGGTCGCTGCCGAAATTCGGCGGTTGGGAAACTACTCCGCACATGCCGATCAAGGCGAGCTGATCGAATGGATCCTGGAACGCGGACCGTTTGCCGGCGGGCTGTTTCTGAACCATGGTGACGACGACGCGCGAGCGACCCTGCGAGATTTGCTCGGCGAACAAGGACTCGACACCGAAATGATTTTTACACCCTGCTTTGACGAAAGTTTTGAATTGGTCCCCGGGGCAGCGGCCGTCTCCACAGGCAAGCCGGAGCCACGGATCGAAGAATCTCAGATTCAGCGCGACTGGTACAACGATTATGCCGCCTTCATGCTGCAGCTGGACGAGCAGCTGGAGACAACCGCCGACGACAAAACGCGAAAAGCCCTGATCGGCAAGCTGGTCGCGGCGATGAAGGATTAGCTGGACAGCCACTGTTGGGGTCCAAAAGCATGTAGCGGAAGTCGGAAGACTTGCGTCGGTGGATCGGAATTCTCTCGAATTCCGCTACGACATCGTGTCGACAGGACAAGGAGAGCGTCCCGCTTAGTAGCCCCGAAGTGGGCGACAATTTACATACCCCAAACTAAGCAAAGCGAGCTCCGCGAGCGAATGCAGGCCTGGGTTGGAGCCAATCGAGAATTTGTCT
>JBFJVZ010000072.1:0-21732 GCA_041623895.1 Pirellulaceae bacterium | reverse complement strand
TCTGGGCAATCCAGTGGATCATGCGATGTCAATTCCTCTGAAACACTGACGGTTCATTTCCGTAAACCAACCTGATTCCAACAGCAGTCAACACGATCCAATGCCAGCCCTATTACGCAGCGACGCTGAAATTGCCGCTTCCATCGCGTGCATCGTTTCCGATGTTGATGGCGTACTGACTGATGGCGGCATCATCTATGACAACCATAACATTGAAAGCAAACGATTTCACGTCCGTGACGGTTTGGGCATTAAACTCTGGATGCGGAGCGGATTCGGATTTGGCATCCTGACTTCGCGGCAGAGCAAAGTGGTCAAGAAACGCTGTGCGGAACTGGGAATCACCCACGTCGAGCAGGGTGTCAGTAACAAACTTACCGCCAGCAGCGAGCTGTTCGAATCGCTTGGTTTTTCGCCTAATCAAGTCTGTTATATCGGTGACGATTTGCCGGATCTGCCCGTCATGAAAACTGTTGCCCTGGCAGTATCGCCGGCGGATGCGGCCATTGACGTTCGAGAGCATTGCCACTGGATCTTGCGCAGTCGCGGTGGCGAAGGTGCGGTTCGAGAGTTAGTCGAACGATTGTTGCGAGCCAAGCATCGATGGGAGGAGCATGTGCCGCACTGAGTCGTGACGCAGTGCCGCATCTGAAACAGCCGCGATGCAAAAAATAGCTCACTACTGCAGTTCCCTCGTGTTCCTCGCTGCCGCGGCGATCATCTATCAGATGCTGTCCAGTGCGTGGCTGCGACCGCCCGCGGTGCAGACGGTGCGTCCACGCGAAGAATTACAGATCGGCGCGGATCCTGCACTCGCTGACTTGTTTCCCGATGGAGCGTGGCAACGGGGACCTTGCAAACGCTTGCGCACGGATGACGGCGTGCTGCTGTTCGAGAAATGGGAGCAAACGAACGAGGACCATTGGAAACTATGGCCGATCACCCTGGTGGTCGGCCGCGGCATGTCGGGCGATTTGGACCCGGAGCCGGTGATTCTGGAAGCCAGCCAAGGTGCGGAAATCAAATTCACCGAATCACTGGACGTGATGAGCGGCGGTGCGCCGCCGATCGAACGCGGCCAATTGATCGGCAAGGTTCATATCCGTCGTCCTGACAAATCAGACGAAAGTCAATCGCTTTCGATCCGGACGTCCAACGTCGGAATCAATAATCGAAAAGTATGGACGACCGAGACGATTCGCATGAAAGTTGGCCAGGCGACAATGGTTGGCCGTGACTTGACGCTTTTTCTGTCAGTTGCTGCGGGCAGTGCACCACGAGGCTCGAGTGTTTCGGCCGTTTTGGATCGGATGCAGCTGACCTATCTGGACGAATTGTTGATGCCGCTTGAGGATGGAGCGCTCTGGGAAGCAAAAACTGCGACAACTGAGCAACCGGTTCGCTTGCCCGCCACACGCAGTTCCACACCGTTGCCGGCGATGATTTCAGTGCGATGTGGTGGCCGAGTCGATTATGACTTTGCCATCGATCAACTATCACTTCGCGATTCCATCTCGTTGATTCATCAGGTGCCGGGCGGAATCGAAGATCGCTTCGACTGCGACGCGATCGATTTGAATCTTCGCAATCCCGCCGATAAAACGATTCCCCGCCGCACTCCGCTGGACTGGATTAGTCGTATGACAGCGACCGGATCGCCGGCCGTTATGAAGATGCCCAGCTTCGAACTTGAATTGAAGGCAGAGCGAATCGATTTCGACGCCCTGGCTGGCTTGATCAAAGCGGGCGGACGCAATGGTGTGGAGATCCATCGCGGGCCTGTATCAGCACGGCTAACACAACTCGCCTACCAGTACGACCCGAATCGTCCCAAGGCAATCGGTGCGATCGACGCATTCGGTGCCGGGATCGTTACGCTTACCGACAACGAACTGGCACTCAAGGAAGTGCGCTGGCGCGAGGGCTTTAAATTGCAGCCCAGCGGTGTCGTAGAAATTGATACGGTCGATAGTGACCTGCAATTTTGGGTGGACGGCCTGGTCGAAGCTAAATTCGCTGACGGGGGAAAATTCGAAGCCAACGCGATCGAAGGCGTTTTGAAACCGGTCAATAATCGCGAAGCGAATCAAGCAAAGGACACCCTGGCCTTTGTTCCTGACCGGATCCAAGCCTCCGGAGACGTCCGCATCGATACTGCTGCCATCGCGGCCCAGACACAAGTTCTGAGACTCTATTTTGATCACGATGCTGATCCAGCCGCTGACACGATTCAGCCCGACAAGCAAACGGGAAGCACGATGCGGCAGTGGGTCGTGCAGCCAGGGTCAACAGATGGCACGGTTGATCCCGTGGCCAGGCCGCGGCCGGTGATTCGTGGCGACTTGATATCCGCACAATTGCGGTTCAGTGACTCCGGTGCGCAGGCGAGAGACTTAAGCGTGATCGGATCCGTCGAGATAGATCATGTTGTGAATGTTGGTGACAACATGCTGCCGACCCAATTAACGGGAGAGGAACTGCGCCTGAGCACGGCGGCTGGACGCGATGTACTCAAGCTTGGCAGCGGAGACAAAGCTCCCGCGAAATTGAGCATCGCCGACGGCTATTTCATCGGTCCCATGATCCTGATTTGGCCCAGCGAGAATTTGGTGCAAATTCAAGGCGCCGGAGAATTCCAAATGCCCACGGCGATCCTGCCCACCGCGCTCATGTCGGACGACCCGGGCAGGATCACTTGGACCAAGCCGCCGCACTGTAAGTGGAATGGCGAATTGAGATTTGACGGAAAGACCGCTGTGCTGACCGATGGTGTCGATATCCGCGCCTCGCTGCTGGACGGACGCGAGCCCTGGGGAATGCACCTGATGGGTGAACAGTTGGAAATTGTCTTGTTGGAAGACGTCGAAGTCAGCCAGGTTCAATCGATCAAGCGTGCCGCTATTCAGCAGATCAAACTTTTGCAATCTGTCGAACATCCTGTGATTGTGAATGCTGAACGACGTGCAGCCGACGGAGTCTTGGAAAGTCGTCATGTATTGCATGCGCCGCAACTCACCTTGCTGCCCAGCGGTGGCGGAAAACTGCTTGGTGCAGGCCCCGGCTGGTATCGCGGTTGGATGTACGCGCCCAATGCCGGCTTGCTTTCAGCTGCAGATGATTCCAGCGACACACAGTCATCACCTCAGTTGACAGGCGTGCATTTAACGTACCACGAAGCCATCGAGGGGGACCTAACCAGCAAGACGCTTGCCTTCATCAAAGGTGTCCGAGTTGGTGTCCAACCGATCCAAACTTGGAAAGACATCGTTGATGCAAAAACGATGGACGAAATATCGACCGGCGAATCGACATTGGATTGCGATCGATTAGGTTTTGCCGTCGCGCCCGGCTATGCCGATGGATCACGCAGTATTCCCGGAGTTCCAACGCCGTGGGAAATGGAAGCAATCAGCGGTGTCTTATTCCGCACGCGACGTGAAAACGGTTTGCTGGAGGCGACCGCGGACCGGGCTTCCTACACATCAGGCAAAGACTTGTTCACCATCCAGGGTGCCCCCAACCGAGGTGCCGTGATTCGACAAACCAAACCAAACGGTCAACCGGGACCCCACCTGAACGTCAAGGATATGACGATTAAGCCGAAAACCTTCGAGATCGTCGATTCCAAGATTCTGAACTTTCAACTCGGAACGCTGCCAAGCTCTGATCTGAAGCGGTAATTCTGAAGTTGCGCGCTCTTAGCGATAACTAACCTGAAGCGTCACTCTTGCAGTTGCGCAGTTGTGACGAAAGTTCCAACACCGGACGGAAGTGGCCTAGGCGCTGCCGACGGTCGCAGACAGGTATCGCCGAACGCACAACGCTGCCATCACCAGCAAAAACACCGTGACAAGAACCCCAACGTGAAGAGGTTCCGAAAGGTAATGCCCCACTTCATGTGATCCGCCATCGGTACCATGTCCCGGATGTGCCGACGCCACGGAAACAGGTATCAGTGTAAGTCCCAACAGCCAACGCTTCATTTATCTGTTCTCCAATCGCGGATGAATCGCTAGCGTACCGTGATGAAGGACTCCAAGTCTAGCCGCCAGGGTAATTCGTCAAACGGTTCCGTGATCCGGTCGAGAAAGCAATATCGACGCGAAATCAGGGCTCCTGGCAAACGAGCGTCACAGAAAAGTCCGGCAACTGCAGAGAATTCAGCGACCAGGCTTCCACCACCAGGGTCGGGCGACTCGAATCGAATCGCCCGAAGCTTTGTATCACTTGGCCGGCAGATCGACTAGACAGCCACAACGTCTTCGCCGGACTCGTCTTTGACCTTGTCCTGCCCCAGGGCGGCAAAGAACCAGTCGCTGGCTTGTTGGCCGTTAAGCGTATCCTGGGCGACATCGTCCAGGACTGTGCTGCCGGCAACCAGGTTCGGTCCCGAACCGCTGGTCAGATTCGCGACGCGAGCTTCGTACGTCGCGGCCGACGTCCACTCCGCACGAATCGCGGCCAAGGCAGCCAGGTCGTTATCGAACGTTGTCAATCCACCGATCAGAATGTCGTCTTCCCAACCGCCTTTCAGGTCGTCTTCGCCGAAACCGCCAATGAGCAGGTCCAAGCCGCCATCACCCTGCAACTGGTCATCGCCATCGCCGCCAACTAATACATCGTTGCCACTGCGACCGTGCAAAAAGTCCCTGCCATCACCGCCGAAGATCATATCGTCGCCGCTGCCGCCGGTCAGATGATCGTCACCGTCGCCACCATCGATCAAGGCCGGAATAGCAACGTCGAGTCCACCGTCAGAGCCCGTGTTGCCAACGTTGGCGTGATCGTCGCCCTTACAGAGCACGATGTGAATACTGGACACGTCATCGGGATCGAAGAGGAAAATATCAGCCCCGCCATCGCTGCCATCGGGAATATTCAAGTTGGCCACGACTTGGATCTGCGCGTCGTCCGGGCCACCGTCGCTATCGCCTCCGACACGCTTGACTACCACGATATCCTTGCCGTCGGTGCCGACAACCTGAAGCTCGCCGTCACTTGTCAGTCGGACGCCTGTCACGACGGCGGTCGTTGATTCGATCGCCGTGCCGGTGTCGTCGTCGGTCAGCGTCACGGTGACTTGAAAGATCCCACCCGTGGTGTAGGCGTGGTCGGCCGTAAACGTACCGGCCAATTGATCGATCGTGGCCGTAGAAGTGGTGCCATCATCCCAATTGACCACGGCTGTATGAGTGTCAAGTGAACCCACATCGCTAAAGGTACCTGAGACGGTAATCACATCGCCTGGCAGAGCCTTGTTCGCAAACGCTGCAGTACTTGCGATCGAATCGATCGTCGGATCAAGATTGTCGACGGTAATGACAGGACTGGGGATCTGGGCCGCGCCAGTTTTCAAAACGATGTTATCAAACTGGTGGAATGAATCGGGCGCACCCAGCTCGCTGGTCATCCATATGACCGATAGCAGATCGGTGAAGCCCGCAAAGTTAACCGTCTGGAAGCCAAACACGCCGTCACTTGTCACCGTCTGTGTCACGGTCGAGCTATCAGCACGGTATCCGGTAAACGTCACCTGGGCCGGCGAAAAAACCGGTCCCGATTGATACTCCGACAGGTCCAATGACTGCAGTGTAAATTCACCACCTCCATCGCGGGTCACCGCGACCGTTTGGATCTGCGAAAATGTTGACAAGGACGTCGAGCCTGCAAAGGAAGGATGTGCAGAACCAAAGACTTCCAGATTTGCAAGCGGCGAGGAAGTGATGGCGACCGTGAACCCGTCCTCGCTAACCGAGTTGACCAACACTTGACTGGAGCCGTCATGGGCCAATGCTGCAAAGTCAATGACGCTGCTGCTGACTGATTCCCCCGCACCGGTCTGGTCGGATCCATCATTATCATCATCAATCCGCACATCAATCCTGTACTGGTCTGTCGGAGTGTTGGTCGGATTGTCGTCCAGATACTGGTGCGTGACGGTGAATGAACGCTCACCGCCTGTCAACTTCACAATCGTGTCGAGACTGCCATCACCCCAGTTAATCACGGCATCATGCGTGTCAGGCGTCCCGGGATCAGCGAAAGTTACCGTTAACTGGACCGAGCCGTTTTCATCGATCGTAGCCGCGCTGAGTGTAAGGTCCTCGATCACAGGGGCAACGTTTGTGATGCCCACCGTTGCCGTGTCTTCATCGATCAAGCCACCATTGTCGATGACTTGTAGATCGACTGTCACGCTGCTTGGTCCGTCCAGCCCGGCAGCCGAGAAAGTTGGACTAATGCCTACTTCATCACCGCGTTCCGCGCCGACTCCGGTTTCGCCGAACGTCCCGTCACTATCCAAATCCCACAAGAACGTCAATGTCGAAGTCGTCTGGTTAGGATCGGAACTTGCCGCTGCATTCAGCTCAACAGTGCCGCCCTCAGGAACTGAATACGGTCCGCCCGCATCGGCTGTCGGTTGAACATTAACCCGTTGATTGCCAAAGTCCAAGCCTTCCAATACCTGCCCAGGCTGCAGCGTGACGCGGTGTGCGTCATCCGGGTCGCTGGCACCCAATCCAAAGACACCGCCGACACCCGGATCAAAACTGCGGTTGAGCGTTCCATTACGCTCATAGACCTGTACCGTGCCGGTCGTGAATCCCAAGTAGATCGCCTGGCCGGATCCAGCTACGGCAGCATCAAACGTAAAACCCAGATTGTGGTTGAATGAAGACGTGATGGCGCCCGTGATCGGATCAATGAAGACCACTTCATCCGTACTGGTCGTGGCAATCAGTTCGCTCGGCCCGCTGATTTCGCCGAGGCCTCCGGATAAGTTGATACCCGGATTCAGGCCGTTAATATCCAATGTCCCCGTAATCGAGTTACTAACCGGATCGAAAATCAGGATATCCTCAAGGCTGAATTCTGCGAGGTAAACAAGCCCATCCAGCGCAGCAACGCCATCGTAGGAACCCGTAGGTAAAGCGGTCGAATCCAGCAGCGAACCGGTGTTCGCGTCTAGTTCGTAGATCGTGTCGCTGACAAAGTCGGCGAAGTACAACGTGTTGCCGTCCAGCGCCAGCCCGTGCCCACCGGTGTTAAAGTTGGTCGGCGCCGGAAACTGGTTCAACTGGCTGCCGCTGACCGGGTCCAGTTCGACAATCTGATCGGGTGTTGCCGAGAGATCTGTCACAAACAATCGAGCGATGTTGGGCGCTGTCTGCACGAAACCACTCGGCACCACTTCGCGGACGACATAATCGCCAGCCAGTAAGTCCTGGAACCAATATCCGCCGTCGGCAGCGGTCAGCGTCGATGGCTCGGAGGCAGCATCGAAAACACCATTGTCATTCAAGTCCAGATAGATCGTAACACCCTCCAGCGGTCCCTCAGCTCCGTCGCGGACTCCGTTGCCGTTGATGTCTTCAAACTTGGTGCCGTGGATTTCGGCAAACACCGCTCGGTTGCCGAAATCAAGGCCAGTGATGATCTGCGATGGCTCCAGCGCCACGCGGTAGGCACCTTCCAGGTTGCCAGCAGCTCCACCCAGGGCGAACACCGGGAAGTCGACATCGACGGTCCGCTGAAAGACGCCGTTCTGGTCATATACTTGGATATCAATCAGCCCGCTGGAAAAGCCAAGGAAGATCTCGTCACCAATCCCGCTGACCGCCACGTCATTACCGCTGACTCCATGATTGAACATCGTGGTCGTGACGGCGGTCGTTGTGTCGATGAAGACAACGTCATTGGTGGTCGTCGTCGCGACCAGTTGGCCATTGCTTTCACCCAATCCGCCTTGCAGGCTGATTCCTGGATTCGTACCGTCGACGTCCAAAGTACCCACGATCGTGTTGGAGACCGGGTCAAACACCAAGATATCGTTGTTGCCGAAGTTCATGATGTAAACCAAACCATCGATCGCTGCCAAGCCATCATACGCACCGAATGGCAAGCCGGTCGAATCGAGCACGCTGCCCGTATCCGGATCCATTTCATTCAGCACATCGTCAACAAAGTTGACGTAATAAAGTGTCGTGCCATCGAATGCCAAACCGTGGCCAGCTGTATTCAGTCCTGGCGTCGGGAATTGATTCAACACGTCACCGGTTACCGGATCGATTTCCACGATCTGGTCCGGCACCGACGCCACGTTGGTGGCAAACAGACGGTCAGGCGCGAGAGGCGATGTTTGCTCAAAGCCGCCCGGCACAACCTCGCGGACCACGTAATCATCCGCCGGCAAATCCATGAACCAGTACTCGCCGTCGGCATTGGTCAACGTTTCAGGCTCGCCAATATCCAGCACACCGTTGTCATTTGTATCCAAATAGATCGTAACGCCTTGTAACGGCGGCTCTCCGGCATCGCGCGCGCCGTCGCCGTCCAGGTCGTTGAACTTGGTACCGTGAATTTGGCCGAACAGCGGTTGGTTGCCGAAATCCAAGCCGCTGATAACTGCACCGTCCACAAGTGTGATGGAATGAGCATCGCCGATGGAAACGTCGACATCGTCGGCTCCTAACGCCGACGACTGGAACGGCAAAGTAATTGTGTTTTCCAGCACACCAGCGCGGCTGTAGACATTGATGATCGGGTTGGCACCGCCCGCGTTGGTGTAAATCTGGCCGCCAATCACACCAAAACCAAATCCACCGTCGTTTGCGAAACTGTTGGTGACCGCGCCGCTGGCCGGATCAATCTCCACAATCGAAAGTCCTTGACGAGACACCAGCCGGTCGGGCCCGGTGATTCCGGCTAGTCCGCCGCCAATGCCGGCGAGGTCTAACTGATTGGTGATCGTGTCGGACGCAGGATCAAATTCAAAAATATCGTCCAAACCGAAGTCCAAGATGTAAATGTTGCCGTTCAGCGCGGCCAATCCGTCGTAGGCACCTGTGCCCGCAGTGATCAGATCGGCGTCAATCACAGCCCCGCTATCGGGGTCCAACTGATAAAGCGTGTCATCGCCAAACCCGTTGATGAACCACAGATGCGAGCCGTCGTACGCCAATCCGTCGGGCCCGCCACTGGTAGCCGTCGGAGCAGCAAATCGATTGATCTCAGCGCCGGTGTTCGGGTCGACTTCGACAATCTCGTTCGAGGCTCCGCTAATCCCACCTGGCACAGCGAACAACCTTTCGGGGCTGGCTGCCGGATACGTTTGCAGGAAACTGCCGGGAACAACTTCACGGACGACAAAGTCACCCGCGTCCAGCCCTGCAAACGAATACTCGCCGGCCGCGTTGGTCAGCGTTTGCGGCTCTGGGTCGATTGAGCCGGCGTCTAACACACCGTTATTGTTCAAGTCCAAATAGATGACGACTCCTTCCAACGGTCCTTCGCCCGTATCTCGCACGCCGTCGCCATTGGCGTCCAACCATTTTGTGCCGCTGATTTCGGCTGTTCCCGTCCCACTGAATGGAAAGTCCGCCGCTAATAGCCGCCGCTCTTCCAAGTTCTCGCTTTGCAAAATTCGCCGCATGTGATGACGCCGACTCTGCAACGATTTTTTTGCCCGTCGTTTTCCAAATCGTCGATTGGTTAATTTCAACACGATGATGTACCCCCGTCAGAAAGCCCAGAAATTAAAAATAAGAGACTTATGAATCGACAAACACCTTCAACTCCTGATCAGCTTGTAGGCCGAACTGCGAAGGCAAGATGCTGCCCTGAATGATTAGTTGATTCGCTTTACGAAGCTGCCCCATGAAGATGTGTGCGGGGCCGCGAAGCCGTCCAACTGCTGACTGCGCAACTAGTGGACAAGAAATGGAACGCTGCTGCGTCCAAACTTTTTTGATTCGTGCCCCTACGATTTGAGCGAGAGAGAATAGCCAGCGTCGGCGCTGAATACAACTATGATTCCACTTCGTTCTTGAATTCAAACTCCACAGAACTACTCGCGCGTACTCTTAGCTCACGTGCGGGAGCCGAGCTCGTTGTTTCGCAGATTCGTTCGGTGTTGATGGATGGGCGTCCACTCCGAGACCCCGCTGCTTGCGGGCATTCATCTGCTCAAAAGTGGCGGTCAAGCGACACGGCATGCCCGGCGGCAGTAACTTGGTGCGAAGCTAGCAACAGAGAGCCGATCCGCACTTCGACCGCAGAGAAGAAGTAAAGATTGAGTCGTCACCCGCGATCACGTCGGTGAATTGTCTGGGTACTGGATGGCCGGTTTCAAGGTTCTCCGCCAGGCACCGCCACTGCTGAATTGTTGCCAACCAAATTTCAACCAGCGCAGCAATGCTGTTGCCAACCAGAGGGCCCAGAATAACATCAGCAAGCGATAGAACCACACCGAAATCGAAACGACGTAAGGCGTGGGGAGTTGCGGGCCGCTGCGCGGCTGGAACCATTGCAAGTAGGTTCTCGAAGACCCGTTGCCAATGATGAACATATCGGGGCTACCCAATAGTCCCGCGCCCACCACGAACATCAGAATGATCAGCGAGACAAGTGTCAGCAGAATGATGACAACTTGCAGCAGATTGAACACCAGGTTGCGGACTTTGATGTCTTCCTTGGTGCCGCGCCAGGCGAGCAGAAACAGCCAGCCGACGACCGTCATGGCAGACATCAACGGAACTTGCGTCAGTCCGATTGCCAACAAGACCCATTCCCATCGGCGTAGTGGCGACAGTTGTGCGCTGCCCAACGCCAAGGCCACCAGAATGGCGATGGCCAAAATCGTCCAGAACCGAACGGCCGGTCCGCGCAAAGGACCGTCGGCCCATAGAATCCAACGATTCTCCGGCATCATCATCACCGTGCTGATGTTTGAGGCTTCGACCGGCAGCTTGATTTGCTCAGTGGCGACAGTCGTGTCCATCACTTCCGACGTCTTCCAGGCGATGGCAACTTTCTGCTTGCCCGGACGCGCCGGAACGATCAGCTTCGCTCCATCGCGTTGCACGGGGAGCGGTTTCTCATCCAGCTGCAGCGAGGAAATATCGGCCTGGGGGTTGAGTTCAACAACAAAGTCGCCCGCCAGGCTGCACTCCAAGTCAAGCAAAAGTTTGCTGGTGCGGCGACGACTGCCAAGTGACGTTTCTTGTTTGACATTGAGGACCGTCATGATGTCGCCACTGACAGCCACCGGTCTGCTAAAGTTCATGGCCACGGTTTCGCCTGGCCATGGTCGCCAAACCGGAATCAGATCAGCCTGGTCCGCCTCAAAAACCGGACTTAGGCCCGCGAGCGTGACGTTCCAAACCGGCGATGTGACCAAATGCCAACGTTCCACCCAGCGATCAGTCTGCTGGGCGCTGAGTTGAATCTCGGCGCCCACGGGCAATTCACTGTCCCAAGTAAACGTCTGCTCCGCTGCTCCTAACCGCACGGCAATCGAACCGTTTGAGACGTCGCGATTGGATGTCAACACGCCTTCGCCGTCCAACAATGGCAGATCCAGGGAGACCGCTTTGCCCGGCTGAGACAAACGAGTCACGGTGTTGTGGACCCGGGAAACGAGTCCGATTTCGAGATACCGATCGACGACAACAATCGGATTGAAATCCGTTCGATCGTAGGCTGCTTTGTCGTCCGTCGTCTCCTGTTCTCGGGCAAAGAAGACTTGTGGATCAGGCACGCCATCGGGGTTCACTCCCGTGACTTTCCAGCCGGGCGCATCGATCGAGACATACTTGGGCTTGAGCGCGAAAGTCCACTCCCAATCGGTTGTGTCACTCAGCAACGCCGTGACCACGACGTCGTGAACACCTTGGGGAACCAAGACCCACAAATAACCGTCTCGGCGACTGACGAGCACGTCCGCCTGGTCGTCGATCATCACGGACACGGGCGACCACGCGGGAAGCCGCCCCGGTAACGGCACCGCCACGTCCAGAGCCGCATGAATCCGGACTTTCATCTCGATCCTGGTTTCATTAAGACTCAAGTCAACCGAAGGAATCTCAGCGGCATTCGGGAAAGCATCGGGGGTTTCCAATAACCGTTGACGCAATGTTTCCAAGAGGTCCTGGTCGGGTAGTTGCGCGGACGCGGCGCCGGGAAAAAGCAAAATCATCAACGCCGCCGATGCTGCCGCCTTGCGTCTGAAAATCGGCAAGTGAATCCGGCCCGCACCGAGCAGGATTCCGGCCAGCAACATCAACAACGCTAATCGCAATACCGTCAACATGCGGTGTTGCGTCAACGAGATCAGAATCGGTTTGATTTGCTGCTGCGAAGTGACGGGACCGTTCCAAACACAGGACACATTATTCCAATTCCATTTAGGCTCGGCCGGACCGGTCTGGATCTTTGATTTCGGGTCGTACAGCAAATTTGCAGGATCTTGCGTTGCCAAGCCAATTTGCTTTTTGGCGAGTCCACGCATGCGCTGTTCGCCCGACCTGACCATCCCCGAGACAGAATCCGTAGTTGTTTCGATCTGCGAAGCATACATGAAGCCCGACCAATCAAAGATGCTTCGGCTGCCGTAAACAGTTCCCGCTCTTTCCAACTGCGGATAGATGGCAGCTTGCAATTGAACTGCCACGAACGGAATCAAGCACAGCAGTAGCATCGTGATGGCGAGATATTTCCATACCATGATCCATTTCCTGCCCGCTCCTTCGCCGACGACACGTAACAGCGCAAGCGGCATCATCAGCAGCAGCCAGGTCAGACGCGGCGCGCCCGGTTCGTGGTAAGCCAAGCCAAAAGCAAGCAGTGCAACGATCCCCGCCGTGACTCCAAACATGCGAAATACGGCAAGCGAAAAGATCAACAACAGGAACAGATCTAGCAGCGACCAGGCGGTCAGCCAGTCACCTTCGACCTGATCAGCGCCAAAGACGGCAAAGACCCGCCAGCCGGGCGGCAGCGTCAACGTTAACCGCAGCGACTCGGCATCGGTTTGCCAGCCGGTCGCCATGATTTCGGTAGTCCGCGGCGCACGCCCGATCGCTTCCATGTTCATGCTGCGGGTGCGAATCTCGACGCCGCTGACTTGCGTCTGCGGATTGGCTGTGATTAATTGAGCTTCGCCGTCTACTCGAACGGCTCCCAGTTCGTGTCCCGTAGCGACATCCAATCTCCAGGTCTGCTGCATCTTGCCGCGCAGCTGATCGCGATACGTCAGACCCGCACCATCTTCATCCAGCCACAAACGGCGATCGATCATCAGTCCCTCGGGAGCTTGATCTCCCATGCCGCGCATCTTTTGGACCAATTGAAATGCCCGAGACGTGTCCCACTGAAAGACCGGCAGCTCGCGCCATTTGGCTGGCAAAGTCGTCTGCGTCACGTCAACCGTGGGCAAGCCTTCGATTTGTGAGATGCGAAACTCGGGATTCGTTTTCAAGCCGACCAATTCCGTGGCCGCCGCGACTTCAGCTTCGGGAGCGAATCGAATCTCGCCTGGGTCCGTGGTTCGGAAAGCGTGTACCGCCACGATCCATTTTCCGGCGCGGACCTGTGCCTTCATCACTCCGCGGTCATCGACAGCGACAGGGATCTGACTTTCCACGGTGGCGATCTGCCAACCCTCGGGCAAGATCCAGCCCAGTTGCTCCTCGCGGCTCTTTCCCGAAACAGTCAACTCGATTTCGGTCCGCATCCAAACGGGAATGCCGTCTTCGATCACGCGGTAGACTTGCAGATTCAATAAATCTTTGTCGGCAGGCTCGCTGCGCTTACGCCTCAGCCAGACTTCGCCATCGGCATCCCAATTGGGTATCGGTACTTCTTTGCCTTCGACATTCAGCGATAGGATGCCGATCTGTTTTGGGATGGCAATTCGTTGCGGCATGTCGCGCCATCGAAAATCGCCGGAAATTTCCTGCAGCCCAGCCGCCAACTTGACGGCAGGACGACCATCACGCTCGACGACGACCACCGCATCATCGCCGATGCGAACATTGATCGGCCAGACATCGCGAGCTCCGGGCAGCGGCACCCAAGACTCCTCGAAGACGGTCACCGCCGTCTTCCAAGTCGCGCCATCTTCCTTTGCAGAAATTTCCAGCTTTGACGGCCAAAAACAAACCGGCTGTTCGGCGCTGCTATACAGCTTGGGGCAATCGCGATGCTTGACGCCCCAAGTGACCCAATCTTCCCACGGCTTCAGCACCTCGGGGATTTCGGCGTCGTCAGCGCCAGCACTCACGGCAAGAATTACCGCGGCGCAGAAGAGGGCACACGAGAGACAACGATGATTGTTATGCCTTGCCAACATACTCAAACGATCTCAACCGTTTCTTGTGGGAAGCTTGGAGACACAAAGACGCCGGTCGCAAGCGCATTCATCGCTTCAGCCAATCACACGGCTAATCTGGCATTGTAATCGGCGGCAAGACGCTGGGCCTTGCCAAAACCAATTCTTTGGATTGCAGCTCAAACAAGTCTCGGTGGTTCAGGAACCGCCGCCGACATCAGGAATCACCGTTGCCGGCCTCCTGATTTGCGTCGCCCTTTCGCGGTTCAGCCGCACTCCGCAGTTCTGCGTTGTAGATAAAATGCATTCGCAATCGTTCCCAATCCCTGGCTCGAGCGATGTCCGGGAATTGCTTGCTGATCTGAATCGGATCCTCGAAAACGCGCGACATATTCTGCAAATCATTGCGAATTTCTGCACGTTTATTTTGGTAAAAACGATCATTCTTGATTCTTCTCGGTCGACTCGTTGCCACCAGGTAGGCTTTTAGTTGAGCGAACTCGTCCGCCGTCAGCTCGACGGGATCGTTTTTCTTCGTCAGCGTTTCAATAAGCGTCGGTCGTTGCATTTTGCGAAACATCACAATATTGCCGCGCCGCGATATCTGATACGTGTCCTGGCTAATAGCAGGAGCAATCCAGAACATGCCCGCGAATAAGGCTACACAAACACAACTTCTTCGAATGACTTGAGTCTTCATCTCATGCTCCCCGTTGCTGAACTTGGCGTGGATAAGTTTCGTCTTATCGACATCCACGCAGAACTCGTCACCCTAACTCGGGCGAACGAGACATTCAACAGTCACCGTGACGCACTCCGCTATTTCGTCACGGTCAGATAAACAGGGTGGCTGGCATAAGTGGCTTTCATGACGAAGTTCAGCGAGACGTTCGCCATGACGGTGAAAACTTGCTTTTCGGCAAGCTGAGCGTTGGCGGCCGCTTTCAACGTGATCTTGCCTTTTGTGGCACCGCCGGTAAGCAGTACTTTGCTGGCGGATTTGTCGACCGAAACACCTTCAGGAAGCGGGTCGCCATAGACGGAGTTCAAATGGGTGTAGGTGACTTCCAACGTGACGTTCTTGTCGAACCCTGCGGCACGCTCGATCTCCACGTCGATGCTGGCCGACTCACCCGGTTTTAATGTTAATTCATGAGTGCTCAAGGTAACTTTGCGGACGTCACCGGGCTTGCCAACCGAAATGACATGATTGTTGACCGGCCAGTGACCTCGTCCACCACCAGGTTGATAGGTTTCCTGATATACGGTTGCGTCGGCTGTGATCTGACGCGTTTGATCGTTGTCATCTTTAACCGTTGCCGTCCCACTGATCCGGATGTTGCCGACCGATGGTTTCGCGTCCGCGGCGGCAGTGAAAACGATACAACCATCTTGTCGCTTTCCGCTCAGAATCTTGCCGCATGTTGCGGTAACACCCTCGGGCAATCCATCAACTTGCAACTGGATTTCGCCGTCGAAACCATTTTTCTTTTCCGTCCGCACGTAAACAACGCCCGATGTGCCGGGAGTGAGCGGCGTCTTGTCCGTATCGGCAAAGAGTGTGAAGTGCGGCTGGCTCCGTTTGACACTCAGAAAATAAACAAATGACGGGCCACCGCGCAGGTGGACGTCGCGGACTTCGACAATGTATTTTCCATCCGCGGGCACGGTCCAATTCTCAATCAGAGAATCTGCAAAGTTTCGCTTGCCCACGCGCATGTCATCACTGATCTGCTGTTGGCTACCTTTGTCGTTCAAAACCCTTAAATGGGGATCAAGTGACGAACCGGCACGCCGTGCGGTAACTTCCAACGTGTAACGTTCGCCTTTCTTTGCCTCAAAGCCAAAGCAATCGATGTCACCCTCCGTTTCGATTCTTCCATTGACACCAAGTGGCACGACGATCGATTGGGCTGTGTCGATCGTATTGTTCTCGGTCGAGTCTTCTTGACCTGTCGGTTGATCGGTCAAGATCACGTCAACCGGCTGCCGATCGCCGCTGTTGATAGAGACGAGTGCTTGCTTGATTCCCGGTGGGGAGGTTGTGCCCGCTGCCAATCTTCCTGTTGCATCACTCAGTGCCTGCCCGATCAGCTCGAGTGCCACGCCGTCATCAGCACTGATTGCCAGCGGAAATACCGTCTGCACAAACGGCCGTTTATTCACCTCAATGCTGTAACACCAATACTGATTTCCCTGGTAGCGAACATCGCGAAGCTCCAAGTAGTAGTCACCAGCCTCGCTGAACGTATGCGAGAGAAAGGGATCGGCAGCGAAAACGTTGTCAGCCGAGGCAACCGTTGATCCGGCAGCATTTCGCACCGACAGGATTGGGTCGGCGTGTTGCTGCAGATCATGAATTCGATCCTGCAACCGCATGCAACGAACGTGAAAACAAAACGTGTCTCCTGCCTCGACGTGGAATTTGAAGTAGTCAACATCCTCTGCTTTTTCGATTCGGCCACAAATCGTGGCGGGCAGTTTGACTTCGTTGGCGCCATCGGTCGTATTGTTGTCAGCCGATTCGGTAACCACCGGGTCTTGGACGATAACTAATTGTCCCGTCGTGCTGACACCGGTGGGAGTGGCGATTCGAAAATCACGAACGCCGGGTGTCGCTTGCGGATCGACGGTAAACCGTACGGTCAAGGCTTGCAGTGCGGCCGGTTTCTTTTCGCCCTCTTTCAGTTCCGGCAAAACAATTTGCCCGCTCACCCCGTCGCCCGAAACCAGGATTTCATAAGCGTCCTCCATCGTGTATCGCGATTTGACCACGTGTTCGGACGTCTGCCCGATTTGTGCGGCGACCGGCTCAATACTCATCAACATCGGGTAGGACTGTTGAGCAGCGGCGGACGGAATCAAGAGTATCGTTGCGATAAGAACAACGGCGAATCGCATCATCAAATCCGATCTCAATGTACGAACAAGAATTGTTTGGAGTTGATCAGAGCCCAGAGCAGGTCCTGGTACCCTTCCTCGGGCGTCGGCGATTGCTTCAATACATTTCGGCTAAGTTCCAACTCCGCTTCGTTGGGCAGACGGCATAGCGCTGAAAGATACAACTCGGTGACCAGGTCATCATGTTCCGTTTTTGCATCGATTAACTTCTTCACGCGGCCCGACTTGTCGGCAACTTTCTTTGCGACCGTATCGCCGTTAAAGGTGTGCAACGCCTGTGCGAGATTGGCGTCGGGAGATCGCTCACACTCGCACACGCTGACTCGGCGGGGCTTGGCAAATGTCGTCAGAAAATAATCGGGATACTCCGCGTCGGGCAGTTCAATGGCCCTCGTGCCCAAAGGCAAATTCCGGAACTTTGTTTGCACACCCGACGCCTGGTCCAGCGCGTCCAGCAACGATTCGGCCGACAATCGTTTGACATAAAAATGACTGTAGTACTGGCGGTCGGAGATGTTTTCCGGTGTTGGCGTGGAACTCAGCCCATACAGCCGGCTGGTCATGATCGTGCGAATCAAGTGCTTCAAATCGTAATCATGGGCGACGAAATCAGCCGCCAAAGCGTCCATCAGGGCAATGTTGCTGGGCGGATTGGTGCTCCGCATGTCATCGACCGGTTCGACCAATCCGCGACCGAGCAGATAACGCATGTAACGATTGACGACGGAGCGAGCAAAGAATTCGTTGTCAGGATTCGTCAACCAGTCCGCCAATGGCAACCGCCGGTCAAGCTCATGATCCACCGCTTCACCGCCCAGCGGTGTTGGTTGCATCCGCTGTCGCGTGCGAGGGTGCGAAACTTCGCCGCTGGATCGCACGGTGACAATCGTTTCGCGGCCAAACAGCCCAAATTCTTCGCTATTCTTCGAGCCAACCCGAGAGAAGAAGGCAGCCATGCTGTAGTAGTCGCCCTGACTGTATTTCTCGAATGGATGGTGGTGGCACTTGGCACACTCCAGCCGCACTCCCAAAAACAATTGCGACGTAGCTTCGGTCAGGGCCGAGGAGTCCTTGTTGATGCGGTAGTAATTCGCCGGCCCATAGGAGTAAATCGATCCCTTTGCCGTGACCAATTCGCGAACGAACTGATCGTACGGTTTGTTGGTGCGAAACGATTCCTTGATCCAATTGTGCAAAGCCCACATGCCCTGCTCGCCCAGCGAATTGCTGTTGTTGCGAATCAGGTCCGACCAACGCAGCGTCCAGAGGGCTGCGTACTGGTCATTGAAGATATCCAGCGAAGAATCGCCAGTCAGGCCCAGCAGGCGGTCAACCAATTTCGCGCGTTTATCGGCATCGCCGGATGCCAGAAAATCGCGAACCAAATCGGGCGAAGGCAGCGAACCGATGCAATCAAGAAAGGCGCGGCGAATGAATGTCGCGTCGTCGCACAATGGTGACGGCTGCAGCCCCAGGTCGCGAAACTTTTGCTCGGCCAATTCGTCGACGAAGTTGTTTGATCGCCAACCGGCAAGTTCTATGTTCTCGCGATAGGGAACCACAAACGTGCTGACTGCCGCTTGTCCTTCGTATCGCACCATCACACCCGTCTGTCCCTTGCCGGCGGCGTGCACATGCCCATCATCGCTGACGGAGACCACGGACTTGTCAATTGCATCAAAGATCGCTAACGAAGTGACATCGCGGCGGCTGCCGTCGGTGTACTCGGCAACGACCCGTAATTGCTGGAAATAGCCCTGCGGCCCCACGCGTCTACCTGGATAAACTTCCAGAGACTGAACTTTTAAGTCGTCACGGGAAGTTGGCGGCGCACCTGCATCGATCCACTCACGAAGGATATCGTACTCAAGGCCACCATGCTGCAATCGCAATCCGCCGCCATGGTTTTCAATCATCGCCGGTTTGCGCAACAGCAGGCTGTCCTGGGGGCTGGCAAAGTTTAATCGCCGCCCGCGACTGGACCTCGTGATCGCCTCGAAGTCTGCTTTCGGATCGAAACCAAATACCGAAAGTTTGAATCCGCCCTGGCCGTACTGCGCGGCATGGCAGGCGCCCGCTGCGCAGCCAGCTTTACTCAGGATTGGTCTGACATCCCGGAGAAAGTCCACTTCCTGACCGGCGGTATCCTGGACAATAACGGGGACGTAATCAGTCTGCCCGTCAAACTTGATCGCGATTCTGGTTTCACCACCAGCTAATGCCGTCACGCAGCCGTGCTGGTCGACGTGAACTACATCACCGTCCTCAGGCTGATAATTGACCTGGCGTGTTAGATCTTCTGCGTGCTGGTCGGGCTTTTCGCCGGATGCAACAAGCAACTGAACCCGATCGAACCGACCCGACAGGGTTACTTGCGGTGGATCAACTACGAAGCTTCGATCAGCGGCCGGTAACGGCGAGGCCATTGCAATCAGCAAAGCGGCCAACTTAATCATTCGCATGACAGTCTGCGGTGATTGGGCGTCAGAGAATCACTAACGGTCGAACGATTCCATCTCGATCGACCCAAACGAGTCACGAGGCTCGAATGCAGGTGGGTCAGGAAGGCGGGCAATCGACGACGAAAAAACCGGTCGACGACGAAGCCTAGTATGACTAACATTCGCTCAATTTGCTACTCCGTTGACACGTACGCACACCCCGACATCTGGGGGTAAAAACGGGCTGATGGCGACTTCTTGGCGGCGAGTTGCTATGCTGATGTTGGCCACCAGGATGTGGTCCCGCCTCATTTCCCTCCCGATGACTGTCCTGACGAACCAATCAGGTAGCAGGCCCCACGCAGGAGACTCGCAGTGCTAAACATCGAGCCTCGATTGACACGCGATTGCCAAGGAATCTCACGCCGACACGCGCTGCAGGTCGGAACCCTCGCCGGACTTGGCATTTCACTTCCAGCTTTGCTGCACGCCGAAAGCACATCAGCGCGAAAGTCCGACACGAACTGCATCTTGATTTGGACGCGCGGCGGCACCAGCCACCACGACACGTTCGACCCGAAACCAAGTGCGCCGACCAGCGTGCGGGGAGAATTCAGCGTCATTCCCACCGCGACATCGGGCATTTACTTTACGGAGATCGTGCCGCGGATGGCGCGCGAACAAAAACGTTTTGCCGTGCTTCGTGGTTGGAATCCTCAGAACGGCAGTCACGGCACGGCCGACCAATTCGTGATGTCAGGCCGCAAGTTCAATCAAGCGGTGCATTATCCCTGCTACGGCTCGGTGACCAGCTACTATCACGGATTCAAAAGCGCGTTGCCGCCCTTTGTGCTGTTGGGCACGCAAGTTGACCGTCGCTTTGGCGGCGGATCGGCCGGAGTCCTGGGATTGGAGCACGGTCCGTTTGAGATTGATGCCGATCCCAACGCAGCGAACTTCAGCGTTCGCGACATCACGCCACCTGCGGGCGTGACGATGGAACGAGTCGATCGGCGACAAGCGATCTTGCAGCAGATCGATCAGCTGCAGCGCGACGCCGATCTGCAACCGGAGGCGTACGACGCACTGGACGAGCATTACAAGACAGCGCATCGCATGATCACTTCCCCGGTCACGCAAAAAGCGTTCGCGATCGGCGAAGAAGATGACAAACTTCGCGAAGCTTATGGCAAGCACCGGTTCGGACAAAGTTGCCTGTTGGCGCGTCGGCTGATCGAATCGGGCGTTCGCTTTGTTACGGTCACCGATGGCGGCTGGGATACTCATGCCAACAATTTCAAGACGCTGAAGGACAGCCGGCTTCCGCCGGTCGATCAAGCGCTGCCGCAATTGTTGATCGATTTAGAAGCACGCGGATTGTTGGAAACGACGCTCGTTTGTTGGCTGACCGACTTTGGCCGTACGCCAACGGTGAACTCAGCCAGCGGACGCGACCACTGGGCATCCGCCGGGTTCGCAATCATGGCCGGCGCTGGCGTCCCCGGTGGGCATGTGCTGGGCGAAACCACTGCGGACGGAGGAGCGGTCGCCAAGGACGAGTATCATTCATCCGACATTGCCACGACCATCTACGAAAAGCTGGGCATCCCTCACGACCTGATCGCCCCCGCCCCCGATGGCCGGCCGATTCGATTGATCGAAGGACGGCCGATCAAAGAGTGGATCTAGGCTCGGCATTCCGCCGTGAGAATCGTCTAGCCAAGTGGTTTAGTTGCGACGAGGTCGGAGACGAGCGGAAGTCTACGGTCGGATCATGACTTGGCTGTAAGCCGAAGGATCATGGTTGGCAAACCTACCAACTTGCTCGCCCGCCGGTTTCGGCAGCTCGCAATTGAGTAGCGCGGGTGAGGACCTAAATAGCCGTGCGCGATTCTGAACGAGTTTGTTTTATTGGTATTCGTTTTCCGTTCTTTCGGGCCGAAGGTCCGTTCGTTTGCTTAGCCCAGCCGATCGGGCTGGGTTATCCGACCCGTATCGGCATGAAGGGCCAACGGTCCGCCCGTTTGCCGACGCGGATTGAAACCGCCGGGCCGTTGGCCCGACACGATCCATTTCCTATCTAATCCCCAGCCCCGTCGGGCTGGGCTATGCAAATCGCTGGGGCGTTGCCCAACGCCGTTAAGCGTTTCTTGTTCGTGTTACGCGGGCTGTTCTTCGTAGCCGGAGTCGCCAGACTTCGGTTGTATCGGGGACGGCGCCCGAATTCTGGCGAATCCGGCTACCAGGAATCCTTAACGGCGTTGGGAGAGGGGGCAACGC
>JBFJVZ010000071.1:0-21853 GCA_041623895.1 Pirellulaceae bacterium | reverse complement strand
GTGGCTCTACGGGCATCAGTTCATCGCGTGGCACGCAGTTCAAACAAAGTCTTCGCTGCCTGGCGCAGCCGATGAGATTTCGTTGTACGCCAGCGAGGGGTCGTGGCATGGTGGCGACAACGCACTCCGTCGCTACGCAATGCGTTTGGACGGATTCGTCTCTGTTCACGCCGCTTGGAAGGGTGGGCAGCTGCTAACGAAGCCACTGGTGTTCACGGGAGACGAGCTGGAGCTGAACTTCGCGACGTCGGCTGCCGGCAGCATACGTGTCGAGATCCAAGACGAACACGGTACACAGGCGGGCGGATTCTCATTGGACGAATGCCATGAGGTGTTTGGAGACTCGACCGCAAGAAAGGTGCAGTGGGACGGCGACGCCGATCTCTCCAAGCTTGCAGGCAAGCCTGTTCGATTGCGATTCAGTTTGCAGGACGCCGACCTTTACTCGTTTCGGTTTCTGACAAAGGAGTCGCGATGAAGCTGCTAAGACTTGGGGCAGTCGTCACGGCGCACATTATCCTGCTCGGCACAACATCAGCAATCGCTGGCGAGCGCCCCAACGTCCTTTTTATTCTTGTGGATGATTTGGGTTGGAGCGATGTGAGCTACAACGGCAGTCGGGTGTATGAAACACCGCATGTTGATCGGCTGGCTCAGCAAGGGATGGTGCTGACCGATTTCTATTCCGCGGGGCCCGTCTGTTCCCCAACGCGGGCGTCTGTTCTGTCGGGAAAGGCTCCGGCTCGACTTGGACTGACGACGTGGCTCTACACGCCGGAAAAAGATCCGCCTTTTGTCACGCATCACCTGCCGCTGGAAGAATTCACGATCGCTGAAGCGCTGAATGAAGCTGGGTATGCAACGGGTTACTTTGGCAAATGGCATCTGGGTTACAAGCGCCAGCACTGGGCTGCGCGGCAGGGTTTTGTGACAACCAAGGGCGGGATTGATTCGCCGCATGCGTGGAAACTGGCGTGGCCGGATCGCCAGCCGCCTCTGCCGGAGAATCACACGCGGTTCTTCAGCCCGTACCACATGACGCATCTCGACAACGGTCCGCCCGGCGAATACCTCACCGAGCGATTGACTGACGAGACAATCGCGTTCATCGAGCAGCACTCCACGTCAAGCGGCGGCAATCCAAAACCATTCTTCGCGTTTCTCTCATTCCACACCGTACACACTCCGCTACAGCCGAAGTGGGAAAAGATCGAGAAGTACAAGGCGAAGATTGCAGCACTCGGTCTGGAGGGAAAGCAGGAAAAAAATCGTCGCGAGAAAGCGTTTCAGAACAACGCGGCCTACGCCGGTATGGTCGAGCACATGGACGAGAATGTCGGAAGGTTGCTTCGGCGACTCGATGAGTTGAAGCTGAGCGAGAGCACGATCGTTGTTTGGACCTCGGACAACGGCGGCAAGGGATCGGTGACGTCGAACCTGCCGTTACGAGGAATGAAGCACAACTTGTACGAAGGCGGAATTCGCGTACCAACGATCATCCGCTGGACCGGAAGCATCGCGTCGGGCAGCCGCAATTCAACACCACTAATCAGCACAGACTTTTATCCGACCTTGCTCGCATTGACGGGTAGTCCCGCGAAAACGAACCAGCACCTTGACGGCACCAGTTTTGGCGACCTACTGCTTGGCCAAGACGAATCGGTCGAGCGCGATGCGCTCTATTGGCACTATCCACACAACCGCCATGAGGCTGCCATCCGAGAGGGTCGCTACAAACTCTTACACCGATTCAAGGATGACCGTGTCGAGTTGTACGACCTCGAAATGGACATCGGAGAACAGACCGACCTCAGCGAGAAGCGGCCGAAGTTGGCTGCAAGATTGCTGGGTAAGCTGAAGCGGTGGCAGAAGACTGTTGGTGCGAAGTTTGAGTAGAAATGCAGTATCAGGATCTCTATGATACTGGTGCTGCGTACCGTGATGATGGCAGCGGATTCGTAGGCGGCCTCGGAGATCAAGATGAAGGACTTGCAAATGCTCACGATCCCGCGGCGTGATCTACTTGCCCGTGCAATCGGAGCAACGGCGTGTGGGCTGACGATTCCAGCATTTGGCGATTTGAGCCCGCAAGTGGATCTCCATCTACTCTCAACGCAAGGGTGCGGGCGCGCGACCGGATATGCCGAAGCCAACCGGATCATCACACATAACGGAAAGACGCATGTGGCCTGGCTCGACTCGCCTAGGGAAGGATTCCGTGTGCGGATCGCGACGCTCGACCGCAAGTCAGGCCAGTGGTCGCCGACATACACCGTCGGAGAGGCCAAAGACAATCATGGCGGCCCGGCATTGACGATCGATTCGCAAGGGTATCTGCACATCGTTTACTTTACGCATCACGATCCGTTTCGCTACCGCCGATCCAAGCGGCCCGGCGATGCGTCCGAGTGGGAGGACGAAGTTAAGTTTGGCCAGCGATTGACTTATCCCACATTGATCTGCGGGCCAGACGATACGCTCTACTTCTCGGCTCGTCGGAGCTTCGGTGATCGGCCATGGATCGTTGAGTTGTGGGACAAGACGCCGAGCCGTGATTGGAATCGCGTCGGACCAATCATCTCTTCGCGTCACAAGGGCTACGCGCATTTTCAGGAATCACTTGCCTGGGGACCAGATCACCGCACCATCCATCTTTGCTGCCGATTTCATGAAAAGTCTGACAAAGACAGCTACGGCCGACTGCAGACCGTGTCCTACATGAAGAGCGACGACCTGGGCCGTACATGGAGACGATCCGACGGTTCGAGGATCAATGGCCCGATCACACCCGACAACATCGAAGTGCTGGATGAAGGCGGCGAAGATTTTGAACGCGGGCTGCGCGCGGGCTGTATTGCCGTTTCGCCAACCGGACAGCCACACTTGATATACAGCGTCGTCGCCAAGCTCAAAGGTGAGAGCTGGCTAGCGACTCCAGACGGACCGAGTCAATGGAAGCGGATCCGCCTCAACGATCATCTCCCGCCGGCGTGGAAAGCGTTCAATCTGATCATGGCGGGCGGCCTGGCGTTTGATCAGGCCGGTCGACTCCACGGCGCAGCGCAATTGCAAACCGGCGAGCGAAACGAAAAGATCTGGGGCGACCCGACCAACGAAATCGTTGCCTTCACAGCGGATCGTGACGACATTCGGTTCCGTGCGATTAGCGAGTTTGACGCGGGCACATCGCATTGGTTGCCGTCAATCGAACGCCCCACAGGCCACAACCAAGTTGCACGGCGCCCGGGAATTTTGTTCACAGCAGGCCCCGCCGGAGCGAAGAATACAGATTTGATGAATAATCGCGTTTACTTCAGCCAAGGATGAGCCGGTCCTGGAGCTTTGGCCGATCACTGGCGCTTGACCTGACACCAATACGCTATGAGTTACCGATTCCTGCTACTCGTCCTTTGGATCCCTACCGTTGCTTGGGGCGAGTCTGACGCACAAAAGCTCTTTCGGGCGGGTGCCGCCACGAGCAACATCACGCCGTTCCTGGGAACGGATCTCATCGGTGGATTCCTGCCGCGCGGTTCGACTCACATTCATGACGATCTTCATGCTCGCTGTCTCGTTCTTGATGATGGGAAGACGAAACTGGCGATCGTTATCATCGACAACGTCAAATTTCCCACCGAGATTCATTTTCCAACGAAACAACTCATCGAGAGGAAAACCGGACTGCCGCCGGAAAATATTCTCATTGCTGCGACACACACGCACTCAGCGCCGAGCCTGCGCGGGACGAGCTACTTGAAACTGAACGAGCCGCTCGATGACTATCAAATGTTTGTCATTCGCCGAATTGCTGATGGCGTGCAACGTGCGATCAACCATTTGGAACCAGCTCGAATCGGATGGGGAACAGGTGAAGTGCCTCAGCATGTCTTCAACCGGCGTTGGCTGCTGAAAGACGGGCAAACCGTGACAAGTCCGTACGGTGAGGAAGAACTCGCCGCGATGAACCCCGGTCGCTATCTCCACGTACTCGACAAACCTGCCGGACCCGTTAATCCAAAAGTCTACGTTTTATCGGTCGAATCAATCGAGGGCCGACCGATTGCCTTGCTCGCCAACTACTGGTTGCATTACGTCGGTGGAGTTGGGAAAGGTCATGTTTCCGCCGATTACTTCGGCGTGTTCGCCCAGCGAATCAAACAGTTGTTGGCAGACCCCGAGCAAGATCCGCCCTTCGTCGGAATGTTAAGCAACGGTGCGAGCGGTGATGTGAACAACCATGACTACGCGAACTATAACAAGCCCGGTCGCAAACGATACGCGCGTTATGAGAAGATGCATGAGGTTGCCGAAGACGTGGCAGAGGAAGTTGCCCGTGTCGAGACAACGATTCAGTATCACGATTGGGTCGAGCTCGGTGCTGCTGCTGAATCGCTCCCGCTGAAACGTCGCAGGCCGACTGCCACACAATCGCAACGGGCGCGCGAATTGCTCGACAACCCCGCACCTGACGCAGAGCAGGACTCCGATTATTCTCGGCGCGTGATCTTTGCTCGGCGGGCGATCGAATCCGCCCAGTGGCCCGAAACGGCGGAGGCCTTCGTGCAGACGCTTCGCATCGGCGATCTCGGCATCGCCGCGTTGCCATTTGAAGTATTTGTCGAAATCGGATTCGACATACAGCAGCGCAGTCCGTTCAAGGACACGTTTGTCTTCGGTCTGGCCAACGGTGGCCTTGGCTACCTGCCTTCGCCGCGACAGCACGCTCTTGGCGGCTACGAAACATGGCTGACCGTCGCACATGCCGAGGTCGGAGCTTCGCCCAAGTTGGTGGACAAGCTGACCGAGTTGTTTACAAACTTGAAGGACACGTCAGGGAAGGATTCCCTGTCGTCGACAAATGAGGAAGCTGCAATTAAGCCGGTGAAACTTAAGCTCGAATCGCTGGGCTCGATTCAAGGGACGCAACGCTGGGACTGGTGGCAGGCGCGAACGGCGTACGTGCCGGGCAAAGAACCGTTCTTTCTGACGACGATGTCGCAGACCGGTAAAACCGGTACTCATAACTTCCACGACATCCTGCAATCGGTCAGCGGTGATGGGGGACGAACTTGGAGTGATCCGACGATCGTCCCCACGCTGAAACGTACCCGCCGGAGTGATCGATTCGAGGTCGCGCCGGGTGATTTGTGGCCTACGTATCATGCGAAGTCAGGCAAGGTTTTGGTTACTGGAAAGACCTTCAACTTCGAGAACGGTCAACGCGAAATCCGGCTGCGCGAACGAGTTTCCTATGCGGTGATGGATCCTTCGACGGTCAAGTGGGGATCGTTGCGATTACTTGACGTACCGGAGAGAGATCACAGCGGTGCTACGGTGACCGGGGCAAACGCCGACTGTACGCAGCGTGTTGATCTTCCAAACGGGGATGTGCTGCTGCCGGTTCGTTACTGGCGCGATCCCAAAGTGCACCGTTACACCAGTGTTGTCATGCGGTGTGCGTTCGACGGTGAAACGCTCACGTATAAGGAACACGGTACCGAGCACACGATTTCCACCGGCCGCGGACTCTACGAACCGTCGCTCGTTCAATTCGATGGCCGCTATTTCCTGACGCTGCGAGCTAACCAGTCGGCCTACGTCACGCAGGGGACAGACGGCATCAACTTCGAGCCTGTCCGCGAGTGGAAGTTCGACGATGGCCAAGTGCTGGGAAGTTACAACACCCAGCAACACTGGGTAACCGTTGGGGGAGGGTTGTTTCTCGTCTACACGCGGCGAGGCGCGGACAACGATCACATCATGCGGCATCGCGCGCCGCTGTTCATCGCACAAGTGAATCCCGAAACATTGCAGGTCATTCGGTCCACTGAACGAGTGTTGATTCCAGAAAATCACGCCACGTTGGGTAATTCAGGAGTATGTCACATCAATTCTAACGAGAGTTGGGTCACGTGCGGCGAAGGACTGCTCAGAGCAGGCAAGCGCAAAGGCCAAGAGAACAAGGTGTTTCATGTCCGGATCACGCCAAAGTGATTCACTAAAACAGGACCAGCAACTAGGGAAGACGATAACTATCAGTTATTTCACGACGTTCGCTCCGTCCCAACTGACACCACGAACGATGCATCTCACGCAACCATGATCACCCAACCTTTCCTACTTTTCATGATCGCACTGTCCGTGCTGTGTCTTTCCGCTGTTGACGATGCGAAGGTCGTTAGCGCCGGCGATGCCGTACCGCCCGCAATCCAGCACGTCGTTGCTGTGAAAGGCGTTTGTGCGTGGCCGAATCTAACGCTGACGAAGGACGGCGAAATCCTCGCTGTTCTCCACAATCAGCCCGCTCACGGAACGCAGGAGGGCGACGTTGAATGTTGGGCGAGCCGCGACGGCTTAGCTTGGGAAATACGCAGTATCGTCACCCAACACGATTCTGACACGATCCGCATGAACCACGCCGCCGGCTTAGCAAGAGATGGTGATTTCATTGTGCTCTGTTCCGGTTGGACGAACGTGAAGCAACCCCAGCGACCGAAACAACCACCGTTTCGCGACGCCGTTCTTCGGCCATGGGTGATGCGCTCGAAGGACGGCGGGCGGACTTGGGAGAAAGGTGAAGGTTTTCCCGCGGAAGACGATCCGCAGTGGACGCAGCACATTCCGTTTGGCGACATCTGGGTTGGTGAAGACGGCGCGCTTCACAGCAGTTGTTACCAAGGGAAGTTTGAAGACCCAGCGAAATCGTTTCGCACAACCGGCTGGCGATCGTGGCACATCCGCAGCGATGACGACGGAGTAACGTGGAAACTCGGCTCCGTGATCGGCCAGCGGCATAACGAAACGGACATCTTCCCGCTCGGCGGCAAAAGCTGGCTCGCCGCGGCGCGGATCGACCGCATGGAACTGATCCGAAGTGATGACAACGGCATGACTTGGGGCGAGCCTGTGCCGGTTACGCTGCGTAATGAGATCAACGGCCATCTCATGCGACTGGCGGATGGCCGACTCTTGCTGAGCTACGGCGTCAGGGTCAAAGACCGGCGTGGGGTCTGTGCGAAACTCAGTAGCGACGACGGAAAGACCTGGAGCAAAACGCTGCGTCTGGCACACGCGATCGGTAACGCGGATTGCGGTTACCCTTCGAGTGTGCAGCGAAAGGATGGTTCAATCGTCACAGCATGGTATTCAAAAGAGTCGCCTCAGCATGTCGGCTACCAGATGGGGGTGAGTGTCTGGCGCGCGCCGGGAGTACCCGCGCAGCCGGCGGAATTCAAACACTCCGGCGTACTCGATGTCTGGCGCGACTACGCTGGAAGGCTCAGCTTTGGGCGAGGCCAAACACTTGCGCTCGTTGATGACGGTTGCAAAATGTCGATGCCGGAGTGGACATCGGTGATGCCCGACGGTCGCCCGAAGGTGTTGGTGACGCACGACGCGGTCGATGGTGACGACAATCCTCAGCACGAAGGTCGCGGTTATCACGGGTCGACCATCGGAATCCCCTCTTCTGTCAATCATGGCGGTAAGTGGGGTGTGGCTTTCAACAATCAGGTAGCCGTGATTCGCGGCAACGAGTGCTGTCATTGCTCGATCGCGGATAGTCGCGAATCGCTTGCTGCGGCGCTCGAGTGGGTCCTGGATCATCATGAGAAGCATCGCATCACAACGGTTAATCTTGCGCCGGTCGACGATTTGGAGCACTCCGAGCCCGTCCCGACGGAGATCGATGCGAAGCTCGCAGCGCTGCGAAAGGCGAATATCTGGGTAAGCGCGCCAGCGGGAAATCACAACTTCACCGGCGGCATTTCGTGGCCGGCGTGTCAGCCGAATTGCTTCGCGATCGGTGCGGTGAAGCGAGGCGACGTGATCTTTCTCGACCGCCACGAAAAGGTGGCGTTGTTAGTCCCGGCTCGCGCAACGAGTTCTTCCAACGCAATCGTCTGCGGCGCCGCGATGATTTTGCGCGAAGCGATCGAGATATCCGGTTACGGCTGGAGTGCCGAGGGAGAGACGTTACCCGACGCGATGATGACGATATTTCAACGGACTGGTGTGCCGGTCACCGACCCAGCAGCTGCTGGACGAGTCTTTAAGCGTTTGGATTTGGCCGCAGCAGTCAAGAGTGTCCTTGATGCCGATGAATAACCTGTGCCGTCAGCCACGTTAAGGCGCGATAGAGCCGGGCATTGGCGGAACATCGCCGTCACCGGTGGGTTCGCCTTGCAGGATCCAGGAAAGGTTGAGGCGGGCGACTTGCATGGCCGTGTAGCGACCTTTTGGGCCGCCTTCGAAGAGCAGAAAGATAAGACCTTCGGTAGGTGTGCCGGGGCGTCCAGCGACAAGCGAGGAGTAGGCGCTGAACGATTCGTAGACGAGCCGCTTCAGGGGCCAGGTCTGGCCACCATCGAAGCTGGCCCAAACGGTTATTCGTTCCCGATCTCCACCCGCGGTGTCGGCGTTACTGTAAATCAAGATATCGTGATCCTTCACGGGCAGACGCGTCAGGCCGCCTTTCATTCCGTAGCCCCGGTTGTAGCCACCGCCGTCCGGCAATACTTGGCTGATTCTGAAATCTTTCCAGGTTTGGCCGTCGTCATCGCTCCACGCTTCCCGGCGCAGTTTTTCGTCGGGATGCAACTCGCGTGCGAAGGCCTTGTCGTAAAAGCCGCGATGGCTGCGGGAGTTGTAGTAGATGCGACCGTCGTGCAATTCCACTAACGCGGCTTCTTCGGTGAACGGATCAGGAAAGAACTCGCTGACCTGCCACGTCGCGCCCCCATCATCGCTGAAGATGGCGCAACTGACGATTTCATCGCCGGGTTTCCGGTCGGAGGGATGCTCCTTGGCGTTGGGGCGGTAGGTGGCGCTGATGATCAGACGTCCCTTGTGTTTCCCGTGCCGCAAGGTGATGCCCGATTCGCTCGCGTTGGCATGCATGAAGTACGTGCCAGGCTCGTTGGCGGCTTTGGTACCACGCACCTTCGTGCCGCTTTGCGCTAGTTCCTGCATCCTCGCATTCGGCTTGACCATGACCTTTTCTGTCGTCCACGATTGTCCGTGGTCCTTGCTGACAATCGCACGATCACTGCCGTCCCACATCCGGATCGACCGAATCTCTCCGCTGTTGTCATCGACGATCAGATTGCTGTCCAAAATCCTGATGTCGATATCCTGGATCTCTTCCCAGCTCTTTCCGGCATCATAGCTTCGTCTGAGTTTTCCAATGTAACTGCGGACGGCCAACAACGTCCCATCGACTGCAACGGCCAAGTACGGCTCGCGGACCTTTCCGCCCTCGTCTGCAAAGACGACTTGCTGGTTGAAGACCGGATCGCCCAGAAAGGGCTTCAGCGATCCCTCGGTTGGCTTATCGGCGGCAGTTCGGAGTTCCTGCGCGGACAAATCGGATAGGGTAACAGCGACAAAGGTCGCCGCAGTAATCATGATCCAAGTCAATGAGATGCCAGAAAGTTTCTGTGTGTTCATAACGAGTTATATTACGGTCCCGGATCGGTCCGACTCAAGCCTTTGGCCAGCGGATTGTGAATCCGGTGAGAAGAGTTAGGTGGGCTGAACCATGAGCGTGTTGGATCGATTTAAATTGGAGGGCAAGCGACTTTTCATCACGGGCGGTAGTCGGGGGTTGGGGCGCGAGATGGCACTGGCCATCGCGGACGCCGGCGCTGATGTTGTGCTCTCGGGACGCGACGCAGAAAGCCTCAAGGCCACTGCCGATGACATCCGGTCGCTCGGCCGGGAGGCCGTGGAAATCAAGGCGGATTTTGCCGATCCCGAGACCGCGGAATTGCAGTGCTTGAATATCGTCGCGCAGCACGGACCTGTTGATATCCTGATCAACAATGTCGGCGGCCGCCTGATCAACGTTCCCACCGAAAAACTGCCCCTCGACTCGTGGCGGGAAATCATGGATCTCAATCTCACCAGCGCCTTCCTTTCCTCCAAGGTTATCGGGGGTGCCATGATCCAGCGAGGCAAGGGCGGTCGGGTCATCAACATTGCTTCGATCTCGGGAATGATTGCCAATCGCGGCATTGGTGGCCGCTGCTACGAGACGGCCAAAGCGGCGTTGATCCAATTCACGCGCGCGACCGCTGCCGACTGGGCGCCGCACGGTGTCACTGTAAACGCCATCTGCCCCGGTGGCTTTATGACCGAACCAAACCAGCGCTGGGAGAAAGAGAACCCCGATGTCATTCAGGAATTCAAGGCCCAAATTCCATTGGGAAATTTTGGCGATCCTGCCGACCTTGGTCCACTCGCGGTGTACCTTGCCAGCGACGCCTCACGCTACATGACCGGTGCCGCGCTGGTGATCGACGGTGGATACACGCTTTGGTGACAAATGGGTTTAACCCAAGGGGCATTTCGCACCGCAATGCAAATATAATGTGGTTCAATTTCGGAACGTTCTTATTCGACAGCGACCTAAAGATCCGTTGTTAACAAGTGCCTCCGCCTTTACGAATCTCCTTCCAGACAACGCCAGCAAAGACATGAAATCTTATTGCTTCATCGTGACCATCGTCTGTTGCCTGATCCATCCTGCAATCGGACAGGAGACCGACATCCTTTGTGCCGGATCGATGTGAAGGAATTGGCTCAGGTTCCACCTATGTTCCAAAGTTGGGCGATTCGGAAAGCGCAGGCAAATCGCGCAATCATCGCCCGCAGCGACACACAAACGCTCACCTTCGGAGAGGGTTTGCCCGATCAAGAGCTGAAGTACCTGCACGCCGCGCTCTTGAAGATGCTGACGTGTAACGGACTGCATCGTGGCTCGACACGCAGCAGAAACAAAACTGCCATTGATCGAGGCATTCAAACGGGGTTTTCGTCCAACCGTTATCGTTCCCCGTCTCGGGCCTGAAACCTTCCGTTAGCAACCGCAACGAATTGGAGTTTTCGTGCGGGAGGCTGCATCGACCAGCGCGAGTTCGCGAATTCGGTTCGGAGCACTCTTCTCAAAATCTCGGTCCGAATTGAGACGAAACTGCGGCAAAGCACATCGGCTCTGAACTGGGTCGCCGGAGCAGTCCAGGTCAGTGATTTGCCACTCGGCCCCCAAGCAGCGATAATCTCCGGTACGACCTTCATCCAATTGGGGTTAGTGCCTGGATACTGCCTTATCCCCAATTCGAGCCGGAAATAAGCATTGCCCTGTTTACGTGATCGCAATGGCATTCAGAACTAAAGGCTCTTCCCCGATCACGGTTGATGACGTTGCATACCGCTGGAGAATTCGCAGGAAGACGACATACACACAGGCCGTCGGCGAATATCCATTGACTGTTTCAATCCAAACCGAGCGTGATCCCAAGTGTGTGCTAATGGTCTATACGGATCGGCCGCGCGCAGACAATTGGCTTGACCGTGCTTCTATTGCCATAACGCCGGCAATGGTGGCTGAGTTTATTCGCGACGCTCTTGCGCAAGGATGGCTGCCGACACAACCTGGCAGTGCATTTCGATTGCAAGTAAAGTTCGATTCAGTGACGTGATCGTGTGATGACGGAAATTCAGTGCTCCGGTCACATCGACCGGGAGGATTTGGAAGAGCAACCTGCGCTACATCAGTAGTGCAGACCGAGGGTAGTTCACCCGACGGCTTCCGTCCGCTGACGGCAGCCGAATTGTAACGGTCGGGAACTCGCCGTTAAGAAGCCGCGGTGTTCCATTCCTTCGTGCTAGCGGGTGCATCGACCGACGCGGCGAAGGGTGTTCTCTTGGGAGCGGAGGTGAAATAGACCGACGCGACTAGGGGACCTGCCAGGATTTGCGGAGCGATTGGCTCACAAACGGTCGACCGGAACCAGCCGAAAGTCCCCGGTTGCGGCGCGAGCCCTACTGCCAGTGGCCGGCATCCCGGCACTGCTTGAAATCTGCTCTCATATCGCCGCGACAGGAGGTTTCACACGTGAGCGAGCGAGTACCAGTACGTTGCGTTTCAACCGACGAACATGAAGTGCTCGCTCAAGGCAGTTTCGGCGGACTGACTTGGGGTGCTTCGCCCGATAGAGCTTTCAGGAATTCAACGATTGGAGCAATATCCGAAAAGCTTTGACCAGACAGCACAGATCGATCGGGGGTCAAACCGTCGACACGCGAGTCGGGGATGCCGCGAAAATAGAAGGTCACGACATCGTCCAGCGTTTGCTTGGAACCATCGTGCATGTACGGTCCGGTTTCGGCGACGTTACGCAGACTGGGCGTGCGGAATCGATAACGATCCTGCTTGTTCCCGGTGACTTTCTCTCGGCCCGGATCCCGGTGCGAGACGCCCAACCGGTAGAACTTGCCGTCGCTCAGCAGTGGCCCGTGATGGCATTCAATGCAGCCCGCCTCGCCTTGAAACAGCTCCAAGCCTCGCTGTGCATCGTCGGACAACGCATTTCGATCGCCGGCCAGGTAGCGGTCCAATGGTGATGGCCCGGTCACGAGTGTTCGTTGAAAAGCCGCCAGAGCCTTGGCAATGCCTATTCGAGTCGGCTTGCTGCCAAACACCCTCTTGAACTCACGCACGTAGCCGTCGATGGCGGCGAGTTCCGCCTCCAGCTCGTCCAGGTCCTGATTCATCTCGTCGCTGGACTCGATCGGTCCCAGTGCTTGCTCTTCCAGAGTGCTCGCGCGGCCATCCCAGAAATAGGTCTCGAAGAAACCGACGTTCAGACAGGTCTGGGTATTACGCTTCAGCGGTTTTCCGCCGGCTCCGGGAGAAAGAGCCAGACCGTCACCGTACGCCTTGTCGGGAATGTGGCAGGTTGCACAACTCATTTGGTTGTCGCCGGACAGACGCGGGTCAAAAAACAGCATCTTTCCCAATTCGACTTTTTCCGGTGTGGTCGGGTTGTCCTCGGGTGCCGGCACTGCTTTCGGCAGTGGCATCAGTTCGGCGGGCTCTTCCTGTGCGGAAAGTAGCGAGGAGAGAGCGACAGTGATGGCCAGCAGCGAGCAACGGATTATGGCTGGTGCGGATGGCTGAACAAAGTATTCGTGTCTGGCAATTCTTATCATCATTTTGCTGATCCCCCTCTTACGTATACTAGGCTTTGTCTCAAAACGGGAGGGCGAGGCTCCCGCCGAGCCGCACTTTGTCGCAAACACCACGGCTCAGCGGGAGCTTCGCCCTCCCAGTTACCGCGAATCTGAGTTTTGAGACAAATGTCAGGATTAGGAGTCGGAGACTTCTCCCGACGTACCTAATGAATACGGTTGACGATCATGACGCTGGATATCCATCGGCACTGGAACGAAATCAAAGAGCTGCTTCGCACCAACACACCGTTTGCGACAGTGACCATGGTAGACATGCGCGGTAGCGCACCGCAAATCCAAGGTGCCAAGGTAGTCGTCACGGCAGAGGGCATTGTGGAGGGAACGGTTGGCGGCGGAAAAGTCGAAGCAGCGGCGATTTCCCACGCGCAGGAAATGTTGCGCTGCGGGGATGGCCGTCACTGCGAACTGGTGACCTGGAATCTGCAAACCGACATCGGTATGACGTGCGGCGGCGAAGTCAAGTTCTTCTTCGAGTTGTTCTTGTGCAATGACTGGAAGATTTCGCTGTTCGGCGCCGGACATATCGCCCAATCCCTGGTGCCCATCCTGCTGGAAATGAATTGTCGCATCACCTGGCTCGATCAGCGATCCGATTGGCTGAGCAAACTGCCGGAGCATCCGAAGCTGACCAAGGTCTGCAGCCAGAATCTGAAAGACGAAGTCCCGCGGCTGGACCCGCGGAGTTTTTTTGTGTTGATGACTCAGGGCCACGCGACCGATCTGCCGGTGCTGGCCGAGGTGCTGAGGACGATCGAGCCACCCTATGTTGGCGTCTTGGGCAGCCTGCAAAAAGCCAAGGTCCTCCAACGCGATCTGAAAGAAATGGGTATCGCAGAGGAAAAAATACAGTCGTTCTTTTGCCCAATGGGTCTGCCGATGGGCAACAACACACCACCCGAAATCGCGATCAGCGTGCTCTCTCAACTGATCCAGGAACGAGATCGACTAGGAATCATCCAGCAGAAAACGAAATCGTTTTAGCCAGGACGACAAGCCGCGTCGCCATTTCCCAAATCAACCGCGCATCCGGGAGGGCGAAGCTGCTGCTGAGCCGCGCGCCAAGATTTACCGTCACAACGATTCAACGGCTCGGCGGGAGCCTCGCCCGCCCAGTTGGGCCTCGCCCTCCCAGTTGGGCCTCGGCCTCCCGATGCACACGTCAAATCGAGCCCGACGGAACAATGGGCATTCACGCGCGAGCGCAGAAACAGCCTCGACCACTGACACAGGCGTCGCGGTCAACAAGTTGCTGATCGGGCCCGATCACGTGCTGCGATTTATTGCACCAACAATTGAACCGCGTGCTTCCCTCTTCTTCGGGCGATTTTGGATCCGGATCACCGGTCACGTAGATCGCCTTACTGCGCAGATGCATGCAGGGAGGCTGTGGCTCTGTCGGTCTGCCATTATCGAACGAGCGTTTGTAACCCATTAGTAATCTCCGGACATTAGACAATGTGCTGTTCGTGCGATTCAGCCGGTTCGCTGATGATGGGACGATCCAATCCGCCCGTATCGTGCCCGACGGCTCTCAGCAACGCGCGCTTGACCGCGACCTGGGCCAGTTGAATCTTGTACTCGTTTTGTGACAGGGCGATGGCCCCGGCAACGGCTTCAGAGCCGGCAATCACGGCCATTTCCTCGTCGATCACTTTGCCCCGAAGTGATTCGGCAGCAGGCTGCGCCAACCAAGGTGTGGGCGCAACTTGACCAAGCACGATCTGTGCTTGTTCGACCCGCCCCAAACGGACTTCGACACTAACGGCAGCAGCAGCCAACGGCTGATCGGGGCCCTCACCATGGCGAACCTCGTACGCTGCACTCAGTCGGTTTTGCCCATGTGGTGGAATCACCACGTGCGTTACCAGCTGACCAGGTTGCAAAACGTTTTCCAGTTCGCTGTTGGACGCTGGTGTCTGATACAGCGACGATAGTGGTAGCAGTTGTTCGTTGTCGGGATCCGGGCCTATCAGGCGGACCTTTGCCCCCAGCGTGATCAGGACCGGCGCCAATCGCGAAGCATTCACGAACTTTGCCGGTCCGCGGTTGCCCAGAATGGCGTGGTAGCGGTTGTCCCCGTCGATCACCAGGCGGCCATTCTTGGCCAACAGCCCATGACCGTCTCGGAAGTACCAACATCCCGGTCGACGCAGCAGTTCGCCCACCAAAGTGCCTTGGGACTGCAGTTGAATGCTGCTGATTCCTTGAATCACCTGTTTGGCCGAGGGGAACTGATCAGTGATCTTCTCATCCAGGAACTCGTCCAAACAAACTGACGCTCCGATCCAAACGTTGCCGTCTGCATCCGCTTCGATCTGCCGCAGTGAGTCGATTTCTTGAATGTTGACGACACGATCCGGGGTCACCACCATCCGTTTCATCAGTCCGACCAGGTCAGTACCGCCGGCGAGCACCGCCGTTTGCTTGCTGGCGTCGGCCAACAGCTGGACTGCTTCGCGTTCGGAGCGCGGCTGAGCGTATTCGAATCTTTTCATGACAATTATCCTTTGGCTCCTCGAAGTGCATCAAGCACGCGTTTTGGTGTCAGCGGCAATGTTGGTACGCGCACGCCCGTGGCGTTGCAGACGGCATTGGAGATTGCAGCGCCGCCGCTGATCACGGGCGGTTCCCCCAATCCGATCACGCCTCGCGCTCGCTCACTTTCGGGCTCGTGCAGATGAACCATCAGTTCACCGACGTCGCCAAGTCTTGGCAGCCGATAGGTATCCAATTCGGCATTGACGAAAGCACCCGTTTTCGGATCGTTGATTCGCTGCTCGAACAACGCAGCAGCAATGCTCATGATCAAGGCACCGTAAACCTGGCTCTCGGCCGTTTTTCGATTGATGATCAAGCCCATGTCTTGAACGGCAACCATTTTCTTGATCTTCACCACGCCCGTGTCGGTGTCGACAGCGACGTGCGCCATCTGGCAACCGGCAACATTGGAGCTTGACAGCGGGCTCTCGCCGCCACGTTTGTAGTCAGAAGTGACCTCCAGTGGCTGGATTCCGATCAGGCTGCACGCCTGTTTCCAGGTCATTGCTTTATCGCTGTAACCAATGACTGAAATGTTCCCATTGGCAGCTTCCAATTTGTCGGCGGGTACTTCCAGCTTTTTGGCAACCAGATCAAACAGCTTCGCCAACGCATCCTGAGCGGCGCGGCGATGCGATTCGCTGACGGCGCCGACGGTGGTGCTGCCACCGGAAGCACCACTGAAGGGATACGTCGAACTGCCGATGTTGACCTTGACTGCCTCGATCGGCAGCCCCAGCGTTTCGGCCAGGACCATCGCGCAAACGGTCTTGGTGCCCGTTCCCAAGTCTTGCGTGCCACAGTACGACTGCACGCCGCCGTCGGGATGAATTTTCAGCAAGCAACTGGAGGTGTTGGCGGTACCGCCCCACTTGTGGATGCCGATCCCCAGGCCTTCGACGACCGAGCCCTGCTGGCGGCCTTTGCCGTGGGGATGCCAGTGCCGGCGCCAACCGATCAAGTCAGCGGCAATCCGTAACTCTTCGGCGTAAACCGCTGCTTTTTCCGGCGAATCGATGTTCTCCAGATTGCGCAAAAAGATATCAAGGCTATCGGCTTGCATCTTCGCGGCCAGATCATCGTAGGCGGTTTGCGTCAATGCGCAGGCTTGGGGATGATTCGGAGCTCGCCAGGCAACCGAGGGTTCATTGTCGGTAATGATCCCGGTCGCTTTGCGGCGGAGATTCTTAGGAGCAAAGACATAAGGGAAATTCGTGACCGCGACGGTCTTGCCGTCAAAGCCGCTGGTACCCCAATGGTGTGAGTCCCAGATTTGGACGACTCCATTTTCGTCGGCACCAAGTTTTACATCGATGAATCCCGAGGGACGGTTGCCAGCGATCTTCAATTCCTGGTCGCGAGACAACATAAACTTAACCGGCCGCCCCGTTTTCTTGGCGATCTCCGCCGCTGCGATACCCCAATAATTGGGTTGAAATTTGCTGCCAAATCCGCCGCCGATGTATTCACAGGTCACATCGACTTCATCGGCGGTGATATTCAAGGCATCCGCAAAACCGTCATCGGTTCGTGAAACGTTTTGCGTGGAAAGATGAGCGATCAAGCGGTCGCCTTCCCAACGCAGCGTGGTACCGTGCGGCTCCAGGCAACAATGCGTGATCACATCAATGCCATAACGACCCTCGACCACGTGCTCCGACTGCTCGAAAAGTTTTTGAATGGTTTTTTCTTCCCATTCCTCTTCGTCGTCGTCATCACCGGGTTCGCCAAGTGCTTCATCTAGCTCGATGCCGCCGCCAGCCTTCTTGGTTCGCTTCTTTGCCTCCGCCGCGTCCAGGTCGTAGTCGGCCACGAAAGGCTCAAGCATTTCGTATTCGACTTTCAGTTTGGAGACACCTTCGGCCGCGGCCGCCTCGGATTCCGCGGCAACGGCAACCAACAACGTCCCGTCGGCTTGGATTTCAACTGGATCTTGGCCCGGCCCCGGCGCCTTGACCCAATGCACCAAGACCACACCGGGTACTTTTTCCGCATCGCTTGCATCCACAGAGATGACGCGACAGTGGGCATGCGGACAACCTAGGGCGCGAACAATCAGCTGCTTAGGCAGGTTGACATCGTAGGTGTATTTCGCCGTCCCCTGGGACTTCTCCATTCCGTCAAGCCGATCGACGCGCTTGCCAATCAATCGGGCCTTGTGGTTTGCGGGCCAGCTGTAATTCACTTCAGCCATTTTGATTTCCTTTGACAAGAGAAATGACAGCTTGCAGGACGTTGGCGTAAGTGCCGCAACGACAGATATTCCCATTCAGCCCGGCGCGGATCTGTTCTTCGGTCGCGTCGGGATGTTTGTTGATAAAGGCTCGTACCGCAACGACGAATCCCGGCGTGCAAAAACCACACTGCTGTGCATCGTGCGCGACGAACGCCTTAGGCACCGCATCATCCAGACCTTCACAGGTGGTGATTTCTTTGCCGGCCACCGAAAGCGCCAACACGGTGGAGGCCATGACTGGTTTTCCGTCGACTAGTACGGTGCTCGCTCCGCTACTGCCGTCGGCACTAACGGGTTTGGCAGCGGTCAAATCGAACTGGTATCGCAACACATCCAACAACGTTGTTCGAGGTTCGGCTTTGGCCGTCATCGATTTGCCGTTGACCCGCAAAGAAATAGATTTCTCTCCGGCGACAACGTTGGTACCAGTCGCGGCGTCCTGAGCAACCGTCGACGTGACAACCGTCGAGGCAGCGGCAGCAGCGCCAGAGCCTTTCAGGAAGTTACGCCTACTGACGCCCTTGGAGGTTGGATGTGACATGATGAATCCGTCAGCTTGAAAGCGTGGTAAAGGGCTGATGAGGATAGCCCACATCGCCCAGACAGACAGAGAGTATAGGAATCCCGGCGCGAGATTCAAACTTTTGAGGCCGAAAAGCTATTTCTCGGCAGATTCGTCACGCAGCGGCGGCCAATCACCCTCCGGAACCAGCCTTTTTCGGAGCCGATTGTCGTCCTGGCAACAGGAACAGGGTCCGGTCTCGAACATCACAATGGCACAAACGTCGCACCAGTAATCGACCTCGTACCGCTTGTCCCCCTCGACCTGATACAGCCGCAGGATCTGGAGCAGCGGTTGCCGCTGGTACCGCCGTGCCAGGATTTCCACCTCCATCTCGCGAAGCCGCTTGTCCTTGCGGAAGGCCCGGCCGCGAAGATTCTCCACGATCGGCAGCAATTCCCCGTCCTTGGTCTGGATCGCCAACGAACTTTCGGCGACTTCCGGGACGGTGGAGATACCGAATTCGCTTTTCAAGGCCGCCGCCATCCAAACGACCCGCCCGCCAATCAACTCAGTCGTGAACGCTTGCTTCGCTTCGGCCGCCGCCGCTGATTCGGTGTTCTTTTCCTCGCTCGCCGCTTCATCAGCATTCGCTGCAGCGGGCACCACCGATACCACAACGGCAGCGATCCAGGCCCAAACGAATCGGGTCAGCAGCTTTCGATCACTCTGCCGCATGACCGACCACTACCAGATCCATGGGAATGTCTTGCGATTTCTGATTGGCAACTCCTTTGCCCGTCAGATGAACGACCCACCAATCGTTCGTTTCGTCATGCCGAATCGCCAGCTCGGACCCTTTTTCCGGGCGTTGCAAACAGATCAGGGCCGGATGCGAAGAACCGGCAGCTTCGGAACTTGCTTCGTTCAAATCATCCTCATCCCAATTCTCCGGCAACTCATCTTGCTCTGCCTCGACCAACAACAAAAAGTCGCGAGTCGGTGAGGTGCCCACATGGTTGCCATCAACTGGCTGCAAACCGAACCGCATCGTGTACCAACCGCTCGAGACAGTTTGATCGCGAAACTCCGATCCACGACGGCTAAAGTGCAACAGCCCAATCAACTGCCCGGGTGTAAACGGATACAGTCGATCAGCAGATTCCTTGAAGGCATTATCGATAGCCAGCTCCTTGCACAACCAGATCTCGCAAACGGTGCGTGTGGAGCCTTTCTTGACTCGGATCCCTTGTTCGGCGATCAGCTTGGCGATCTCGTCCGAGACCCCGTCCGCCTCCGGCGCAGCCTCGATCTTCTCAACGCTGTATTCCTGACCGGCCGCCAGTGGCACACCCAGCAACAAGATGACAGCAGCAATCAGAAAGTTTTTTGACATGATGATCCTGAACAAAATTGGGCGGGCGAATTCACTGGGAGGGCGAGGCTCCCGGCGAGCTGCAAATCCTTTGGCTCGGCGGGAGCCTCGCCCTCGCCAAGAAGTAACGCACTACAACTTCGCTGCCAGTTGCGACTGGGACGCGTCGACTTTGAACAATCCCAAATAGGCGGTCCGGCTATCGGGAATCGACCAGCGGCTTCCCAGCTTTCGAGCTGAGACCTCGCCTTCGATCGTCACGCCGGGAACGAAACCGTCCAACTTGGTCAGCGGAGGATAGTAAGCCGACTCGTTGGAGCAGATGCAGTCACCCTTGCGGGCCTTGCGCGTGTCCAAACTCGCCATGTCGCCAACGGTGACTTTCGCAGTCAACTGATCGGCATCGAATTGCATCTCGATCTCAGCCCGCCCATCGCCGGCGACGTCCGCTTCGCTGATTCCGGTTTGGGCCAGCGCGAAACTCTTCAGTGCTGCTGCTTGCCCGGCGGTGGCGGAGCGATTGATGATCACAATCGCTTTGGTCGATTCGGCATCAGCGAATCCATTGAATCCAAGTGTGTGCGATGCCTTGACCACAACCGCAACCGATTGGCCCGCCAAGTCGACCCCGGCGAAGCTGCCGCCGTCGATCCGCCAGGTCATGATCGCATCTTTGCCCGCCGATCCGACTTCGCCATTGGCGAAACAGGGCCCCGTGTAAACCTGACACGTTCGTGCTTCAACATACTTTCCTTCGATCAAATCGGCGGCGATCAAAGGACAAGGAATGCCGACCACGGCAAGGGAACCCAGCATGATGGCGCGCAACATTTCGAGAGTCTCCTGTGATTGACTCGAGCAAAGCGGTAGGGATATCCAACACTTCTAGTGTAAGTTCACCGGTCAAGTGAGTCCATTGCTGCGGGTCCGATCGGACGGACGCGGATCCGTCTTTTGCTTGGTTTTTGGACAGATTGACGATATCCGTCCTACGAAAACAATTTGCGAAAATCTTCCGGCGTGTCGATGTCGGCGGGTCGCTCCGCGGCGGGTAGTTGCAGCCACCGAACGTCGCCGGTCGCTACCAGTTGGTTGATCCCCCGGTCCGACTCCAGGGCGAATACGTCGTCCAACATCCGCCAAGGAAAGGAAACGGGATGACCCTGACGATCCCCAAATCGCGGTACGACAATCGAATCACTCTCACGACCAGCTTCGACGATTCTGTTGATCAATTCGGAACGAAGCGTGGGCAGATCCGCGGGAGCCACCAACCAGCGATCCGATTTCGCAGGCCGATAGGTTTCGTCGATGTGCCGCAGACCGCATTGAATCGAACGCTTCATGTCTTCGGGATCGATCTCGGGGACGACCAGGTCAACAGCTGAGTATGCTCGACAGATGTCCTGCAGTTCGGCATCGTTTTTTCGGACAACGACAACCACATGTTTGACCAAACTGCCCGCCCAGGCCTGCAGCACGTGGTCAATCACACGGCGATGATTCCACTGCAGCAGCAGTTTGTTCTGCGGCCGCATCCGCAGGCTGTGACCGGCAGCGGGAACAACTGCAAAACAAGTGGACGATTTCATTTGGGGTCGCTAGTCATGAAGGCTAACGGTAGCGGCAGGTCGCCAAGACTTGCGGCGATACACGCACGCAACCGAAACTCTCGGCGAGTTCCGCTACGCCAAGATCAAGAATTGACGAAGCACTAGCACTAGCCTATCACTTCCGCCCACAGCGATGATCAAACTGATGGGAATTCCTTCATCTGCATACGTGAGATGTTGGCGATATAGTGCGGAAGGGTTTTTCTATCTTCGCGCCAGCCCCTGAGGGGCACCGCAGACTGTTGAACAGAAATGACGGGTGGGTCGCTGGTGGGACAACAGGCTTTTTTTAACTTTCTCCGTCGACATTTCTGGTTGGATGTTCTGCGGTTTTCTGCGTTGCAGAAGTCCAGAAATATCGAACAAGTAATGTCGAAGGGCGAAGTAGTTGACCCACAAAAGAGCCGTGATGGACCAAAAAAATGCGATGCATTTTCGTGCATCGCACTAGCTGTGTCGGAATTGGTCCAGGCTGATTCCCCTAGAAACCTCCATCGCCCATGCCTTCGTCGCCCATGGGATCGCCCATGCCGTCGTCGGCACCGTCGTCGCCG
>JBFJVZ010000070.1:0-21939 GCA_041623895.1 Pirellulaceae bacterium | reverse complement strand
CCCACAGGCAGCGGTAAGACGACAACGCTGTATTCAGCGATCGAACTGATCAAAGGCATCGAACGCAACATGATCACGGTCGAGGATCCGGTCGAATATCAGTTGGAACTCATCAACCAGGTCCAAGTCCAACACGAAAGTGGGATGTCTTTCGCACAAGCATTGCGCAGTATTCTGCGGCAAGACCCGGATGTCATCATGGTCGGTGAGATTCGCGACCGCGAGACGGCTGAGACCGCGATTCAAGCCGCGCTGACCGGGCACCTGGTCCTGAGCACCTTGCACACCAACGACAGTGCCGCGGCGATCACGAGGTTGGTGGATATGGGCATTGAACGATTCAAGATCGCTGCTTCGATTGTTGGTGTGATCGCGCAGCGATTGGTGCGAAACCTGTGCACTGATTGCCGCGAGACCTACTACCCGTCTGCGACTGTTCTGGAAGAGCTGCATTTCAAAGGCGACGTGCGGCACGCGTTCGCTCGCAGCCGCGGTTGTTCGCAGTGCTACGAGTCCGGATACCGAGGCCGTAGCGGTATTTACGAGATTCTTGAATGCACACCCGAAATTCGATCCTTAATCAATTCCGATGCAAACCTGGAGCAGTTGCGGGCGGCACACCGCGGCCCCAAGTTACTGAGCGAAGGTCTACGGCTGGCCGAGGCCGGGATCACCAGCTTGGAAGAAGTCGGTCGCGTGGCGCTGAGCGAATAACAGATTGTTGGTTTCTCGCTGTGGTCGCTGAGGGCCGCTAACCCAATTCGCCTTCGCTGTGCGGAGGCAACGTTAGGAAAAACGTTATGATTCCTGCTTACGCGCCTTACGATTCGTCCCAGCAAGATGTGTTTCCCGCTGTCCCACCCAAGCTTTCCGGACAAGCGGCAGCTGATGGATATGTGAGACGTCCATTCTCCAGTGCGTCCAGTCAGGCACGGGGACTGCTGCCAGTTCCCAAAGCGAGAGTCTTGTTGGCACTGAACCAATTGGCAGTGATGAGCCAGAATGGCGTCGAGCTGGCGGAGGCGCTGGAAAACGTGGCCACGCATTGCCGCGACAAACGTTTAGCCCAGTCGTTGCACCAGATCCACGAATCGGTCAACAGCGGCAGCACTTTCTCTGCTGCGGTTGCCATGTACGGCGAGTATTTTCCAAGAACGCTTGCACCGATGATCGCTGCTTCCGAAGCGACCGGGGATGTACCGGAAACGCTCGGTGATGTCTGCCAACGGATGCGAAGCGAACTGGAGATGCGCGGCGCGATTCTAAGTGCGTTGATTTATCCGATCATCCTGATTTCAGCGTCACTGGTCGTCATGAGTGCGTTGGTCCTGGGAGTCTTGCCGCAGTTCAGCAAAGTGTTTGCCTCGATGGGACGTCCCGTGCCACCGGCAACGCAAGCGCTACTTACTTTCGGAGAGTTCTGCCGGCAGTACTGGATGATTCTGATCCCCTTGGTGGTTGGACTTGGTGTCGCAATGTTCATGCTGCGCAATCATTCGGCAATCCGTGCACCGATCAGTCGACTCTTGATGTTTGGCCCGCTAATTCGCGACGCTTATCGGCCATTAGTCGCGGGCCGAATTTTGCGTACCGTCGCCGCCATGGTTCGCGGCGGTGTTCCCCTGCTGCAAGCCTTTCGGCTGACCAGGAATACCACGGGCGACACTTATTGGCACGGCTTGTTGGGACGCATTGAGAGCGACCTGATTGACGGACTGCCGGCAAGTAAAGCGATGACCGAAGCGGATTTTTTGCCGCCGGAAGCCGCTCAGATGATGGCCACGGGGGAGCGGACCGGTCGGGTCGGCGAAGTATTGGAGGATGTTGGTGCGTTTTATGAGCAGGAGGGCGCACGAAAGATCAAGCGATTGGTGGTAGCTTTTGAACCAGTGATCATCCTCTGCATGGGTGTTGTCGTGGCCGGGATCGTATTGTCCGTGATGTTGCCGCTGCTGGATGTTTCCACGGTCCGGTAATTCGGGTTAGTGGGATTGCCACGTCGCTGAGGGGCGCATCTGCAGCTCCGCCGGCACTACCGCGATGTTCGATTTGAAAACCACCTGCGGTGACGTACATCATCGGAGGACCTGTTTTCGATCGAGTGAACCAACCGTACAGGTAGGCCATCAGTAAGGTCGCGAGTCCGACCGGAAAAAGAGTTCTTTTGAATGGGTTGCGATGACCGCCGCTGAATCCAAGTCGCCTGGCTCGATGATCTTGCCTTGGCTGCGTCCCTCGCGCAGCCAGCCGCTGTCGCGATACGTTGGCATTGATATTGGTGTCGATCGCGCCAACATTGTGGCTTTGGGGGCGCGGCATTGCGACATGCGACGATCGTCGCAGCGAACGCAGTCCATGCGTTGGCTGGGCCGGCATCATTTTTCTTTGCCCGTTGATCCACTTGCCGATCCGCCAAAGGATTGGGTCGATCGCGTCATCACGTCACTACTGGATCGCTTGCCCCGATCCGTTGACGGAGACCAGAATATTGCGGCCGTTTCGCTACCCATTCCCTGGGTGCACTACCAAGTCGTGCCGGCATCGGAAATCGAAGTTAGCCGACAACAATGCCATGCCATGTTTGCCTCCTCGCTTTTTAGAAGTCAGGCACACGTTGCTTACTGGCCGTTGCACACCGAACCGACCCGTCCCGACGAGCCGATGGTGATCGCTGCGATTGCGGAATCAGCTGCTTACGAATTGGCCGAAGCCGTTAGCGAATTGGGCTATCAAATCGAGACGATTCTGCCGCACGGCGTTACCTTGATCGACGCTGCAGAATCGATGACCGGAATCGATCCGCGATGCTGTGTCGTGCTCAATCGCAGCGGTGGGTTAATCGCAATGAAGAATCAGCGCGGTTGTGGACTCTGCCGGTCACTGCCGGCGATCCCGAAGCAAATATTGGCCGAAGCCGATACCCTTGGATTGACGCTGCATGCCATTCGGCCTTGGCTGACCGATATCGCAGCGGAGATCACCGCCACGCAACGCTTTGTGCTCCGCGGGCAAGCCACAGACGCCAACGGCCCCCTCTTGCTGTGCGGTGATATCGCCGCTGTTGCTGATCTCGACGCGGTGTTGGCAACGTTGACCGATATACCCGTTGCCCCTTGGCGTTACGCCGGCAAGGCGCGACCCAGCCGGCGACAAATATTTGACCAGGAAACGAGTCAGGCGAATCGTGAACGGCTTTTCAATGATTCAGAATATGCCGTCGCGTTATCCCTTGCCTATTCAGCGGTCGAGTCAATGTCGCGGAGGAACGGAAAGTGACCGCAGTTGCCTCCAGCGTCCAGCAGGATCGTTCCGCCGTAGACCAACAGCGGACAAAGAATCCTCGCCTCCAGTCCACGGAACTACTACCGACGCGATTTTTTGCCCGTCGGCACGCGATCCGGGTCTTGGCAACTTGGGGAATTGTCGTTGTTTCTCTGTCGGCACTCTTGTGCGGAGTCCTGATCCCGATCTGGCTGCGCGGCCAACGAATTCGTGCCGGCAACTCAAACTTGATTGCTCAATCACAGCCGCTTGCGGAACTCCGCCAGAAGTCGCAAGTGATGCAGCAAGAGAACCAGCGCCGATCGAAGTGGGCCAGTTGGGTCGAATCAGCCAAGCCTGATGACAGTTTGCTACAAACGCTGGCCGTTATCGCGGCAGCAACACAGGCGTCTGAAAAGGAAATTGAAATCGATTCGATGCAGATCCAACTTCCGTTGGAGTACCCAGCCCCACACAAAGAGCCACCGCAATGGGCATCGCCCAAGTTGTTGATCACCGCCAAAGTCAGCAATGAATTAAACGCGCGTTCTTGGTTGGACAGATTAAACGCTAGCGATCGCATCGATGACGCCACATCAAGACTTGGGGCCAGATCCTGGTCAGGTGGCACCGTGCAGGTCAGCGCCAAACCGGTGGCAACACGGTGGCTGCCATGAGAAAAGAAAAGTCAAAACATCGAATGAATTTGTTGGCGCGATTCGAGCCGCTCTTGGTGTCGCACGTGCGCTGTCATTTACTGGGGTCCGTGCTCAGTTTGATCTTGGTGATCGGCATCGCCTGGATCTGGAAAAACGCGGATGCATTCGCGACCGATGATCGGTATTCGCCGCAACAAATCGAACAGGCAACACAACTGGTTGCAGATGCGGAAAACCTCCGCAACCAGAACGCAGATATCATGCTTGCGTCCAATCAAATTGACCGTCGACTCGAAGCAATCCGAGCCTGGCTGCCACAATCAATCCAGTGGCAGCCAACCCGGCAACGGATCGAAGAGACGGCCGAACAAGCCGAGCTTGAAATGATGTTCGTCGATAAAGGCGAGACGCGCACCGGCCAGCGCGTCGGCATTCAACAGGTAACTTGCGAAGTTCAAGGGTCGTACCTGGGGATCTGCCAGTTCCTGCACGAGTTAAGCAGTGATCCAAAGCCAATCTGGTGCGATTCAGTGACGATTCGTCGCGTTCCAGCGGATTTGGGTAAACCGGTTGAATGCGCCGCGACCGTTAGTCTGCGGTTGCCATTTGTGGCCGGCAACACAATCGCAGGCAAACTCATGCCGCCGGAGGTCCCAGATGCAAAATGATCATGCCCCCGCTGCCGACTCTCAGGCCGCAAAGAAAACGAAGCAATTGGTGGTCATTGCCGTCCTGCTGTTGGGCTTGTTGATCGCCATCTTTACTCAACCATCCGATGATGCAAAGAAAAACAGCATGATTGCGGCCGAGCCGGTTGCACTGAAAGCTGTTGCTAGCAATTCGCTGCAAGATCCTGATGCGCCGCGAGAAGAACTCGTCGCCACGCGTGAGCTTTCGCGGATCGAAATCGATCGCCTCCTGCAAACCAGTCTGTTCTACCAGCCGCCGCCGGAAGTCGAACCGGAAGAAGCGATCGCTGGAGAAGGAACGACTCCCGAAGTAGACGCATCAGAAGTAGAGGCGCAGGCGATTTATGGCTCCGGAACACTTGCGGGCAGTTCCCAAGCGGCTGGCCATCGAGTGCTAATTGGGAAAGAAATCGTTCGACCAGGACAAGTGCTGCCGGATGGTCGTCAAATCGTCATTGTCATCCCCGATGGCAAGGAAGCAGCGGATTAACGCCCCCCCTGTTTCCCGCAAATTCGACGAAATCGCAGTCTTTAAGTTGTCTCAGACTGTAGATCCGCCGATACCGATTCTGGCAGGCTTTACCGGTTATAGCGGTTTGCGCGGTTATGACGATTCGACATAGCCCGGGCTGGTCGCCATACAGGGGGGATCTTGATGCGATTTTGGATGGATGCAGTATTCTTGTGGGCGTATTTCGTATGCGCTTTCTGCTGCGCATCAAGTTTCGCGCCATCAAGCTTCGCTGAAGAAGCGATTCATGAGGTTGCCGACAGCAACCCAATCACCATCTTGAAGCCTGCTGCGCTAAAACTTCATCTGGTCGGCGATCAGGAAGTCGTTCTGCGTTCAGCACCCAAACCCAAGTTCTTGACCGCGGCGGCAATCGCCAAACCGGAATCCGCCACTGCAGTTACACCCATTGCCGGTTCTGCAATAGCCGGCACACGAATTGTCAGTACGCAACAGAGCGGCCGTGCCAAGATCGAGTCCAAGGTATTGCTTCCCCCGGCGGGAGCGACACCGGAGCCGATGTCGCAAGTCATGCGTTCACCGTTGGCTCCGCTGCCCATTGAAGTTTCCGGGATCATGCCGATTCCGGCCACACCGCAGCGCAGTCAGCCAGTTGTGTCAACAGCGGAAGCTGACGCAGCGGGGGATCCATCAGCGATCCAGCAAGTCGTCTATGAAAATGTCCGGCCAACGCATCAGGTCTACGTACCAACCCGGCGAACTTCCAGCCCGTCAAGACTGCGCCCACAAGACCGCATACGACCCCTGGCCAACATCAGCCAACCTGCCGCACATGAGTCTTTGGTGCCGGCGATGGTGAAGCCGGTTGGAGCCGCTCAGAAATCCAACAAACGATTCCCGGTTCGCCAGGTAGCGGACAATCAGATTCCCGCGGCCGGCAGAACGTCTGATCGCCGAGTCTCCGTACCGACCAAATTAGCGCCGGTACCCGATGATGTGAGCGCGAGTAAAAAAGACGAACACGGTCTCATGAGCCTGCAATCGGCGGGGGCCGAATTGCCTGGTGTCCTGCGATTGATCGCCGATCGTCATGACTTGAACCTGGTACTTGGCCCGGAAGTGGAGGGACCGGTTACCGTCAATATCAACGGTGCTCGGATGGATGAAATCCTGGATGCGATTCTGGGTGTCGCTGGATTCACCTGGCATATAGAGGGACATCTCTTGTACGTGACCGGTAAGAAGACGGAGGGCATGGATCCGCGAGTACAAGGACGCACCTTGCACGTCTATCCACTGGATTATGTCAGCGCATCAGATCTGGAGAGCGTCGCGAATGGATTGCTGTCGCCCGTGGGCACGGTGTTTGTGACCACATCCAGCACCGAGGACCAACTCAAGACACGCGAGTTGCTGGTTGTCGAAGACACGGCCGCGGCGCATCACCGAATTGCTCAATACATCGCACAGGTGGACGTGCCGCCCCGCCAGGTTTTGATCGAAGCACACGTTTTGCAAGTTGCCCTGTCCGAAGATGAAAGGCACGGAATCAATCTCAAGGCGCTGGCGAGATTTCAAGGAGCGAGACTCGCCTTAAGTGGCTCCGGATTCGCCAGCGAAGATCCCAGCGGGCCCTCGGTTGCCTTACAAGTCGACGGCACGGACATGAACGGCTTGATCGAATTGATCCGTCAGCAAACCAACTCCAGAACATTGGCGTCACCCAAAGTTTCGGTCGTGAATCACCAAGAGGCCAAAATCCAAATCGGACAACGGCTCCCATATTCCGTGGCCACGACCACACAAACATCAACGGTTCAGAATGTTCAGTTCCTGGATGTCGGGATCGTCCTGACGGTGACCCCGGTGATCACCGAAGATGGGAACATCTTGATGACCGTGCTGCCCAAAGTCTCAGGAGGCAAAATCACCGAAAACGGCTTCCCCGAAGAAGACACGACCGAAGTCCAAACCACCGTCTTGATGCCCGATGGCGGCGGCATCGTGATTGGAGGACTGATCCGCGAAGACAACTCCCATGCCAGCGCCATCGTTCCCGGCTTTGGTCGAATTCCGGTGGTTGGCCATCTGTTCCGTAAGAAAGCGGACGAGGCTCGACGCAATGAGTTGATCGTTGCCCTGGTGACTCACGTTTTGCCGGACGTTTACTCGCAACGTGCTCACGAACAGTGCGAGCTAAACCAGACCGTGCCAAACTATTCCAGACAGGACCTGCGGCACCCGCCGCTCCCCATGCGCGGACAACATTACCACAAGTAGACACTGTTTAACCGGTACTTTCATCTGGACAAACCACTGGTCGTCTAAGGCAGCGGACTTCAAGTCTGTTGCCCGGCGTACCGCAGGCTGCGGATGATTCTTTCGCGAACTTCACCCTGCTCGACCTTCGTGGCCACTTCCATGTTGACTTGCCAGTTGCGGTGCATGCGGCGGTCGAAAACGGTTGCACCATGAGTCAGCTCGCCGCGCGTCTCGACGCGACCCGCCATCTCCTCCCAGGTGAATAAATCAGGCTCCAGGACTGCCATGATCGCGGTGGGGTCATACAGCGGAATCAATTCACGGCCGAGATGTTCATGTGCCGTCCGAAAGGCGAACGGCAGAATTCGATGCAAGAAATCTCCCGCCCGCGTGTACTTTGCCGGAATCTGATCCAGTAATTGCACCCCGAAGGTCACCTTTTCCGTCACGTCCAGCGGCACCAGGCTCTTCGTCGTCGCTGACTCGAAGACCTCTTTTGCCGAGGGGGCATCAAAGTGCATGTTGATTTCGGCTGAGGGTGTCGCGTTCCCAGCATGCATTACCGTGCCGCCGCTGATCACGACTTTGCCAATCAGCGGAACGACGGTCGGATCCCGCTGGCACAAGCGGGCCAAATTCGTCAGCGGTCCCAAGCACAGAATCGTTACTTCATTGGGGTACTGCCGCACCAGTTCGGCCATCACTTTGTCGCTGGGAGTCTGGTGCTGGCGATCTGATATCTGAACGCTGCAGCCGCCCAATCCGTCTTCCCCGTGCAGATGGCTGTCATTGAGCACCGTGGCACTCTCTGGCGGCACCGCTTTCCCGATGCGAGGATAACGGGACGGGTCAAGTTGGCCCACAATGGCGTGGACGTTTGTGGTTGCCTGTGTCGCGTCGACCGAGCCGGCGCTCGCTGTGATCGCCAAAACATCAAGCCGCGGGTCGAAAAGTGCAATGCACAACGCGATGGCGTCGTCAATTCCGGGGTCACAATCGATGATGATCTTGCGGCTCATGAGAGAAGTTTAAATTGATAAACGGTATGATACGAGCCCGTTGGCCGTCCAAGATTTCACCCCAATACTGACCGCCTCTTAACTTCCCTAAACTCCCAGGTTAACTTCCTGGCACGGCTGGAAGCCGAGCCTACGTTGACTTTTGCGCAAAAGTGATCCATGTCAGGTTTTGAAGAAGCAATCGCCCAGGTCCACGCCGGCCAAGATCTCTCGGCTGAACAGACCAGCAAATTGATCGACGCCATGCTGCGCGGTGATGCCAGCGAGGACGAGATTGGCCAGTTGCTGATGGCATTGCGAGGAAAGGGCGAGGCGGTGAGCGAATTGGTGGGGGCGGCCAGGGCCATGCGTCGGCACATGACCCGCATCCCACACAACCATCAGATTTTGCTGGACACCTGTGGCACTGGTGGAAGCAAAAGCGGCACGTTCAATATCAGCACCGCCGTGGCAATCGTGGCGGCAGCCGCGGGAGTCCCGGTTGCTAAACATGGAAATCGCCGGGCGACCAGCAAAACAGGCTCGGCCGACGTCTTGGAAGAATTGGGGGTCTCGATCGAATCGGACGCCGATGCGGTCGCCAAACGATTGGATGAAATCGGCATCTGTTTTTGCTTTGCGGTCAAACTGCACCCCGCGATGAAGCATGTCGTCAACGTGCGCCGCAAGCTTGGAGTCAAGACGCTGTTCAATCTGCTGGGACCACTGTGTAATCCGGCCGCTGCGACGCACCAATTGCTGGGCGCATCGACGACCGAAGCGATGGCAAAGGTTTCGGCGGCAATTTCACAGTTGGGGACGACCAGATCGTTTGTCGTGCATGGAACGGACGGACAAGACGAAGTTTCTTTGGAAGCAACCACCATTGTTTCGGACGTGCGCCCGGACCGGAGATTGACACTAACGTGGACGCCGGGCGATTTTGGGCTGTTGCCTGCCGGCCGCGAGGCATTGGCCGCGGACAACCCTGCCGAGAGCGCTGAGATCATTCGCCGCATCTTGGATGGCGAGCCTGGTCCTTGCCGCGACACCGTGGTGGCCGGTTCCGCCGCCGCATTGTTGTTGGTTGGCGATGTCGAATCGTTGGCAAAGGGAGCTGAAAAAGCAGCCGAGGTGATCGACTCAGGTGCCGCAAAAGAAAAACTCGCAAGATTGTGCCAGTAGCACGTGAGTGCTTTGTCCAGATTCAATCTTAGGCGGGCGGTCGTAGCCGATGTCGCCAGACTTCGGGGTATCTTGGAACGAACCGAATTCTGGCGAATCCGGCTACCCTAAAGTCAAAAGTTGATAGAGCACTAGCTGTTTTCACTCAGAGCATCACTCCACTCCGATAGCGAAAGCTGGAAGACTTCCGGCAAGCTCGTGCGGTTTTGATGAACTCGTCTCGCGCAGCTGCCCCCAAGACGGGAAGACCACGCGGTTTAGACGGGCGTTTGCTTGATTTTGCCTCGACTGCTCAAATGATGGGTACCAGATCCGGGGTGACTCTGTACGCTAGCGTCAGCAAAAGGGCGTTTACCGATAGCCGGCGGCGACGCGAGGGCTGCTTGGCTGTCTTGTGTCTGCCCCTTTTTTTCAGGCAACCCACTGGCCAAAAGTTTGAAGTCAGCCCCGCCCCGATCATCGCAATCAACGATCATTTATGAAGCTTCCTGTCGTTTCGGAGACGCCAACGCCGCAGCCGCAATCCTCGCCTCAGGGCGGCCACGGTACTGCCCGCGGACGTTATGCGGTCGTCAGCCTCGGTTGCCCCAAGAATCTGGTCGACACCGAGCAAATGCTTGGCCGGCTGGATGAGGACGGCTATCAAATGGTCGATTCGGTGGACGGAGCTGATTTCGTCGTCGTCAACACTTGTGGATTTATCGATTCGGCTCGCGAAGAATCATTGGGCGCGATCGATGAAATGTTGGCGCTGAAAAAGCAGGGAAAAATCCGCAATGTTGTCGTGACGGGTTGTCTTGCCGAACGCCAACAAGGCAAACTTCTGGAGGCCCGTCCCGAGATTGACGCGATGGTCGGCGTCTTCGGACGCAACGAAATCGTCTCGGTCATCGATCGCTTGCAATCAGGCATCGATGAACAACAAAGGGTCTTTCGGCCTGCCTCGATCAAGCCTTTAAGTGACGCGGTTCGCAGTCCCGTAACGCCCCGACACTTTGCTTATTTGAAAATCAGCGAAGGCTGCGATCGGCTCTGTACCTTCTGCGCAATCCCCAAGATGCGTGGCAAACACTACAGCAAGCCGATTGAACAAGTGGTCGATGAAGCAAAACGTTTGGGTGACAGCGGCGTTCGCGAAATCGTGATTGTCGCGCAAGACACAACCTACTATGGCACAGATCTGTATGGGCAGCCACGGCTCAGCGATTTGCTGATCGAGCTGGATAAGATCGGGTCGATCGACTGGATTCGATTGATGTACTTTTACCCTATGTATATCGATGATCGCTTGATCGATACGCTGGCGGGGTCGCAGCGAATCATTCCCTACATCGACATGCCGCTGCAACACGCCAGCGACACGATGCTGCGCCGCATGGCCCGCAAGACGACGCGAGCAATTCAAGAAGAAATTCTGGGGCGATTGCGCTCGAGTATCAAAGACCTGGTGATGCGGACGACGATGATCACCGGGTTTCCCGGCGAAACCGATGACGACTTCTCGCAGTTGGTCGAGTTCGTACAGCAACAGCGATTTGAGCATCTGGGCGTGTTCACATACAGCATCGAAGAAGACACTCCGGCGGCAAGACTGCCGAATCGTGTTGCCGCGGAAGTTGCCCTGCAGAGACATGACCAGTTAATGCAGATTCAACAACAGATTGCGTTTCAGTGGGCGGAAAGCCGTGTCGGCCGCCAGGAGCAAGTGATCATTGATTCGGAATTTCCCGAGCAAGCGGGCGTATGGATTGGCCGCAGCCGCGGCGAAGCGCCTGACATCGATGGCGTGATTTTCGTCTCGGGTGTTGAGGATCCGGAGTCGATTCAGGTCGGATCGATGGTGACTTGCGAAATTGTCGCCGCCGACGGCTACGACCTGGTAGCGGCCCCGCTGCTGTGATGTGACGATCGAACGTGGTTGGCGCAGATTCTCGCTCCCGGCGGGCTCATCGTTCACAGCGTGTCTTTCAAGCGCCCTTCCCTCAGGCTGCGTCGACGATCATCATGTCAAGCGCAATGAGTACCACCAGCCGATCAACGATTTACAACGTCCCCAACACTTTGACTGCGGTTCGCTTTGTGCTGTCGCTGGCGGTGTTCGTTTTGATACCGACCCATTACTACGTGGCGTCCTTGGTGGTTTTTCTGATCGCGGCCTCAACCGACTGGATCGACGGTTATTACGCCAGGAAATACGGGCAAGTCACCAAAGTCGGACGAATCTTTGATCCCTTCGTCGACAAAGTGATCATTTGTGGGACTTTCATCGCATTGGTCGAGGTCCCAGCCAGCGGAGTTGCGGCTTGGATGGCGATCATTGTCGTCGGACGCGAAATGCTGGTGACCAGTCTGCGCGGCATGGTGGAAAGTGCCGGCGGCGATTTTTCGGCTCGCCAGCTGGGCAAATGGAAGATGGTCTTGCAGTGTGCCGCAGTCGTGGCGGTTTTGCTCTGCTTGATCAATCAGCCGGAGCCCGCGAGATGGTTAGTATGGACGATGCAGGCACTGTTGTACGGCGCGATCGCGTTGACCGTTTACTCAGGTTATGACTACACCAAGGCAGCCATGAGTGCGATGAGCAAGCCGTCGGATGAACAGTGAGTAACGGGCAAGGCTGATTGATGGCAACCACAATCCATCTCACTCTGCTGGCGCTGGTATGGATTGCCGTCGTCACGAGTGCCGTTTTGTGGACAAAGTTTCTGTACCGTTGCAGTCGTGGAAGTGCGCATCCGAGTGACTTGTTCCCCGCTGAGCGTCGGCGGCGACCGTTTTGGACACTGGCCGATTTCCTGGTTGCGTTTGGTGCTTTGCTGATCGGACTGCTAATCCTGACCAGTGTGTTCACTCAGCAAGGTTGGATGGAGCCAGCCGTAAAACCCTCTCAAGCGGATGAAGGTGCTGTGCCGTCACTGCAATCCTTAGTCGCAGGGATTGCGGCCAATTCTCTGGCGGGCATATTTGCCGTGATCGTCACGATGCTTTGGCTGTCGCTGTTGAACCCGAAAGCGATCCGCCAGCTAGGTCTGGTTCCTCAAGGAAAAGACATCCTGCTTGGACTTAGGGCCGCGCTTTGGATCTTGCCGCCCGTGGGGCTAATCAGCCTGGTCGTTTCCCTGCTGATTCCGTACGAACATCCGGTGCTGGACACGCTGGCCCAGTCACCATCGGTCGTATTGTTTGCCGGAATGTTCGTCGGTACCGCTATCGTGGCTCCATTTGTCGAGGAATTCATGTTTCGCGTGATCCTGCAAGGCGGATTGGAAGGCATCGCCGATGGTCCCAAGCCCGATGCGACCGCCACGATCGAAAGTCCCGTGGGTGAAGCCTATTTGGATGTCGCCGAGCCTACAAACGTAATCGCTGATGCATACCGACCGCCGCGCGAGATTTTGACGCAATCAGCCGAATTAACAAACACAGCCAGTTCCACCTGGGCACCAACTCACTACTGGCCGATGGTTGTCACCAGTATCGTGTTCGCCTCGATGCACTACGGTCAGGGCGCGGCACCGATACCGCTGTTTGTGCTATCACTGGGACTTGGTTATTTGTACCGGCAGACCGGCCGCATCACCGCACCCCTTGTTGTTCATATGGTGTTAAATACGATCACCCTGTGCGCAGAATTCACACGGATTTTAGCTGGATCACTTGGCTGACGCCCGATTGCCCAGACTTCAGAACTCGCAGGAGAAAGCCGATGACTTCCGAACGAAAAACGCTGGTTCTACCGTTGTTGTTGATCACGATTGGAACGGGTTGGTTGTTGACGACCATGGGCATCGCGCCAGGGATCGATTGGGTGTGGACACTCGGACTTGCGGCGGCCGGCATCATGACGCTGGTGATCGGCGGCTTTGACAAAGTCACTTTTGTTGTGGGCGGATTCTTGATCATCACCAGCGTGTTGTCGGTGCTGCGGCAAACGGGGCGTCTGTCGCTGGATATCGAAATCCCGATCTTGGTGATTGTCGGGGGCGTGCTGATGTTGGTCGCCCGCATCCCGGCGATCCCCGCGCCAGACTGGGTCAAGAAGATGCCCACGGCGGAATAAAGAGATGGAGCTTTGACACGCGTTGTCCTGCGACTCCGTTCGCAGGGCGGCTATCGAACGGTTTGCGTCAAAGCCGCAGCCGCAACCGATCTGCGATCGGAGTCGCGTAACTACTAAAGGACGCCAGAAGTTACCGATTCTTATTCGTCTGCCTTGAGCGTAAAAGAGCCAAAGTGAATGCCTGTCGGCTCGTCGTATCCGAACGTGCCACTGGGAGCAAAGTACTTTTCAAATTCCGAGTAAGGTGGCAGTTGGTGCCGCCCCATCAAATCAGCCATCTTGCGGGCCACGACGTTGTTTTCCCCGGCGCGGCGCAAGAATGTTCTGGAGTTGTCCGCTTTGGCCAACTCGTATGCCTGGCGAATAAACTCCGAGCTATCCATGTAAGAAACCAAGAACGGCTGTTCGCCATCCAGCTTTCCGCCCAATTCGCTGGCGATCAAAGCGTATTCCGGCAAGTCCGCAAGTCGAGAAAGATTGCCGCTGTTAGCGCGAAGCGCCCGTTCCATGAATTTCCGGCTATCGGAAAAAATCAACCATTTGTCAAGAATCAGCAGGCACGGTTCGGGACGACGCAGGCCCTCGGGGATATTCCTTCCACGATTCCGTGCCAAATAGACCACGTGACCGCCGATCGATTCGACCTCCATCACATTGGGCATCCGCTCACGAATCTTGGCAATCACGTTTTTGGCGGCCACCGGATCCGTTAGTTCAAGGGCGTTGATCTGTGTCGAACTATTGATGCGTACAGGAGGTTCCATCCAGATGCAGCGAACGAAACGTCCCGTTAAATTGTCGATGATCTCTGCTTGCAGATCGACGCTGATCCGTTTCTTCAGCGGTTCTTCGACAAGACGTTTGAGTGAATCTTGGCCTTGGAATTTGTCCAGGATGTTGCCGGCATTTTTGTAAGTGTTTTCCAGATCCCAGTACAGCGTCGTGTAGCCGGTGATATCCGAGGGCACCCAATTGGGCGGCGTCGAGTCACCGGTTTCGGGCCGCAACACGGCAAGCAAACCATCGCGCGGCGGATCGATCAGGATATGCATGTGCGAAATACCATCGAATACTTCGCCACCGCGAAATGCACTGGCGCCGATGCCGCGGATCCGCGCCAAGCCAAGATCTTCGATCAACGGCCAGAACATGCCGACCGTCAGGGAACCGCTCCGCATCACGATGCGTTCGGCGATGTGATAGGGATCGACAAAGAACGTCAGTTGCGGCCGGGTTGATTCAGCCCCGACGCAACGAGCCATCACATTGGCAAAATTGGAGCTATCGGCCAGCGTCGGTTCTTCACTTTCGTCCAACCAGCGATCCAACACGTCTTGGGCGGTTCGATGTCCAATCCCGAAAACGATCACATTATCGCGCTCGAAGTATTCGATCTCCGGTGGCCCCTGACGTGCCGGCAACAAACGCACGATCTCCGTCTTTTCAACCTGCTTGGTACGCCGCACGTAGCCGTCGTCTTGCATGGCTCGCTGCTCCAGACGACTGACGATCGTTTGCAGCTTGTCGACATTTTCACCGGCGTCGATGATGAAGACCCCGGCAAAACTGTTTTCCCGGCGGCGCTGGCGGTTCAATCGACGCCGGATTGCCTCCGGCGAATCATCTTGTTCCTCCTCGACCTTTTGATCGTCTTCCGCTTCGGGCATCTTCCCGGGAATGAAGGCGGCAGCGACCTGACCACTGGGAATCGACAGCAATTCGTCAAGTGAAACGCCAACCTGATCACTGATCCGGTCAAACAAGTCTCGCATCGTGGTATACAGATCCGACGCGAACGGCTTCATCTTTGGATCATTCAACATGCGGCCAATTGACGATTCCGCCAAGTCCACCCTCAGATCATCGGCGCTGTCCAGTCGCACGTATACATAGGTTCCCTCGGGAAGCAAATGTGGGGCTCCCGGGATGACCACATCCTCGCTTTGGGCCATCGCGAACTTGGCCGACGTCGGCACCAGCATTGCCAGGGTGGCTGTGACCACGAGAATTCGCCCGTGTGATGCTGTGAGGGGGCATAAGAACATGAGCGTGCACCGGTTTCGAGGATTGATTAATCGCTGTATTCGGCAATATCTGCCGCATCTTGGCATCGGGCCCAGAACGGGACTGCAGGATTTCCGAAACTTAAGTTAATGGCCTTTGTTACAATAGATATGCGCGGTTGGGAAAAAGGGGTCAGACACCAAAACTGCAAACGGCCCTTCCGGCTTTTGGTCTCAGACCCCTTTTTCCCGGCTCAGCTATCAGGTCGAAACCCATTGTAAGTGCAAAAAGATGAAGTTTCTGTCAGCAAGGCTCAAAATCTTCTTACTCGTGGCGCTCCTTTTCTTCATCGCCAGACCCTCGCAAGCGCAGACGTTTACTGACGTGCCGGCAGCGGGTTCACCTGGCACCGTCGCTGACGTAAGTGGAACGACTTTTGGAACGGGAACGACGACGGGAACGGGAACGACCGGTGACAGTTCGGCGCTTGGTGCTGAGGGTGGTTCCGCAGCGCTTTCCACCGAGGTGGACACGAGTGCCTTCAGCTCGATCGAGCGCGGGGACACGATTGGTACAGCCACCGTCAGCGGATTCGGGCTAGCCGCCGAAAATGGTGGAGCCAACACTGGATTGGGTGGCATCGGAGGTGGCGGGCTTGGTGCTTTTGGCGGCCTCGGGGGACTTGGCGGTCTTAGCAATCTTTTTGGTGGAGGTCTTGGGGGCGCCCAGGCTAGCAAGCCAATCATTCGCACACGTATTCGTTCGGCGATCAAGGTAGCACCGATGCCGCCCACGATGGTTCAGCAACAGGCAAGCATGCGGTTGGGTCAGATCACGGGGGAGCGTGAATTTCGCGGCTTGAATGTGCAGATGATCGGACGCACAGCGGTATTGACGGGAACGGTCGCCGAAGAGAGCGATCGGCGGATGTCGGAGTTGCTGCTACGATTGGAACCGGGCATCAGCAAGGTTGACAACCGCGTGGTTGTGTTGTCGCCCGAGGCATCTCGAAGCCCTTCCGATCGCTAATGACATTGTAGACGCGGCTTCCAGCAGTGCCCGATCCCGTAGGCGCGGCATCCTGCCGTACCTTGATCGCGTAGGCGCAGTCGTCAGATTTTCGGCGATTCAGGTGACAACCGAAACTCTTGACGAGTTCCGCTACGATTAGGGCCTCGCCAGCAATCCCCGGAGCATTTTCACGCGGCAGGATGCCATTGCCCTCAAAGTACTGACAACACCGATGACAAAACGTGTTCTGATTCTCTGCACCGGCAACTCTTGTCGCAGCCAGATGGCGCAGTGGTTATGGAATTCGCTTGCCAACGGCCGCTGGCAAGCCGAATCTGCCGGCTCACGACCGGCGGGCTACGTGCATCCGTTAGCTATCGCAGTCATGCAGGAATTGGGCGAGGATTTGTCGGAGGCTGAAAGCAAGCATGTCGACCGCTTCGCCGGTCAGGACATCGATTTGGTGGTCACGGTGTGCGATTCGGCAAAAGAATCGTGCCCGGCGCTGCCCGGTGCGAAACAGGTGCTTCACTGGCCGTTCTTTGATCCGGCCGAGGCTGAAGGCAGCGAGGAGGAAAAGTTAGTCGTGTTTCGCAAAGTTCGTGACGAAATCAAGGCGAAGATCGAAGATTTTTTGGCTCAACATCCGTAGCGATTGTTTTTTTGGGCGAAATCTGTAAATCCAAAATCTGCCCACCGCCCGGTATCGTCTAATTGACGTAACGGCAGCTTAACGCCCTGAAGGTGCGGCACTTCTTCAATCCGAAAACATCGCAGGGATTTCAATGTCTCGAATCACAGCACTCGTTCTCTGTGCCCTGGTATTCATCATCGCCGGTTGCAACAGGCAGGCAAACGTCGCGGATACAAATGCCGCAAGAGACATGGCAATGCCCACCACGTCTGCCCCGGCACCGGCGGCAATGAAAGCCGAATTCGACGCGGAGATGGAAGGAGCGCCGATGCCGTCGTTTGCCAACATCGAGGCTTCAGCAGACGCGGCTGAAGGCATCGATCCAGCAGAAGCGGGTGAAGGCATCGGTCCAGGGGAAGGCGGCGAGAAGTACGACCATATTGTCGAAAACCCGTTTTCTCGCGTCACGGATCATCCGCTCAGCACGTTTTCCATCGATGTCGACACCGCATCCTACAGTAAAGTCCGCCAGTATCTGTTCGAGTACAACAAGCTGCCACGACCGGACGCCGTGCGGATCGAAGAACTGTTGAATTATTTTCACTACGACTACCAGCCTCCGACCGCCGAGCAATCACATCCCTTTGCGACACACATCGCCATTTCCGAATGTCCTTGGAACAGCGAGCATCGGTTGGCACGCGTTGCTCTGAAAGGCCGTGTGATGGCGAACGAAGTCCGACCTTCCAGCAACCTGGTCTTTTTGATCGACACCTCCGGTTCGATGAAAAAAACGAACAAGCTGCCTCTGTTGAAACGCGGCCTGCAATTGATGCTGCAGCAATTGGGAGCAGATGATCGAGTGGCAATCGTCGTCTATGCCTCGGCCGCCGGACTTGTCTTGGATAGCACACCGGCAAGTGAAAAGGACACGATCATGGCTGCTCTTAGCAGACTCCAGTCCGGCGGCAGCACCAATGGCGGCCAAGGATTGTCGCTGGCCTACGCCGTCGCTCGCGATCATTTCATCGAAGGCGGCACCAACCGAATCCTGCTTTGTACCGACGGTGACTTTAACGTGGGCATGACGGGCACCGACCAGATGGTGCGGATGGTAGAAGAAGAGTCCAAAGCTGGAATCGATTTGACGGTGCTGGGCTTCGGCATGGGTAATCTGAACGACGCCATGCTGGAACAAATCAGCGGTCGCGGAAACGGAAATTATGCCTTCATCGACACCATCAACGAAGCTCGCAAGGTTCTCATCGACCAGCTTGCCGGAACACTCGTCACGATTGCCAAGGATGTCAAGATTCAAGTCGAGTTTAATCCGGCGGTGGTCGCGGCGTATCGATTGATCGGCTACGAAAACCGGATGCTCGAGAGTGAAGACTTCAATGACGACAAAAAGGACGCTGGTGAAATCGGTGCCGGACATTCGGTCACGGCGTTGTACGAAATCGTTCCCGTCGGCGCGGCCACCGCAGCCGATTTGCCGAACGTCGATTCGCTGAAGTATCAGAAACCGCCTGAGCAATCGGCAGCAGCCAACAGCGGCGAACTGTTCACCGTCAAACTGCGCTACAAGTTCCCTGATCAAGACAGCAGTAACTTGATCGAACACGTGGCGATCGACAGTGGTGCGACCTTTGAGCAGAGTGACCAGGAATTCCAATTCGCCGCCGCGGTGGCCGGCTTCGGGATGCTACTTCGCGAAAGCGAGCACAAGGGCGATTGGACCTACGACGCGGTCGAAGAAGTCGCCAAAGCAGCATTAGGAAACGACGAGTACGGATTCCGCAAAGAGTTCATAGAATTAGTCGCGATGGCAAACTCGCTGGATGGTAAGTAGCCAGCACCATTGCCGCGCACGTCGGCGTTGGATTCAAAATCCGGCCCAATGCAAATGCAGAATGAAACCAGCGCCCAGCGGACTTTGATCCAGAAGTCGTTTAGTCGATGTTTGGAAATTCTTACTGAAGAACGTGCGAACCAATCGAGTTATATCACAATAAACGCCGTTCGTTGCAACGAACGTTGCATGTTGGTAAGCTTGATAGTGATAGGAAACGGTGTTTTTCTTCGCGAAAACCGCGAGTTTCGTTTGGTCGGATTTCCCCTCTGGGGGTGTAGAGATCGCTGGTTCAAATCCAGTCGGCCCGACTATTTTTCAAATCCGGCCAGTTGTTTGAACGCTGCCTTAAGGCATCTCGACGTTCCCGGCGAGGAGAACTTCGCGTCAGGTCGGCCCCTCGTCGCACCTCTTGCGTTTCGCCGCTCAGGTGATCGGACTCCAACACGCTCGTCGGGAGTCGGCCGCAATTGCGTCGTTTTGAGTCCGTGGTGGAAAACACGTTGCTTTCTAAACAAGTCGAAACACCTCTTCCTGGCTGGCCATGCCGGCAGGTCTCCCAGCGGGTTAGCCGGATAGCACTTTGATTTCGTGGATGCGACAATGCTCGTTGTCGGCCAATCCGGTCGCGAAGATGACGAGAAGGAAAGTTTGGCGAATCACGCCATCTTATTCCTTCCGCTCTGTGGACTTTATAGGGTGGCCGGAGTCTTGAGAAACGATGGGCAACGATTCCCCTCCGAAGGCGATGGAAGACCCGGCGGATGCCGTCGAAGCACTGTGGGCGCGGTCCGGCGACGCGCCGGATCTTCGAGCCTTCCTGGCGGACCATCCGCATTGGTTGCCCAGTGAGTTGCGGGCGGCGTTGCTGGTCGATCAGCAGTTCCGCAGCCGCACGCCTCTGCCGTGGAGTGCCGAGGAGTACGCGGCGCTGGTTCCGACCCTCGTGGCCGACGATGACTTCACGCTTGATTTGATCTGCGGAGAACTCCGCGGGGGCTGTCGTCAAGGCCAGCCGCCGAGCCTGGAGGAACTGTCCGGCCGCTTTCCTCACCTACAGGAGCAATTGCAGCGCCAACTGGAAATTGCCGCTTGGTTTGAGGATGACAGCAACGGAGACTCCGAGCCTGATGACGAGGACAGCGCCAGCGAGACTGGCGTCACGCGTTTCGGTGATTACGAGTTGTACGAAGAGATCGCCCGGGGCGGAATGGGCGTGATCCATCGGGCTCGGCATCGGAAACTGAATCGGATCGTGGCCCTCAAGATGATCCGGCCCGAACGGCTGATGCGGCCCGCCGAGTTGCGACGGTTCAAGAACGAGACACGGATCATCGCGCAGCTGGACCACCCGAATATCATCGACATCCTGAACGTGGACCAGGTCGACGGCGTCCACTTCTATACCATGCGGCTGGTTGAAGGCCGCGACCTGGAATCGCGCCGCACCGATTACCTGAACGACGTGCGACTCGCCGCGCGATTGGTGTCGTCCGTCGCCGCAGCGATTCATTACGCGCACCAGCACGGCGTATTGCACCGCGATCTTAAACCGTCGAACGTGCTGGTCGACAATTCCGGCTCCCCGTTTGTCGTTGATTTCGGACTGGCCAGTCACCTATCGGAACCGAGCAGTCTGGCGCCAGCGGTCGAGTTTTACGGCACCCCTGCCTACGCGGCTCCCGAGCTATTGCAGGAGCAGTCGCAACCGGCCAGTGTGGCCGCGGACGTCTACGGCCTGGGAGCGATCCTGTACGTGCTGATCACCGGCCAGCCTCCCTTCAGCGGCCGCAACTCGCAGGAGGTCTGGAACAAGATCCGCGACAGCCAGCCGCCGCCTCCCCGGACGCTCAACACCCGCGTCGATCCGGACCTGGAAGCGATCTGCCTGAAGGCCCTGGACAAGACCCCCGGGTCACGCTACGTCAGCGCCGACGCCTTGGCAGATGACCTGGAACGCTATCACGCTCGCGAACCGGTCGCCGCCCGGGCCATCGGCTGGTGGCCGCGCCGCCTTCGCTGGCTCCGCAACCATCCCGTCGGTCCCGCGCTCGCCGTTTTAGCCGTGGTCGTAGTCGTCAGTCTCTTGGCGGTCATCACAATTCAGTCCATCGCCTTGCACGATCAGAAGCAAAAGACCGATGCCATTCGCAAGGAAGCAGACGCGTATCGCCAGGCGCTGGAGACGGCCGACGAGAAAGCCCAGCGGCTTCAGCCCAACGCAGCAGCGAACCGACCGCGTTCCGTCAAATCAGCCGGACCGCGCTAGCGGCCGGTTTCGAGAACCGTGGCTCTCGACGTTCAGCAGTTTTCCACCTGCTGTTCAACTCATAGGCCCAAGCGACTTCGCCCAGGCAGATTTCAAGACTTTTTTTCCCACCGCTGTCCGACTCGGGCTTGTTTCGCAATAAGGCTGTTGATGTGACCTGTGGCGGGATTCAAGTGGGGTTCACCCAACCATCGTGGCACTTTTGATTTGTCCAAACCGTAAACGACAATACTCACGACCGTCAACATTGGATGGCCCATTTCCGGGCCGTCGGAGAGCTAAACCAGATATGGGGACTCTGATGCATAATTCCATACGGCCCGTGCTCCTGGCTCTCGGGCTCATGCTGCCATGTGGCGTCTTGATGGCGGCGAAACCGGCGCGACCTACGCCATTGGGCGACCGATTCGCCACCGGCCCCATCATCGACACGACGTTCTTCTATGTGACGTACACCCGAAGCGCGACTCAAATCTGGAATGACGCAAATTCGGGCAGAAAAGGCCTGAGCGTACAAATCGCGAAGCCAACACACCCCTCTCGGTTAAGGCAGACCCTTCCTAAATCGATCGGGGGCTGGACGAAT
>JBFJVZ010000069.1:0-22012 GCA_041623895.1 Pirellulaceae bacterium | reverse complement strand
TCCTTGTCCCCAATCGCGATAACTGAGCGGCAGTTGAGTACCCGTTCTCGGGTCGGTCCAAATCCAGGGCTCGCCCGGCCGGCCGTCAGCGGTATCCGGCAAAAAGGCATTGAAATGCCACCCGTGCGAAATCGTTTCGTAATCGTGGCAGCGCCCGCAAGTTTTCAGCGAGGAATACGGCTGAGTTGATTCGGATGTGATCTTGCGGTTGTCGGCATCGTACAGATCAATGTGGTGCAAGTACCGGGCGTTGCTGTCACTCTGGGCGAACCGCGAGCCTTCGGCGGCGATCAAGGTGTTGGTCGCAATCAGGTAAAGTCCTACCGAGGCCACGATTCCGGTTAGCAAATTCACGGAGTAACACCCAAAATAAGGAGTCTGGTGCGCAGTTTGCTCGCCACCCATTCACTGGTTAGCGGCTGAACGCCATACTTTGACGCATTCTGTCAGCGACTGAAAGCGCTTTCACCCGAAAAATAAGTTCAACCGATCTGGGAGACCCTGATATGGGCCGTACGGGAATTATCACATTCAAAGGCAACCCCATGACTTTGGCCGGCGATGGGCTGACCACGGGGCAGCCTGCACCGGCGTTTACGCTGCATTATGCTGAGAATGGGATTCAGGCGTTGACGCTGGAGGATGTCAAGGGCAAGCCGACCATCATCAGCGTGGTACCCAGCTTGGATACGCCGGTTTGCGCAGTGCAGACCAAGAAATTCAATGAACAGCTGGCATCGTTGGGTGATAAGATCAACGCGGTCACCGTCAGCCGCGATCTGCCCTTTGCCCAAGCTCGCTTTTGTGGCGCCGAAGACATCAAGATGCGTACTGCCAGCGATTATCAATCGCACGGATTCGGAAATGATTATGGATTGACGATCGAAGAGTTGGGGCTGTTGGCCCGCGCCGTGATTGTTTTGGATGCTGACGGAAATGTCGCGTTTACAGAGATTGTCAGCGAAGTTACCAATGAACCAGACTACGCCGCCGCCATGGCCGCGTTGCGAATGCTGATTTAAGCCTGAACCGCTAAAATAGTGGCATGAGCTACGCCACCGACCCTATCGTTGTTGCTACCCTTTATCGGTTCGTGAGGTTGGATGACCACGTCGCCTTGCGCCAGCCGCTCCGTGACCGGATGCTGGAACTTGGTGTTCGCGGTACGTTGTTGCTTGCTCATGAAGGCATCAACGGCACCATCGCTGGATCCCGCAGCGGCATTGACTCGCTGCTGGCGTTTCTGCGTAGCGATCAACGTCTGGCTGATTTGGAGGTCAAGGAATCGCGCTGCGACGAGATGCCGTTTCGGCGGACGCGCGTACGGCTAAAGAAGGAAATCGTCACGATGGGTGTGGACGGAATCGACCCAAATGACGCGGTTGGCACTTATGTTGATCCGCAAGATTGGAACAACTTGATTCGTGATCCCGAAGTGACGCTGATTGACACTCGCAATGACTACGAAGTCGCAATTGGCACTTTCAAAGGGGCGACGAATCCGAATACGGACTCCTTTCGCGAATTTCCCGACTATGTGGAAAAGCATCTCGATCCGGCCAAACACAAGAAAGTCGCCATGTTTTGCACCGGCGGCATTCGCTGTGAGAAATCCACAGCTCTGTTGAAGCAAAAGGGGTTTGACCAGGTGTATCATCTCCGCGGCGGGATCCTCAAATATTTGGAGACCGTGCCCGAGGAAGAATCACAATGGCAAGGCGAGTGCTTTGTTTTTGACGGACGTGTTGCGGTTCGGCACGGACTGGAAGTCGGCGAGCACGAAATGTGTTTTGCTTGCGGCTGGCCAGTCTCTAGCGAAGACCAAAATCACCCCGACTTTGTATTTGGCATTCATTGTCCGCGGTGCGTTAACGAAATCACGGACGAGCAAAAAGAGCGCTTCGCCATGCGGCAACAACAAATGCTGCGGGGGGTGATGGGCGGTGCCCATGATTTGCCCGCAGGATCCAGCCGTGAGCCCTGCTAAGGGTATTCTGCGGTGTGGAACAATGGTTGTTTTCGTGGTTGCCCGGCAAATCCTGGCTTGAGTGTTACGAATCCGCCAGTCGGCACATCCATTGCAGAAAAACCTCGCCGGGTTATTTAGCAATCAGCTGCGACTGCGTTGAAAACCATGGCAATTGACCGGATTTGCGGAATGACTGTCGATGAGACGAGTGGTGCATGCTCAGACTGCGGAGAAGCTCTGCAATTGCGTGATCCTCAACGACAGCAAGATGACTCCGAGCTCACGGACATGATGCACCGCTTCATTTGGGGCAGCGTTTTTGGCTTGCCGGTTTTCGTGCTGGCGATGGGGCCGATGATGGGGCTGCCGATCACACAATGGATCAGTCCTCGAGCCTCTCAGTGGCTGCAACTGGCATTGACGATCCCAGTTGTGTTCTGGGCGGGCTGGCCCTTCTACACCCGCGCGTGGCGATCGATCATCACACGTCAGTTCAACATGTTTACCTTGATCACGATCGGTATCACGGCTTCATTTGTGTTCAGTTTGTTTGCGCTGTTGACACCGCAGCACTTTCCCTCGGCGATGCGTGCTGGCGATGTGGTCGATGTCTACTTTGAAGCCGCGGCGATGATTACAGTGCTGGTACTTCTGGGCCAGGTGATGGAGCTACGCGCGCGGCGGCGGACCGGCAGTGCCATTGCTGAGCTGATCTCCTTGGTCCCGTCAACTGCTTCCGTTATCCGCAAGGGTGACGAATACGAAGTACCGGTAGCCGATCTGCAAGTTGGCGACTTGATTCGGATTCGACCGGGCGAAAGAATTCCTGTCGATGGCACGATCGTGGAAGGCCGGACCAGCGTGGATGAGTCAATGATCACGGGCGAATCGATTCCGGTGTCCCGGCAAGTTGATGACCCGTTGATCGGGGGCACGTTCAACCAAACGGGATCGGTTGTGTTCCGTGCTCATCGTGTCGGCAAGGAAACCGTGCTCGCCCAAATCATCACGATGGTTGCAGATGCGATGCGCAGCCGGGCACCGATTCAGAGTCTGGCGGACGCGGTTGCTCGTTGGTTTGTGCCGGCGGTGTTGTTGATCTCATTGTTGACCTTCTGCGTTTGGGCCCTCCTGGGACCCGAGCCGAAGTTGACTTATGCGGTGGTCAATGCGGTTGCCGTTCTCGTCATTGCCTGCCCATGCGCATTGGGTCTGGCGACGCCGATGTCGATCATGGTTGGTGTCGGTCGCGGTGCCAAGGAAGGTGTGCTGTTTCGCGACGCGGCCACGCTCCAGCGGCTTCACAGTATCGATACGCTGATCATCGATAAGACAGGTACGCTGACCGAAGGCCGTCCAAAACTAACGCACTGCGCCGCGATTGCTCCAATAGGTCAGGATGATCTGCTGCGTCTGGCAGCGTCTGTTGAAAGCAACAGCGAACATCCTCTTGCCTCGGCCATCGTTGCGGCTGCCAAGTCTGAATCTCTGACAATCATGCCGGTGTCTGACTTTTGTTCGCACGTGGGGGCAGGAATTGCGGCCGTCGTTGACGGGCGGCCCGTTCAAGTCGGCACGCAGGCCTGGCTTGCAGATGCCGGCACCACGTTTCCGCCGCATTTGTGTGATCAAGCGGAACAGCGGCAGCAGCAAGGCGAGACCATTGTGTTTGTAGCGGTGGACGGTCAGCCGGCCGGGTTCCTGGCAGTTGCGGACCCAATCAAGTCTGACGCCGCTCAGGCAGTCAAGCGATTGAAGTCGATGGGGCTGCAGATCATGATGTTGACGGGCGATAACGAGCGGACCGCAAGAGCCGTCGGCAAGCAACTGGGAATCAATACGATCGAAGCAAATGTGCGTCCCGAAGATAAGCAACTTCGCGTGCAGCAACTTCGGAACTCGGGCCGTGTGGTTGGCATGGCCGGTGATGGCGTCAATGATGCGCCGGCACTTGCCGCTGCTGATGTTGGCATCGCCATGGGAACGGGAACAGACGTTGCGATTGAAAGCGCTGGCGTTACGATCGTGGGCGGCAACTTCAATGATGTCGTCAAGGCCATTGAATTAAGCCGCCTTGTGATCCGCAACATTCGCCAGAATCTGTTCTTTGCGTTTGCCTACAACGCGGTCGGAATTCCCATTGCGGCAGGAATTTTGTGGCCCTGGTTTGGTATCTTGTTGAATCCGATGATCGCAGCCGGCGCGATGGTTTTCAGCGATTTGTCGGTTGTTGGTAATGCGTTGCGAATGGGTGCGGGACGGTTTGTCGATTCTGGTCTGTTGCCAAAACCGAATCTATCAAACAATATGTTAGACCAGCGCTTGTAGACATCGTCTGAATCATTTGTATTGCGGTGCTCCCAACCTGCAGATAGCGAACGATAACTTGCCCAACTCGCAGAACGCCACGACGGATCTTAACAAGGCTGACGCCCGATTGAGGGCGTTTTTCGAAACCGCTGTCGACGGAATGATCACGATTGACGAACGGGGGATCGTCGAATCGGTCAACCCTGCAACCGTGGATCTGTTTGGTTACTCGGAAGAGGAGCTTGTGGGCCAAAACGTAAAAATGTTGATGCCTTCGCCGTATCAAGATCAGCATGACGGATATTTGGAAAGATATTTGAATACGGGGGAGCAGCGGATCATCGGGCGAGGCCGCGAAGTCGAAGGTCGCCGCAAGGATGGCAGCACGTTCCCGATGTATCTGTCGGTTAGCGAGATCACTGTTGGCTCGCAACGATTATTCACCGGCATCGTTCACGACTTATCGGAGCTCAAGCACGCCGAACGCTCGGCTTCGTGGTTGGGTCGCGTCCTTGAAGATGCCCTTAATGAAATCTATATCTTCAGTTCCAACACCTTAAAGTTTGAGTGCGTTAACCGCGGTGCCCGCCACAACCTGGGCTATTCGATGCGGGAACTGCGGCGCCTGACACCCGTTGACATCAAGCCTGAGTTCACCAGGGAAAGGTTTGAAGAGGTGGTTGCACCTTTGCGGGCTGGTCTCTTCGAGAATCTTGTCTTTGAGACCTTGCACGTACGTAAGAATGGCACTACGTATCCCGTGGAAGTCCATTTGCAGCTATCGCGTGTTGCCGGAGAGTCGACATTCGTCTCGATTGTTCTGGACATCACCGAGCGCAAGCGGGCGGAGGAAGAACGAAATCGTTTGAGCGCCGAGTTGAAAGATAGTGTGCATGAACTGCGTGTTCGTGATCAGGCGCTGAGATCCGCGGGCGAAGGAGTGCTGATCATTGAAGCTAAGGGGGCAGATTACCCAATCGTTTTCGCGAACGAAGCATTTCAAACAATGACCGGTTATGATGCCGGCGAATTGCGGGGCAAAACGTTTAGCATTCTGTACGGCGATGATGTTGAACAACCAGGCCTGGAGACCATTGCCGATGCCTTAAAGAATCTGATCGAATGTCACGCGATTGTCCGTAGCTATCGGAAAGATGGGACCATGTTTTGGAACGACATCACCATCGCACCGGTGCGGAATGGCGAAGCGGTGCCGAGTCATATCGTTGCCGTGATGGAGGATATCACCGAAGATCGCCGAACTCACGAGCGATTGGTGCAGTCGGAGCGTTTGGCGGCCATTGGCGAAATGGTCACCGGCTTGGCTCATGAAAGCCGAAATGCTTTGCAGCGTGCGCAGGCTTGCCTGGATATGTTGACGTTGGATTTGGAAGGCCAACCGGAACAAATTGATCTGACCAATCGAGTCCGTGTCGCCATTGACGATTTGCGTCGCCTGTATGAGGAGGTTCGTAGCTATGCGGCGCCGATCAATCTTCATCGTCAGAACGCAGATTTGCGGATAATTTGGCGCAAGGTTTGGGATGATCTGAATTTGATCCGTGCCGATCGCACGATTGAGCTGGTAGATGACGACTGTCCGTCGAATCTGACTTGCCGAATCGACCAGCACCGGATTGAACAGGTGTTCCGCAATATCTTTGAAAATGCCATCACTGCTTGCCCGACTCCCGGGCAGGTCGTGATCCAATGCAGCGAATCCGATTTGGACACTCAACCGGCGATTCGTGTCGCGATTCGCGACAATGGTCCGGGATTCAAGCAGGATGTCGCAGCACGAATATTTCAGCCGTTCTTTACGACAAAGCAAAGAGGCACCGGACTTGGCATGGCGATCGCCAAGCGAATTGTTGAAACGCATGATGGCGTTATCGAAGTCGGCGATCTGCAGCAACCAGGCGCAGAAATCGTGCTGGTGATTCCTCGCTAACGTCCGGCCGAATTAGTTAGCGGCAGGCACGCGAGCCTGCTTGCCCCTGAAGTAGATGGCGTGGCGTGCGCTCTGTGTACAGCTTGTCAGACCCTGCACAAAAGCGCAGTAGCTAATGCGAGTCCGATAAGCCCCTCAGTAGACAGGTAGGGAATGACTTCTTTTGTAAACTTTCGTCTGCCGAGCGCATCTAACCGATAATTCAATTGCAACTGCCGATTGAAACCGTTACATCAGCAATGATGTAAGCGCAATAACCATGATGTAGCGCAACCAAGCACTGATCCCACCTATATCAGCGGTCTCCACCCACCCGACCACCTGCCTGTTGACACGTTGCCTGGTCTTTGAGGCGCAGCAGTTGACCCAGTGGCTCAAGGCCCCAGATGACATCGACGAGTCCAAAGTTCTAATTGCAGCAGAGGAGCGGTTTGTGAAAGCCATGTTGCTAAGCGGCCGTGGGCCGATCGAATCATCACCTTTGGAGTATTGTGATCTCGATGATCCCGTGCCGGGCCCGAAGGAAGTACGTCTGAAAGTGACCTGCTGCGCGATCTGCCGAACCGATCTGCATGTGATCGAAGGCGACTTGCCCAAACAGACCGAGCCCATCATCCCTGGACATCAGATCGTGGGCATCGTCGACCAGTTAGGGGACGGATGTACGCGGTTGAAAGTCGGGGATCGCGTAGGTGTTGCTTGGCTCAGGCACACCTGCGGCAATTGCCGTTACTGTTGGGCCGGTAACGAAAACCTGTGCCAGCGGTCGCGGTTTACTGGTTACCACGAGCATGGTGGCTATGCCGAGTATGCAGTTGTTGCCGAGGATTTTGCCTATTGGTTGCCGGAGGTTTTTGGGGATCAGCAGGCTGCCCCACTGCTTTGCGCCGGAATCATCGGTTATCGAGCGTTGGCGAGAAGCGATTTGCGACCCGGCGACAAGCTTGGCATTTACGGCTTTGGCTCAAGTGCTCATGTCGTCATGCAAATCGCCCTGCATCGCGCATGCGACGTTTACGTTGTCACTCGCGGGGAAAAACATCGGCAGCTCGCCGCTGACATGGGTGCGACGTGGGTTGGTGCTTCCGCCGACGAAATGCCCGTGCAGGTCGATAGTGCGATCATTTTCGCACCGGCCGGAGAACTGGTTCCCCAAGCACTGAAGAAAATCGACAAGGGAGGAACGTTGGCGCTGGCGGGGATTCACATGTCCGATATCCCCTCACTCAATTACGAAGAAACTCTTTTTTACGAACGCAATCTACGCTCGGTTACCGCGAACACGCGCCAAGACGGACACTCGTTGCTGAAGGAGGCCGCCGAGATTCTGATCCGTCCGCGTGTGACAACGTATTCGCTGGCCGAAGCCAACCGCGCACTGCAAGAGCTGAAGAACGATCAAATCAACGGGACCGGCGTTTTGATCATGTAATTTAGCTATTTCTGTTTAACGCGATTTCGCAGGGGAGGTTCCAACGATCAGCCTCGCCTACGGCGTCGTGTTCAACGAAGCTGGTTCCCAGGCTCACGCGGCACATTTTTTGCACTCCGTTGATTCTGGCATCCAGCGCGATGTGCATGCCCATACGTGTCACAAAGTTGTGTCAATATGACGCGTCGCTGCTCGCAACCATAGTTTTGGAGCAACAAAGAGGACGCTATTGTGGTCGCCCCCATTCAGCCGCAATCCGCTGACGCAATCTCCAAGGGCATCGCTCCGCCCACAAACACGCAAGTCTCCGAGAGTCTTAACGAAATCGCCGATCTGCTGGAAGCACAAGCGGCGAATCCGTTCCGAATTCGGGCGTATCGGATTGCAGCTGCCACCATTGAAGAACTTGAATCACCGTTACATCAAGTTCTTGATGAAGAAGGCTTGGATGGATTGATACGACTCCCGGGCATCGGTAGGTCGATCGCATCGGCAATCGAACATTTTTGCGCGACCGGTCACATGGCCATGCTCGATCGGCTTCGTGGTGAGCTTGCCGCTGAACGCGTTTTTACGACTGTGCCCGGAATTGGGCCTGAACTCGCCGCGCGGATCCACGACGAACTTGGGATCGAGACGCTGGCGCAACTTGAGACCGCGGCCTATGACGGAACCCTGGCCAAGGTTGCGGGGATGGGTCGAAAGCGAATTCTGGCGGTCCAGCAGTCTTGTGCTGGACGATTCAGGGCACCACGATCACGTGCTTCACAATCGATGCTTGACGAAAGTCAGCTCGTCCCGGTTGCTGACCTGCTGGCTATCGATGAAAAATACCGTCGGCTAGCTCAGCAGGATCGGTTGATACGGATTGCGCCCAAGCGTTTCAATCCGGAGGGAAAAGCGTGGCTGCCGATTCTGCACACTCAGCAGAACGACGGTCATTACACGGCGCTGTTCTCGAACACTGCCAAGGCCCACGAATTTGGCAAGACGCACGATTGGGTTGTGATCTATCGTGATGACCACGACGGAGAGGGGCAATGGACGGTGATCACGTCACAATTTGGAAAGCTAAAGGGAAAACGAATCGTGCGCGGACGTGAAAAAGATTGCGCGGAACACTATCTGCAAGCAAGTCCACGAGAGAAGCAAATGTAGGTCAGGACTGGCCAGGACTTGTGCTGGCAATCCTGCTGCCAGAACAGGGAGAGTGTCCGGCTACGTGAAAGATGAAAATGTATTAGGCAACACGCCTGGAGTACAACCACCACTCTACCGCCAGCATGCCGAGCATGGCGATCAGCAGCCAGCGCCAGAATTCTTGGCGGCGCTCGACACCGGCGTCGATAGCATCGACTTCCTCATATCCCAGATCTACGGTGGGCGCTGTGGCAATATCGCTCTCGCGGCGGTCAAACAGGTTGACGGCAAACATGTCGGCCAAACGTTCTTCCGCCTCGACCAGGTAATTGCCAGGTTGATTGGTGTCAACAAACTCGATCGACCCTGAGGGGCCAGTTTTGACCGTCTTGGCGTCGTCGCCCACACGGCGAATTTTGACCTGATCCAAAGCGCTTTCGACTCGCAAACGAACCGTTTCGCCCGGGCGAAACGAAGGTGCTCCACTCGCCCCGGCGGCTCCCGCCAAGTATCGCAGTACGTTAAAGATAAACACTGGCCACGCTCTTTCGGCATACCAGTTGGTATTGATTTCAGGACCATCGGGGCCATCCGAAACGATTTCAAACCCCAGCACCATATCTTGATAGCCTTGCCGTGGCGCGATTGCTAACACCGTGCCCGCATCTGAACCAACCAAATCAGCCGTCCCCGTTGGCCCTTTGACTCCGCGTCCGGCAACAATCAACAAGGAATAAAGTTCAACGTATCGCATCACGGGATGCGTGCGATCAAAATCGATCAATACAATCGGCTGTGCTTCGGTCTCCCACTGCCAGCCCTCGCTGGGCAGCGAACCGATAAAGAAGGTGTTGGTGGGCGGCATTTCTTTGGGCGTGCAGCGATCGTAAATGATCAAATCATCGACGCCCGAGGCTGCACGTTTCTGGTAGTCTTCGGACTCCAAGAAACTGGGTGGCATGAATTCGCGAACGCAGATCTTGTCGGCACTCTCGGTGGCCAGTGCGACTTCCAGCGGCTTATTACCTGGTGTGATCACCAGCACCGATACCGTCCGTAACGGCGTCAGGCCGGCATAAGCAATGTTATCGAGTTGCAAATCGTCTTTCCACTCGCTTTTGTTGGCCCCTTCCAGCCTGAGTGTCAAGGAAGTTGCCTGGTCGCTTTCAAACACGAACGACAATCCCGCTTGCTCGCCGGGCTCCAGGTTGACTGCCGATGCTTCGTAAAACGTATCACCCAGGTACAACGAGGCGGCGGCGTTGGCGGGTGTCGCCCCCATGTTGACGACGGTTGCGAAGGCCTGAACTTCATCCGGTCGCTCGAAGTTGCGTTCCGCAGAAAACGCGATGATGCCAAGGTTGTTGACCGCATCCGTTCCGATCGCGATGTACTGTGGAATCAGGTTGCCGAGGTTGAATTCCGAAACTGCATCGCCGATGAAATCGATCGCAGGCAATGTCAGCTCGTCAAGGTTTTCGATTATTTCGCCGGTCTCTTCATCAAACATCTGAATCGAAGCGACCTTGTCGCCCGACCATCGAACTTGGACAGGCTTGGGCAGTTCCGTGCCCGTAGGCGGAAAGACCTCAAGTTGGCTGTCATCCTTTTTGAATTCACTCCTGAGCCGAACGGTCTTGGCGTTCTGGTAGCCGACATCGACGAGCCAACGGACCAGGATTTCTGAATTCGCAGTTTCACCGACCTTTAGTGTTCGCTGCGAGCTGGTTTGAAAGCCGCCGTCGCTGTAAATCAACAAGTCAGCCGGTTTTGCATCCGCAACTTGCACATCTTGCATATCACCCGCTTCGCTGGTGCGCCGCGGATTTGCCAATCCATCGGCCGCTTTCAAGGCACCCATCAGGTCGGTTGGGTTTTTGGTCAGCGTTGCCCGAGCGAGCGCGTCGCGCAAACGGCCGCGGTCGGATGTGAAGGACTGCAGCACGTTGGGGCGATCGCTGAAGCTCACCAACATCGCTTCGTCACTGTCACTCATCGTATTGATACGCTCTGTGATCAACTCGCGAGCTTTCTCGTATCGATTCTCCGCGTCCTCGACGTCCCGGGCCGCCATGCTGGCAGACGTATCCAACAAGATGACGAATCGTCCATGTCCACTGGTTTCGCCGCGAACACCGGGTCTCAGCAGGGCCAGGGCTGCCAGGGCGACAGCCAACAGTTGCAACAGCAACAACAAATTGCGACGCAATCGCTGTAACAAACTGTTGACGTGCAGATCCTCGATCGTCCGCGACCACAGATACGTACTTGGTACTTCGACCGGCTCGCGGCGAAGTTTCAGAAAGTAGAGCAGGACAATGCCAATGGGAACGGCCCCCAGCAGCCACCATTGCCATGGCATCAGAGTCGGAATCCAACTCATCGCACCACGCCTCGCTCGCGCAGGTACCGCGTCACAATCCGGTCGACTGCCGTGTCCGTCCGTACCGGCAGATAGACGATGGAACGTCGACTGCAAAATGACTTGACCGAACGAATGAATGCTTGGACCGTCTCTCGATATTTTTCCAGCACGTAAGCATTGATGGTGACCTCGGCATCGTCACCGTCTTCGACATCGATCAATTTGCGGTCACCACGCAGCGGCGGATCGATTTCTTCCGGGGACAAGACATGCATGACAAAAACATCCATTCGGCGTCCGATCAACATTCGCAGCGCCGACTCGTAACCTTGTTTGTCCATCAGGTCACTGATCAGGACGACGATGCCCGAGCCTGAGTTTCGCAACGAGAAATCTTTGACGCCGTCATGCAATGACACGTTGTGGCCGCTGTCCAGCGAGTCCAAATATTGAAGCATCTTCCACAAGCTGGCACGCCCCCGCAGGACGGGTGCACGGCGGCCCGCTGGTCCAAGTGCCGCCACGCTGACGCGATCGGCCCGGCACAAACCAACGTAGCCCAACGCCGCAGCCAACTGCTTTGCAACACGCAACTTCGTTGGCGTGCCAAAATTCATCGATTCGCTGGCATCGATCAAGGCGTAAAAGTGCAGATCTTCTTCTTCCTGAAATAGCTTCAAAAACAGCTGGTCCAGCCGGGCATAAAGATTCCAGTCGATCAAGCGAAGATCGTCACCGGGCACATAGCTGCGAAAGTCAGCGAATTCGACACTCTGGCCCTTGCGCTTACTGACTCGTTCGCCCTTCATTCGACCCCGAAAGACTTTCCGCGAGACCAATTCCAGTCTTTCCAGCCGCGCCAGCAACTCGGGAGACAACAGCGGATCGGATTCGGTGGCAACGGACATGCGACCATTGTAACGCAATCGATGGCCAGCAGCGGAGGTCAGCAGGCTGCGATGCGTGCCGGTCACCGCACGTTGGCAGCCTGTCCAGTGGTCTCCCGAACTCCTCCGAAATTACCCCGCAGGTCAGGAAAAATTCCTGACTTTCTTGCACGGATATTGGTCCCCGTTGTCACTATTACTGCAGACGAACAAAAGTTCGTCGAATTTCCGCCAAATCGGTATTGAAAAATGCGACTGACCCTACGAACTTTGTTGGCTTATCTGGACAACACGCTTGAGCCGGAAGACGCGGCGATCTTGCGAGCCAAGATAGAGGAGAGCGGTTTTGCCACCCAGCTTATCCAACGAATCCGCTCCTCGGTGACAAGTACCGAATTGACCGCCCCGGCACCTGAGCTGGTCCATCCCGTCGGCGAAGCGAACGTGATCAGCGAGTACTTGGATAGTACGCTGACACCGGAACAGATTGCGGAGATCGAACGTGCCTGCTTGGAGTCCGAGCCACACTTGGCCGAAGCCGCAGCGGTTCACCAAATTTTGACGATGGTGCTTGGCAAGCCCGCAAGCGTTTCCGATCAGTTGCGGCAGCGCATTTACTTGCTGCCCGATAGCACAAAGCCAAACCAACCGCTTTCCGGAAGTTTTTCTTCAGTGTCGATTCCGAAAGAGGATTTATCGGGATCGGTTGCCGACCAGATTCCCACCGGCGAATCGGAGCCGACGGCTGCCGGCATGACGGTAGAGCCAGTCGGCCCCAGTGATTCGGGGGTCTCTGACGCACCGACTCGTATACGTGAATCAGGGACAATTGAGGATCAACTCGGGGACGATATCGACGCAGCCATGGCCGGCAGTCGGCCGGGGTCTCACCTGGAGGTCTCCGATGTCTACGCAGGCACCGTTCGGCCATCGCGAATCACGCCTTGGCTTGTCTCGCTCGCATTAGCAGGCGTGCTGCTGTTTGTCCTAAGTCAGATTTTCGCGCCGCTGTTGAAAAAGCAGACAGCACAACAAGATCCTGCGGACGAACGCATCTCTTTCAACCCCGGCGAAGCGACGGACACAGCCGAGGAAATCGAAGTTTCCCCCGAGGAATCGCCGCCTCTGGAGTCGGTTGGAGAGCCCGCGATCGATATCGACCCACTGAAGTCGGCAGAGTCAGCCGGCGAAGTACCCGATCAAGTACCCGGTGAAGATGAGTTGATGCTGCCGCCACCCAATCTTGACGACGACCGGACGCACGTTGCCGAAGCCCGCTCCGATGACACTCCGGCGCCGAATGCTCAGGCAGCAAGCGTGGAAAGTACAGAATCACCGGATTCGGGTGAAACCGTCAATCCTGATCCTGACGCAGCGGAGGAAATGGCCGCTCTCAAAACGGATGTTGCCCCTGCCGCGGAATCTGGCTTAGCCAAGGCAGATAGTCTGCCGCCAACTACCGAGGTCGTGCCGCCAAAAAGTCAGGATTTGAAAGAGCCCGCCCCTGCAGACCAGCCGGACGCTGACGCGCCGTCAACCGTCGGTGGTCAAGCCTTGGCCATCGCCACCAGCGACAACACGCTGCTGATCGCGCGCGTGGGTCAGGATGAATGGAAAAGAGTCCGGAAAGAGACCGGAATTGGTGATCGCATTACCTTGATCAATCCGCCCGGCTTCCGTTCTCCCATGACGACGTCAGCAGGCCAGTTCGTGTTGACGCTGATCGACGCCACACAAGCCGATTGGATCCAGGATCCCGATGGGGGTGAAGTCCCGGGAGTCAATGTTGATTTCGGCCGCGCGCTGATCACTGCCAAGCAAGCCGCTGTGACGACAACGGCAATTCTGGGTGGTTACGCAACAAAGATCACGTTGGCCGAACCGGAAACAGTCGCCGGTATCGAAGTTCGCTATTTCCGTGGGCCCGGAATGGATCCCGGCAACCCGGAAAACCATGTCAGACTTGCTCGAGTTTTCTCGGTTCAAGGTAACGTGCAGTTGGAAACGGAAGTTGGTAGCCAGTCTCTGGAAACAGGCCAACAATGGTTGATTCGCGATTCCGAAGTCGCGCCGGTTGCCGCCATGCCCGCCATTCCGAATTGGATCAATCCTCCGGACAAAAAAGTCGCTTCGATCGACGCCGACGCGCGAGAGGGCCTGTTGCAGCTAATTGGCGAAGACGAGTCATTGACGCTCGCACTTCGCGAGGGCGTTTCCTTTCGCCGCAGTGAGGTCGGCGCGCTGGCGGCTCAAACGTTATTGCTGATGGGCGACGGAAGCGTCTACTTCGGCGGCGATGGCGTGCTGAGCGACCCCAAGCAGCGGTCGTATTGGCCAACGCATTTTCTTGCCTTACGCTCGCTTGTGGATTACAGCCCGGAGTCAGCCGAGGCACTGGCCACCTCGATCACGGAAATGGATGCCGCTGACGGAAGAACCCTGTACCGGCTGCTCATCGGTTATTCCCAGAAACAACTCGTCGAAAATGGCGACGAAGATCTGATGGATATGCTGGACTCCCATTCGATGGCCGTCCGCGTGTTGGCGATCGAGAACCTACGAGCAATTACGGGGACGACGCTTTATTATCGCGCCGAAGAAGAAAACGCGACGCGCCGCGCGCAGGCGACTAAAAAGTGGCGAACCAGGCAGCGCAAAGGTGACATCCGCTGGAATGCCGAAAACTAAAGTAATTCTGCTTTCGCCGTTCATTCAACAGCCGCGAAATATGGGTGCTGATGCTCTGCAGTTTTTAAGTTTCGATAAAGCAGAGGTCTACGTGAATCACTCTCCCGCCGGGCAACGCCGTAGCGGATTTTTTGACATCACTCTCCCGCCGGGAGAGTCGGGCTCTCAGGCCCGGAGAGGGTGAGTGAGTTTTGATAAGAATGGTTCAAGTTGATTTGTGTGCAGAAGCCCTCCCCGGCCGTTTAAACGTCCGACCCTCCCGCCGCAGGTCGTGCGGGAGGGTGAATTAAAAAGCGCAACTTCAAAGAGTGTCATCGAGGGACCTCATTATTCCTCGCCTACGCGTCGGGTTACCAAACTGCCACGCCAAGATTGAAAATACTTTCCCCATGTCCGCCTGCGCGCCGCAGGCTGCCGCGCCGGTAGTGAACCATGTTGCGCAACCTGCGTAATGCCATTATTGCCGGGCGGCTTGCATGCCTCCGCTGTCGTACAGAGATGCCCGTGATGGCGACCGATTCGTCGACTGCTCCGTCCCACGTCAAGCTTGAAGATTCCAATTGGGCCTGGATGTTTCGTGGAATCACGTTGGCCGCGTTGTTAGCCGGTTCGGCCAACGCGATGTCCTTTTTCTTTCGTTCTCAAGGTTGGGGTAGCTTGCTGGGCAGCTCGGAGCCAGGGGACGAAGCAATCGGGTTTCCGTTGACCATCTGGGAGGAGCAGAACGGGTACGGATCGCACGCTCTAAAAATGGTGCCGTTTCTGATCGATATCTCGGTGGCTTTGCTGCTCGGGGTGGTCATTGGCTTGCTTGCGGTCTCTCAAAAACAAACCTTGAATCAGATCATGAATCGGTTCCGCGGCAAGGCAAACGGCCAGCAAATCCAGCTGCAGTTCTCTTTGCGGGGCTTACTGATCACCACGGTGCTGGCCGCGTTGGCGGCGGCTGCGGCCCGTTCTTTCACGCCTCGCATCGAAGTGCTGGCCGCAATTTATGCGTTGGGCCCCATCGCGCTGGTCGCTCTTGCCTTCATCCCTCGCCGCATCAGTTGGCAACAACGCGTCGCCATCTTGGCTCCCTCCGCAGTCATCCTGGTCGTGGTGGCAATTGTTCTTGGTCACTCTCTGGGCGTCGAAATCGACAAAGTAATGATGGGCATCTTCATTTGCTGGACTCCCCAGAGTGCGGTTGCGGCAATCGTCATCACAATGCTGCTGATAGTGAAAGAGTATCGCGCATTAACGCGCGGCGCGAGCGAGCGAACCTAGCTTTTCGCCGTGAATGACCGGCTGCGTTTCTGGGCACGCTAAACGCGGCAACCGTCTATCCCTTTTCCCAGCCTGGCTGCTAAGCTACCCGCCAACACCTTGTATCTGTTCGCGGGAGTTGACCAATGGCTCATACGATTGTGATTTTTGGAGCCTCTGGGGATTTAACCAGCCGGAAACTGATCCCGGCGCTTTACAGTTTGTTTCGCAAGGATCGGCTGCCGGAACAAACCCGAATCGTGGGAGTTTCCCGAAGTCCGTTTGAGCATGCTCAGTGGCGCACTGAATTGTCTGAATCGACGGCAAAATTTGCGGCAAACCTGTTTGAGCAAAATGCCTGGGATGCTTTCAGCGAAAACATCTATTATCAGCCGGGCGACATCCAGCAATCCAGCGACTTTCAGCAGCTCGGTGCGTTCTTGGATCAGATCGAACAGGGCAAGTCAAAAGGCCGGCTGTATTATCTCTCCACCATGCCCCAGTTATACGAAGCCGCCATCGAACAACTTGGTAAAGCGGGTCTTGCCGAGGACAACGGCGGATTCCGGCGGATCGTGATCGAAAAGCCGTTTGGTACGGACCTGAAAACCGCTCGAGCATTGAATCATTCGATTCACAACGTATTTCGCGAAGATCAGATCTACCGCATCGATCACTATCTGGGCAAAGAAACCGTGCAGAATATTTTTGCACTACGTTTCGCCAATAGTATTTTTGAACCGATCTGGAACCGCAACTTTGTCGATCACGTGCAAATCACGGTTGCCGAAGAAGTCGTGATTGGCCGCAGGGCCGGTTATTACGACACGTCCGGTATCTTGCGCGACATGTTTCAGAATCATTTGCTGCAACTGATGATGATCACGGCGATGGAACCTCCACCGCGCTATGACGCGTCGTTGGTGCGTGACGAAAAAGTCAAAGTGCTGCACAGTGTGCGGCCCATGACCGGAGGCGACTTTGCCGCTCAGACCGTTCGCGGACAATATCGTGGCTATCTTGACGAGGAAGGTGTTCCGCCGGATAGCCAAACGGAAACTTTCGCGGTCTTGAAGCTGTACTGCGACAACTGGCGCTGGCAAGGCGTGCCGTTTTATTTGCGTAGCGGCAAAGGAATGTCGTGCAGGACGACTCAAATTGTTATCCAGTTCAAGCAGGTGCCGCACATATTATTCGGCAACAAAATGCGGGAACCACTCGGCAATCGCTTGGTCATTCAGGTGCAACCAGCCGAGGGAATCCAGTTGCATTTTGAATCAAAGGTGCCGGAGTCTGAAATGAAGACGCGTACCAGTACGCTGGATTTTGACTTTCATCAATCCTCCGGTGGCGGTTCGATGCCGGATGCCTATCAGAGATTGCTGCTGGATGCACTAATCGGAGATGCAAGCCTGTTTGCCCGCGGTGATGAAGTGGAACTGGCCTGGGGAATTGTTGACCCCATTCTTGCCGCTTGGCACAGCCCCGCATCGCCGCCCCTGTATCCGTACCCGATCGGATTGTGGGGACCATCGGAGTGTACGGATTGGATGGAAGACCAACGCCGGGAATGGTTCGACGTTTGTCCCGTGATCGCCAGTCACTAGTGCTGCTTCGAGTTTCGGTGGTCGCTTACATCCCAATCTTTGACTATGCCATCGCGCCCATCTTCGCTCGCTCGATCGAAGCTTCCATATCAGCAAATAGTTGCTCGGCACTGTCGTCAAAAATCCGCCCAATCAACAAATTGGTGACACCGGCACGATGCTCCGGGTGCTCCTTCATGAATCGTCCAATGCTGAACTCTTTGGTATAGAACGCCTGAACAAGTTTCCGGACCCACTGCGCACCTGCTTTGAATGAATCGGCCCAGCTACCGAGTTGCTCCGCACTCAAATCGCTCTTTTTGAATCCGGCGACCACCGCGTCAGCGGCGCGCACGCCCATCTCCAAGGCAAAGTAGACGCCGGACGAATAGACGGGGTCGATGAAACCGAAGGCGTCCCCCACCAGCACCCAACCATCTCCGGCGTGAGATTTGGTCATGTAAGAAAACTCTTTCGCCGTCTTCAGCTCGCCCAATCGCGTCGCGTTGGCGAGTCGCGGTTGCAGTCCCGGGCATTTTGACAGTTCTTCGCCAAAGACTTCTTCCGTACTTCCACGGCCCTTCAGCAGGTAATCGTTATCCCCGACAACACCGATGCTGGTGATTCCCCGAGACTGGGGAATGAACCAAAACCAGGAATCTTTGTCTTGGGTTTGCAGAATGATCGTGGCACCGGCGTTATCGCCTTCGTCTCGCGTTGCCTTTCGATAATAACCCCAGATCGCCGCTTTCTTCAGATCCGGATTCATTTCTTTCAAGCCGAGCTTGTTGGCGATGAACGATTGTTGTCCCGTCGCGTCGATCAAGACCTTGCATTGAATCTCGTGTTGCTTTCCGTCGGCACTGCGGAGCAGAACCCCTGTTGTCTTGCCGGCTTCGTCGAAGCGCACATCCAGCAGACGAGTTTGGTCGAAACATTCGGCGCCCAGTTCAGCGGCTCGATCGAAAAGCATCTTGTCAAATTCACTGCGTTCAACTTGCCAGGTATCGCTGCAGTCCCGATCATCGTGCATGCGGAAGAAAAATGGATCTGATTCGGTGCCTCGGTTCGTGACGAATTGGACGCTTTTCTTCATCTGCCAGCCGGCCGTTTGTACGCGATCGGTTAACCCCAATCGCTGCAGAGGCCAAAACGTCTCCGGCATTAGCGATTCGCCAACGTGAAATCGTGGCACGGTTTCCCGTTCAATCAGCAGGGTGCTAAGACCGCCTTCGGCAGTAATCGCCGCAGCAGATCCGCCCCCGGGACCGGCACCAACCACGACCACGTCGTAATAGTCTTTCATCTGAGAACTCACTGGAACTTGCATAACCTCACAGTTCTAGAATAGCCGCTCGGAAAGTCCTTGAAAAAGGCAAATCGTACGGAGTTCCCCATCGGAGACTCGGCTTCCAGCAGAGCCGCTTCTTCACATTTGCCAATACGCCGCACGGGGCACTCCGCAGGCCCATCGGCACCTGGCTACGCAAGCTGCCCGAGCAAAGATTCTGATTGCGAGTGGAAGAAATCAACGATTGGATCAGAACCCCGGAGCGGGTGAAATGGTCTCTAAGATTGACTGGATCCTGAGTGGGCAACCGTACTTTTTTGTGTGATTTGTCTGGAAGGCTTGTGCATCAGCCAGCCCGTGGCAGCTCAGATCTGCCCGCAAAAAACGGGGCCATCGCTGATCGGCCAAGCAAAAGTGCCGTTGTCCGCGTTGCTTCCGGGAATTCCACGGATTGAGTCAACAAAATCGCCGCCTATACTGGAGTTAGGCGTCAAAGCAGCATTGAAAAGAGGAGGACTTGCATGAGTGGATACGGTGCTTTCAGCGATGACTTTTACGTCAATATGAATCTGAGCACGGAGATGGAGCTTCCGCAGAGCCGCGAAACACTGCTGCACTATTTTGAACAGGTTCGCCGCCGGTATCCCAAAATGCAAAATTTTTACTCACGTGAGTCTGGCGATTTTGTGCTGGAGGAAGAAAAGAGCGAAGGGGCTTATCGCTGGGTCTCGACGGAACCCAAGCGAATCAACAGCGGCGCCGTGAATCCTGATTCCTATGAATCCGCTTTGGAGCAACACCGTTGCGTCTTGGAGTTGATCCCCTACGAAATGTCGGTCAGTCCTTTGGACTGCGAATCCCTCAGCGTGATGCTTGGCTTCGACTTTACTTATCGTGGCAACCAGAATGAGATCCTGGCCGAGGCGATCGGCGTCCCTCGCGGACTGGAGCGGTTCTTGCAGGTGCCCTACGGAAAGTTGCTTTGTAATGAGCCCGCGCTGCAGTTCGCTCTTGACGAGGAGTGCCGGACTCAATGCCGAGTCTCGTTCGAGTCCCGGACCAATGCATATCAAGTGCGCACCGGTGACTTTACCGAAGATCAACTCAGCGTTTATCTAACGGTTCGGCGATACGATAGCTTGGGCGTGAAGGAGACCTACGTGGAGGAATTCAATCGCCTGGCGGCGCTCTGCCAAGATCTGACCGATGAGTATTTGGTACCCAGCGTCTTGCGTCCGTTGCAAGAAAGGATCTCGCTAAGCTAGCACACGGCGGCTGATCAGAAGCGAACGTAGGCCAGGACCGGTCCCGGCTGTGCTGATGCCAGGACAGCCTGTCCGCGCCTACGGCGACATCCGGTGCTCATCCGTTAAATAAACGGGAGACCCTGGCGGAAGTGGGCGCCGAAGATCGGCAAGTCGCTGGTGTCCACGTCACCATCACCGATTTCGTCGAAGATCGGGTTGTAGTCCGGGTCTGGAGCGGTCTTGCGGAACGTCAAGCCAAAGTCCGGCAAATCGGACGTGTCAGTGTCGCGATCACCATCTTCGTCGCCATAGAAGCGGAAGAACGAATCCGCCTCGGTTGTCCCGAAGTGATAGTCATTCTCCATCGTCTTGCCGCCGGCGACCGATGTGACCTGGGCCGCATCGACGATCAATTCGTAGTTGCCGTCTTTGAGCGAATTCTCGGTGCCGCCAAATCGTTGGATCACATTCGGATCAACGCCAAAGGTGATCGTGGTCACGGTCTTGCCGCCTACCACGGCACTGTTGACTTGCAGATCACCCACGGGAATTCCGGCTCCGCCGTCGCGCTGGATCAAGCTGAATGCTGAATCCAGTGCAATGACTTCGCCGTCAAATTGAACTTCCAATTTGGTGACCACCGATCGCTGATTGTCCGTCTCGTTGACCACCGTATTGAAAACTTCCGGCGGCGGATTGACGGCCAGCATGTATTCGCCGCCGCCCGTGGTCGCAATCACATCGACTCGATAGGTTCCCGTTGCCGGAGCGACAAAGGTCAAGTCGGCGTTCTTGCCGTCGCTGGCGGAATCCGCATCGCTGACTGAAAACGCCGCACCAATTTGAGTGACAACGATTTCGGGATCCAGCAGATTCGCCGGGTCCGGCACCGAGTCAAACGGTGTTCTCGTGGCAACACGAATCGTCTCGCCGGCGGTTGCCGTGAACTCGTACGAGTCACTTAAATCCGTCACATCGTCGATCCAACCGAGCGCGTTTTCGGTAACGTCGATGTTGCGCAGCGGATCCAAGCCCGAGGAACCATTCGGTTCGGTATCAAACGACAGCGGGTCGGTCACGACAACCGAATAATCGCCGGCGATATCTGTCGACGTGACCAAGATTGTGTAAACACCATCAAAGGGCACAATGAAATCGAGCAGTCCCAGATCGTAATTGGTGACGTCGGTACCAAGCGGATTCGGGACAGCAGAGGCAATCGGCCCTCCTCCCCCACCGGGGGCAAACAAATCCAATGACTCACCCGAGAAATCGGCACCATCAAGACCGCTGAGCAAAATGTCAATCGGCTGGCCAACCTTGCCCGTCAAATCGATCTCGTACGCGTCCACGTCGGTACCCGACGGGATTGCGGCGAGCTCCAGCACATCGCCGTCAGTCAGCACAGCCGTATTCATACTGAACTGGATCGCCGACGATGTGCTTTCCTGGTAGCCGATCGTCGCGCTGGCGCCGCCATCGAAACTGACATTGCCAAAGGTGACATCCTGGTAGGCAAAGCGAACGGGAACGGGGCCGCTGTCAAATACCTGTGCCTGCAAGGTGACCGTGAAACTTTGCGCGCTAAAGTGAGCGCGCTCCCACTGCACGACGAATGCGTTGTGACCGCCGATGTTGACCGAATCCTGCCACCACACGTCTCCCGGGGACGGCCCGAACAAGTCGTCCCAAAACGGCAGCAAGGCGCGACCAAAGTCAGACGTCGGCAACGCCTTGTTGGTAAAGTCTACGTTCGCGCCCGCACCGCTGACGATCACACCGTTATTGCCCACGGTCACATCGCCGGCCGGGAAGATCGAATTGCCAATCGTCGTCGTGATCGTGGCTTCGCTGTCGTCGCCGAGTCCCAGCCCCGTGCCCGTACCAGAGATGTCCAC
>JBFJVZ010000068.1:0-22182 GCA_041623895.1 Pirellulaceae bacterium | reverse complement strand
ATCGTTCCCTTAAGCGTTCGTTTGCGGAGCAAACGACGACGTACTTTCGCTGCCAGCGAATAGATGCACAGCCTCTCCGCGAGCGAACGCTTTGTTTTCACATTCCGACGCGGAACGCCGGACGACAATCGACGATCACTAACGCAGCGCCAACACCTTAAGCGTGTTGGCCCAGGTGGCACTAAAACTTCCCAAGCGTTCTTTTTTTGGTACTCGCTGTAAGGAAAGATACAAGCCCGTGAATCGTTCGATCATGCCCGGCAGGGATTCTGCGACGATCGCGGGCATGTTGGGGCGTTTGGAGTAACCGTACGCGTCGGTTTCGCCGAATGAGGCTTCGATTAGCGAATCGCACCAGGAGTCGATGCCGATTCCGTCGGCACCCAGGGCAACTAACTTGGCTGCATCGTCAGGAGTGATATTGCCCGGAACGATCCAGAGTGGCAAGTGTTTTCCGCCGGCCTGTTTCATCAACGATCGTGCCCGACAGGTGAGTGCGGCGAGCTGCAAGCCTTCCAAATCGACTTCATCCAATCGCAAGATCAAGCCATCCGGTCCTGCTCCCACGATGCCCGGTAACTCATCCTCCATCCGATACGGGCCCATCGAAGCAAAGATGGCAGCATCGGGAGCAAGCCGACGGAGTTGATCAAATTTAGAACTCAGATGTTCCATCGATTCAACATCGGGCGGAAAGGTCGCCGCGGGCACCCAGCCGCCACCGGCAAGCGGCGCGTCTTCGGGCGTTGCTTCCCAGCGTGCAATTTGTTCGGGTGAATAAGCGAATCGTCCGGAGACGTCTCGCGTCATCATCAAACGCACATCAACGATCGTGGCGTGATCGAAATCAACAGGGCTCAAGCCGTAACGTTCTGGACGATAAGGGACGATGCGAGGAAGAAATGTGGGCCGCGGCTTGATCGCCACATTTTCATCATCTCTTCCGCCGCCGGCATCCTGCCGGACGGGTGATCGATCGGCGAACAAAGCGGGGTCGATATCGGGTCCGGCGACATCACTGTGAAGTGCCGAAACCAAAACATCATGCTCGCTTACGGCGACCGCCAGCTCATCGGCCAACTCCGTCGGCAACAACGCCCATCGTGGGTCATACCAAAACAGTGGTAACGGCAAGGTCAGTGCCCGGCCTTCGCTCCGATTGACGGTTGTTGCCACCGACAGTGTGCCTACGCCGGTCCACGGTGTGGTTACCGGCGGCGGCAGGAAATAGAGTTGGGATAAGCGGTCTTGCATCGTGATCTTCTGTCGTTGACGTCACCGCCAGTTGGGGTTGATTTCGCCGCGTCTGGATCGTTCCATTTCCAAGATCACTTGAGGGACAATCCGCCGGAACTCTTTGGCGTCGCCCCGGATCGAAGCGTTAATCAACAACAATCCCAAGCGGACCTCTTCGCGTTTTCGGAGCGGTGCTTCGGCAACGCCTTCGGCCAGGCTCTTGGCCTTTCCGCGAATAAAGACGGTGACGTTATTCATGGCGTCGCCAAGTCGCTCGCCGGCGTCGCCACCAATCACAATGGTTCCCCCCAACGCGCCGATGCCCGTTTCATCGCCGACGCTACCGCGGACAAAAATTCCGCCACCTCGCATGCCCGCACCGCAGCGATGGCCGGCGTTCCCGTAGATAGCCAGCGTTCCACCAGACATGCCAACACCGGCGCCAACGCCGGCGTTGCCACGAACACGAATCGCACCGCTTCGCATGCCCTCGCCGACACCGTGGCCAACCGATCCCGTGATGCGAATATCGGCTTGCGAATTAAAAGCGAACGCGTAGTCCCCCAGCGGTCCATCCACCTGAATCTTGACCGGATGGTTCAATCGCATGAGTGCGGCCGGTTGTCCATTTGCGCCGATGATGTGCAAACGGACCCGGTCTTCGTCGGCCGACGCCGGGATTTCATGAATCGACTGATGAAGTTGCTCAACAGAGAGCATGGACATATCGAATTGGTGGTCAGCGTCGTCCTTTTGGTTTTTCGCGGCAACGAAATCGTTTAACGCTGCGAGCGAAGAATCTCCATCGGCGAAATCAGACTCGGCAGGTGACATGCTGGTGTCAGAACGAAAAACTTGTGATGGATGGAAACTCGATTCGATCCAAGCCGCAGTTCTCCGTCGGTCAATCCTCGGATCACTGCTGGCTGAGAACAGCTCGAACAATAACTTCCATCTTAACCGCTGCTGCCTGTCCGGCCGCAAGAACTTCCCCGTGGTCAGCATTAATCGCCTGATCCGGGTTCGCGACATTCGTAACCACCGATAAACCCAACACCCTTAGCCCAATCGACGTTGCCGCCAATACTTCCGGAACCGTACTCATACCGGCGACATCAGCCCCAATACGACGCATCATGCGATACTCGCTGCGGGTTTCGTAAGTCGGGCCCAGAGTCGCCAAATAAGTTCCCTCGACGGCAGTAAAGCGATGTTCCACGGCCGCTGTCCGCGCGATGTCCGCCATCCGACTGTCATAGATCTCTCCGTGGTGCAGCGGCGAGTGTGGCCAAGCTGTATCGCTGCACGTCCATCGCCCGCCCATCAAGTTGATGTGATCCCGAATGATCACAATGTCACCGACGGCAAGTTTTGGACTGACACCACCGGCGGCATTGCTGACAATCAATCGCTTGGCGCCCAGTCGGCCCATCGCACGAACGGGGAAAGAGACCTGGTCGTTGCTCCAGCCTTCGTAACGATGCAAGCGGCCCACCATGGCAACGATGGGGCAGCCAGCCAGCTGTCCAACGATTAATTGTCCAACGTGACCACCAACCGTTGACCGAGCAAAACCTGGAATCTTGTCGTAGCTGATGGCGGTAGCGTTTTCGATCTTTGCCGACAAACCACCAAGTCCGCTTCCCAGAATGATTGCGGTGTCAGGGATGATGTCGCATTGAGAGCGAATCAAGGTGACGGCTTGTTCGCACAGCTGGTGCTGTGAAAGTGCAAACTCAGTGGTTGGTGGCAAGGATTTGTTTGGCAACATGTCGAAGCGGCACTCGGAAAAGTTCCGAAGGATCGAGACTTAACAAGACCAGGCTCTGCAGACGCTGTTGGCGAAGGTGCCTCCGAAACTTGGCTCAAGTCTGCTGCAGGCTTAAGCAATTCTTGTTTGGCCGGCTTCCGCTACGACGCCCCGGACGATGGCTTGCAGTTTGGGGGCGGCCTGATTCGCGGTCGCGATGATCTCCGCAACGTTAGCCGGCTTCAGCGCATCGGGCAAACACATGTCGGTGATCACACTGAGCCCAATGACTTTCAGTCCGCAATGAACGGCCACAATCGTTTCCGGAACGGTGCTCATCCCAACCACATCGGCGCCGATGGTACGTAAGAACCGATACTCAGCACGCGTTTCCAAGTTGGGGCCGGCAACAGCCACAAAAACACCTTTGTGAGTGTTGATACCTTCGCCGCGAGCGATGTCTTGCGTGCGATCGATCCACTGCTGGTCGTACGGTTCGCACATGTCAGGAAAACGCGGGCCCAACCGGTCGTCGTTGATCCCGATTAATGGATTGTCGCCCAACAAGTTGATTTGGTCTTCAATCACCATGATGTCGCCGTTGCGATAGTATGGATTCAAGCCACCGCAGGCGTTGCTGACGATCAGAAGCTCGGCCCCCAACTGCTTAAAGACGCGTACCGGAAGGGTGATTTCCTTCAGTGGATAGCCTTCGTACAAATGAAAACGGCCCTCCATGGCCACGACGGGTACACCGGCCAAAAGCCCGCATACCAGCCGTCCTCGATGGCTAGTTGCCGTCGAAGTCGGAAAATGTGGGATGTCGCTGTAATCCAAGGCAGCTTCGACCGCGATATCGTCGACTAGTCCTCCAAGACCAGTGCCCAAGATCATACCGACCTTCGGCGCCGCGCCAAATTCTTTTTGTATCTTTTTCGAAGCGTCTTGGATCTTGTCGTACAAATCGAGCATGACGAGCGTTCTCTGGTTCCTGATGCGACGATTTCATCCGCGATCAACATGATCGAGATCAACATGATAGCGCGAAAACCTTTGCAACGCGATTGGGTATCGCCCCGCAGCAGAGGCCAGCCTGCCATCGTCGGCAAGCCGCAAGCATACCCCGCATCGTCAAACAATTTGCTAAGATCGCGGCTTTCCACTCCTGTCGAATCATTACAAAAAACAAACCAAAATGGCCACACCGTCACCGGATGTTTTTGAAAAACTCGCCGCCTTCTATCTCGGCCGTCTCTACGATCTTGATCAAGGTGAACTGCGTGACGACCTGCTGATGTACGACGCCAAAGACCTGTGCACGCACGCGATGTGCGTGGGCATGACCGGAAGCGGCAAGACGGGATTGTGTCTTTCGCTTTTGGAAGAAGCCGCTATCGACAAAATTCCGGCGATCTGCGTCGATCCCAAAGGCGACCTGGCGAACCTGCTGCTGACATTCCCCGATTTGCAACCCGGGGACTTCAAACCTTGGCTGGAGCAGGCAGAAGCGACCCGCAAAGGCAAGACGCTGGATGAGTTGGCCGAAAGCACGGCGACGATGTGGCGTGAAGGTCTCGCCTCCTGGGGTCAGTCGCCCGATCGAATTCAAAAGCTGAAAGACGCCGTCGACGTGGCCGTCTACACACCTGGCAGCAATATCGGATTGCCGCTAACCGTGTTAAGAAGCTTCGATGCGCCGCCGCCGGAAACCCGTGAAAATTCCGAATTGATGGGCGATAAAGTGACCGGTTCGGTTTCCGGTTTGCTGACCTTGATGGGGATTGATGCGGACCCGATGACATCGCCCGAACACATTTTGATTTCCTCGATCTTGAACCACGAGTGGCGGGCCGGCAACGACGTTGGCATCGCGCAATTGATTCGCTTGATCCAATCGCCGCCGATCAATCGTGTGGGTGTTGTCGACTTGGATAGTTTTATGTCGTCCGGTGACCGCGGCAAGCTGGCGATGAGACTCAATAACCTGCTTGCCTCGCCCGCGTTTTCGTCATGGCTGGAGGGGGAAACACTTTCGATCAAGAAACTTTTTTATACCGCCGAAGGCAAGCCGCGGATCTCCATCCTCTCGATTGCGCATCTGAACGATAGCGAGCGGATGTTTTTTGTCACGATCTTGCTGAATGAGTTACTGGCTTGGATGCGAACGCAATCCGGCACCAGTTCGCTACGGGCGTTGTTCTACATGGACGAAGTTGCCGGCTACTTTCCCCCGGTTCGCAATCCGCCAACCAAGCCGCCCATGTTGACGCTGCTCAAGCAAGCGCGAGCATTCGGGCTGGGCATTACCTTGGCCACGCAAAACCCGGTCGACTTGGATTACAAAGGACTGTCGAACATCGGCACCTGGTTTTTGGGTCGCTTGCAAACCGAACGCGATAAGGCCCGCGTGTTGGAAGGCCTGGAAGGCGCTTCGGCCCAAGCAGGCCAAGAGTTCGACCGCAATGAGATGGAACAAGTGTTGGCTGGGTTGGGGAACCGTGTGTTCTTGATGAACAACGTGCACGACGGTTTTCCGCAGATTTTTCAAACGCGCTGGGCGATGTCGTTTTTGGCCGGGCCGTTGGCGCGCGATCAAATCAGTCACCTGATGGCCGACCGCAAGGCCGAAGCCAAGGCCAAACGCGCTGAGTCAAACGAGTCGGTCAAGTCGGAACCGGAAGCTGCTGCGCGTCCTGTGGTTCCCTCCGGGGTCGACGAGCGATTCATGGCCGCACACGAAGCTCCCGATGAAAACACCAAATTGATTTATCGCCCCGGGTTGTACTGCCAAGGTTCAATGCACTTTTCCAAATCATCGGCCGACTTGGATACCTGGTTGGACACAAAGCGATTGATTCGCTGTGGCCGCGGTTGGCCCGACGATCCCTGGGGCCAGAGCGAGCCGGTTTCACCCGATGTGGAACTGCTGGACGAGCCTGAGCCGGATTACGGATGGAGTGATTTACCTGATGAACTGCTCAGTAAAGGCAAATTCCGCAGCTACGCCAAACAGTTCAAAGATTATTTGTATCGCAATTCTTATTTGACCTTGTACAAATCGCCGCTGGTAAACGGTTACGCGCCGGGCGGTTGCACAGAAGCGGAAGCGAAGGTCTTCTTTGGCCAACAGCTTCGCGAGCAGCGAGACTTGGAGACCGAGAAGCTGCGCGACAAATACGAAGCTAAAATCAAGTCACTGGAAAAGAAGATTCAAACGGCTGAAGATCGTGTCGCCCGCGAACAAGCCCAGTACGAACAGGCGCGCTGGTCATCAATCCTGTCGGTGGGTTCATCCATTCTGGGAGCCTTCGTCGGTGGTCGGCGAACAGGCATGAGCACAGCGGCCCGCGGAGTCGGCCGCGCGTCACAACAGCACGGCGACATCGCCCGCGCCGAACAGTCCGTCAAGCTGCTGCAAGACGACCTGCAGGATTTGGAAAACGAACTGCGCGAAGAGATCGACAAGCTGACCGAGCAATACGATCCGGAAAACGTCAAGCTTGAATCCAGCCAGATACCGCCCCGCAAAAGCGACCTCAAGGCTGAACCCCCAATCATCGTCTGGACGCCCTGGCAAGTCGACAAAAACGGAGTCGCCAGCCCGCTGTTTGAACTGGCGGAGGAGTGACCACGTCGGCGGCCGCTGTCCAAACCCGGCATCGCTCCGCAGATCTCGGTAGCGTGTTGCCTCGGATGCCAAACTGAGGAATAGGTGCAATCCTTTGCCCGCCGATTTATGATGTGGTGATCGCCCGTTTTGGACGAGCCTCACTTGAGTGAAGCGCCGGTATAGAAGGTGTGCGATGTCAAAGCGTCGAAGAGTCAACGTGCGACGGCACCATCGTCACCGACGATCGATTGAGCGATTAGAGGACCGTTGTTTATTGGCGCAGATCGCCATCACTTTGGACGCGACTGACTTAACCGGGGCGCCCTTGCCGAACAACCAGATTGCTGTCGGCAATGACTTCTTGTTGCGTGCGTCGGTGCAAGATGTCAGACCGGAGCCGACGGGCGTGTTCGCCGCATTTCTGGATGTGGCCTACGATAATCCGGATTCCTTCTCGGTGGTGTTTTCCGAAACCCAACGTTTGACGTTCTCCAACAAGACTACCGGTGGCAGTTATCGATTGGCGTTTGGCAGTGAAACGACTGGTGACATCGTCTTCGGTCCGAGCGTCAGTGAAACGATTTTAAACCTGCGGGCCGCGCTGGAGGCTTTATCGGGGATCGGTGCGGGCAACGTCGAAATAGTCCAGAACAGGTTCATCGACGACCAAAATCCAAGTGAAAACAATCCATTTCGTTTTGAGCTCAAATTTGTCAACGCTTTGTTCGAGACGGATGTTCCCAACTTGACGGTTGAAGCAATAGGGTTGACGGTGTCCGAAGGCTCGCCGTCACTGGTAGTCGATGAAATTGCCAAAGGTGTTAGGTCCGACGCAGAAGCATTTCGCCGTGCCTTTCAGCCTAGTGAAGATTATCCTTTTGGATTAACCGCTGTTGATGGTGACCGTGATCCCGACGACAACATGCTTTTGGATCCCAATGTGTTTAGCGAAGTCGGCTCTTTCGACGGCTCTGGTTTTTTTGGCCGCGAAGGTGACAAAAGGTCATTGTGGTCCGTACGGCTTAATGCCGATGCCGAGGGCGAGATCACCTTCACAGGAAGTCCGGCTGACGAACCGGTAAGAAGTGACGTGCTGGTCTTCGGTACCGAAGATCCGGTGCCGCTGAGCGAAGTGTCGTTCAACTCGGTGACCGTTTCGATCGTTGGCTCCGGGTCCGGGGGTGTCGATTTTGGCGACGCGCCCAATAGCTACCAAACGCTGTTGCCCGCTGGTGCTTCGCACGCATTAGGTTCAGGTCTGCTGTTGGGATCGCTAGTCGATCCCGAGGCCGATGGGCAGCCTGGCAACAATGCAACCGGTGATGACGGGGACGGAACCAACGACGATGACGGTGTTCTGCAGATTGCCGCCGCGATCGCCACCACTGCAGCGGCAACGACCTCAAGTTTTCTGGTTACAGCTTCCGCTGACGCCAAGCTAGATGCCTGGATTGATTTCAACGGCAACGGCCTGTTTGATCACCCGGACGAACATCTTGGGCAAGGGACCAGCATCGATGTTGTGGCTGGAGACAACATTGTTTCCTACACGGTCCCGGCCGGTTCGACACCTGGCGACACATTCACTCGATTCAGAATCAGTTCGACTGGCGGCCTGCAACCCGGCGGTGCGGCCGCCGACGGCGAAGTGGAGGATTATCGGCACTCGATCTTGGATGGCGACCTGGGCGCTACTGCGCATGTCGATTTGATTGCTGGTCACGTGGAGGTCTCAGCTGACGGCAGTGAAATCACGGTGACGAAGGATTCAATCGAATTGTTTCGCGGCGGCGGCGGCGCGGTGTCCGCGTTGGAGTTTCATGGTACCGGTGGAGATAACAATGTTGGACTCGCGAATCTGACATCGGCAATTCCAAATTCGATACCGATTTCTTTTAGCGCTTCCGATGGCTACGACAAACTTCGCTTGACCGGAAGCGGGCAAACACTGGACTTGACTGACGCCGGCAACGCAATCTCCAACGTAGAGGAGATCGATATCATCGGCGCAAGTCCAAACCAATTGATTTTGGATGCCCCCAGCGTGATCGAAACAACCGACGCTTCTAATTCTTTGCTTGTCAAGCATGACGCGGACGACACAGTGAGCTATGGTTCCGGCTGGAATGTCGAGGCACCAGTTTTCGTGGCCGGGGAACAGCGGCACATTTTGAGCAACGGCAATGCCCGCGTCGAAACAATCAACACGTTGCCGTGGCAAAATCCGTTGGCTGCAACCGATGTCAATTTCAATGAAGAGACGACCAGCCTGGATGCGCTGCTGATCATCAATTTCATTGGACGGTCGGCAGTCGCCACGGTTCCGCTAGCGGCGCCGACTGCCGAAGCAGAATTGCCTGAACATTACGTCGATGTCAACGGTAGCCAAACGGCTACGGCACTGGATGCACTGCTGGTGATCAATTTCCTGGGACAGCAAAGCAATGAGTCCGAAGCAGAAAACGTCTCCCCGGCGGCACCACGGATCGATTTGGATCGACGCTTGCCGGTTGATCGTATCGATCGCGATTTTGATACGCTGGCCGAAACAATCGATGCCCTCAAGAATTTCAGCGGGATAACTTCCAGACCGTTTCGAGGCGTTGTTGTCGACCCCATTCCGATTTCCGCAGCCTCTGACTGGAAACAACTTCAAGAACGAGTTGGCGATGATCCTCTGACCCCGTACGTAAACAATGAAAACATCGCCAGCGGCTTGTTTACGTTGGTAGTCAAGGCTCGAGGCCATTGATGAAAGGACATCGCGACTCGTTGGAAACCTGCGATTGAACTACTTCCGTCGCGCGACTTCCAGTTCTTCCGCGGTGACCTTATCGTCTTGATTGGTGTCCATCTTACCGAACATCCGCTCGGCGTTGCCCACCACTTCGGCGGCTGTCAGGATTCCATTGTTGTCGCGGTCAAGTTCCCCGGCGTGACCGCGGATGAAACCGGCCATCGCACTTTTGGAACCGCCGCGTACGCTATTTTCGTCTTGCGTTAGCCGGCCATCGTTGTTGGCGTCGTAGCCTGCGAATGCGCGGGTCGCTTCGCCGACAATCTCTTCGCGACTGACGATCTTGTCGTTGTTCAAGTCGACTTCGTCCGCATGCACCAGAATCCAGGGTTGACGTGGACCGTCGCCCGGCGTCGGTCCGCCGCGTTCGCTCCGTCCTTGGGGCCCAGCTCTGCTTGCTTGTTCGCCGGGACGCGGCGGTCTGTCTTCGCCGCCACGGCCGCCGCCCGGAGCTCGCAATTCTTCTTCTGTGATTTGACCGTCTTTGTTCCTGTCCAGCGTGCGAAGTGACTGTGCCGCGTTCCGCAGCTCGGCCTTGTCAATCCGGCCGTCGCGATTGGTATCTAAAGCACGGGTGATTGGGTCGCCACCGCGGCGTCCAGGTGGGTCATTGGGACCGCGCTGCGGCGGACGTATTTCAGCCGGTCGCCGGTCCTGGGGAGGCGGTGCCGGAGGTCGACCGCTGCTTCCACGGCCGCCTCCGCCACGCTGACGGGGTGTGTAGTTTTCACTCTTCGTACCTTGTGGCGAAACATAGTTGAACCTCGCCGATCCGTTTTCGGCGACGGTGTATTCGACCGATCGCTGATCGCCGTAGACATCGTATCTGACAATGTAACTTCCCGGCTGGGGATTCTCGAAGCCGGTAATTTTGGCACCCCGCAAGGGCGGCATCGCGGGCCGCGCCCCTTGAGCTCGCGGTTGTGGATCGACCTGACCGTCTCGCTCGACGACTTCGCCAAAGAAGCCGCCGTTCAAATACGGGTACGTTTTGGTGGCGTGATAGTGATAGTTACCGTCCGCGTCTTGATGGCCGTTAAGCCAGTCAAGATTTGTCGGCGGCTGCCCGTTGGGGTCGTTGTATCCGTAGATGGGGTAGCCATCGAGTGCAACGGCGACCGGGTTTCCTTTGCCGACCATCTTTTCCAAATGCACAGGCGCGATGTGATAGTGATAGTCGTCTGCGCGGCCGCAATGGCCGCCCCATTGATCCAATTCGCCTGCTTTCAACGTGTCAGTGCGGCCGTCATTCTTGATCGGGTTGAAGATCGGCACGCCGTTGACCGCCAGCGCGATGGCACCGCGAAAGAAGTGCGACTTTGCCGACATCGGATTGCCAGAGGGTACCGGATGCAGTGGAATTCGCCACGCATTGTTGCCGCGGTAGTTCTGCGGCAACGGCACCTGTTGCTGCCAGGCCGTGATCCCAATCATCATCGGATGGTCCGGCATGCCGCGTGATTCGACATACAGAAAGTCGGTGTCAAAACGCACCTTAACCTTGTCCTGGAAGGCATCAAAGAACGAAGCCATTTTAGGACGCTTCGTTGCGGCGACCCCATCGCGCTGCACGACCAGTCGAACCGCATGAGGCGCTGTGTTTAGACGTTCGATCTGCTTTTGCGTTTCGGAGGACGGAGCGTGCGAGTGACCCTCATGCGCCGAAGCGAGCGAAGCAGAAATAAGAACGAGGCTTGTGGAGAGGAGAGTTTTCATGTTCATGTCCAGGTTTCGGAGCAATATTCCATGCCGGTCTTGGGATCAGCGTTATCGATTCCCATGGCGGCAATCGTCATCGGATACTTCGGCAGAATGTCGACGGAGATGACGTTATGCGGCACGAATGAAATCGAGTCCACCGCCACCAGTTCTCCATTGATGTACAGTTGGAACGAGTTGTCGGCGTAGATGTTGGCCTTGATCGTGTCATTCATGCGGGGCTTGCGCGGTGGCCGCTGTGCGTTGGCCGTGGAAACGACAATCCACAAGCAAACAGGGGCGATTGCGGACCGAATTGCCGGGTTCATCGATTTCTTCTCCGTCGATTTGGTTTTGGATTTTTACTGTTCTTGTTTCCACCACCGCCTCCCTTGCGAACGGTTGGTGGCCGGTTCGGATCGTAGTTTGGATTCGGCACCGCCATCTGCGCGTTGACATCTTTGAGGTACTTCACCAACTTCGCATCGAGCTCAGCGGCTTTCTCCGGCATCTGTTTGGCAAGGTCATTTTGCTCGGAGATGTCAGCCTTGATGTCGAACAACGCAAGACGACCATCTTCGTAAAACTTCATCAGCTTGTGATCGCCCAGCAGCAGTGCCGAATGTGGACCGTCACCACTCTGGTAGTGCGGAAAGTGAAACATCATTTCTTCTCGCCTGCGGGTGACCGAGCCTTTGCCATCTGCGAGCAAACCGATGATGCTTCCGCCCTCGAGATTGTGGGGCAATTTTGACGCTGAAATGCCTGCCCATTGGCAGTAGGTCGGATAAAAGTCGTAGCCGACGACGCGCTGATGGCACCACGAGTTCTCAGGAACGCCGGGACCACGAATGATCAGCGGGACGCGAATTCCGCCTTCCCAGACGCTGCCTTTGCCACCGGAAAGTCCGCCACGCCTTCCGCGGCCACCCTTTCCACCGCCTCCGCCACCACTGCCGTTATCCGACATGTAAATCACGTACGTGTTTTCGGCCAGACCAAGACGATCGACGGCATCGACGACCATGCCCACGCCGGTGTCCAGGTTTTCCGCGATCGCCGCGCTGCCGACGCGTTTGTCATTGATACTTCCGCCCATCTTCTGTGCGTACTTGACAAGCGTTGCCCTCATCGCGTTCTGCGGTGCGTGCAGAGCGTGCCACGACATCTGGATGAAGAACGGCTTGTTCGCTCGCTGATTCTTTTCCATGAAGGCCGCGGCACGTTTGGCCATGCCGAAGATGTCGGCCGGATTCGGATCGCCGTACCGGTGAGCGTATTCGTTGCCGATATCGCCATCGCTCTCGTCGTAACCGTGCGCGGCAGGCCCACCGCCGCCGATGTGCCATTTGCCATAGTGCGCGGTCGCGTAGCCGGCATCGCGCAATAGTTCGCCAATCGTGACCTCGCCGCGATCAAGCTGGCGGATGTTTCGGGGTTCGATCATCTGGTGACCCGACTGGGCCGGAGCCGCCTTGGTCCAGTGCATGGCTGCGGGGCTCTTACCCGTTTGCAGACTGATGCGGGTTGGCGAACACACCGAGGCTGGCGCATAGGCCGCCGAAAAACGCATGCCTTGACTCGCCAACTTTTCCAGATTAGGAGTTTCGACAATCGAACTCTTCGACCACGGAAGATCGGGGTGCATGGCCACGGAAAGACCGTTCCATGCCTGGTCGTCCGACATCATGAACACAATGTTGGGCCGACCAGCCGCATTGACGTTCGTGGCGAGCAGAGTGAAAAGCAGCAGTGCCGAGTAATGTATCTTCATGCCGAGCAATCCTTAATTCACACCAGGTAGGTTTCGACCACGCTTATCTTCTGCAATTTGACCTCCACGGCGCGGTGAAGCTTGTGCCCCTTGATCTTTACGCTCGCCGCCCTGACCGCCGCGACCACCGCCACCACGGACATTCAGTTCTTCCCCGTCCAGGACACCGTCTTTGTTGGTATCAAGTTTGCTGAGCACAGCGATCGCACCATCGATCTCTTTAGCTGATAGCTGTCCATCGCGGTCGACATCCAGCAAGCGAAACAACCCGCCTCCGCCGGGCTGACCGCCCCCGCGTCCTCTGCCTTGACCGCCCCCGCCTCGTGCCCCTTGCTGATCTTGCGAGCCACCACTGCGTGCTTCGCGATTGCGGTCACCTTTGCGACGCTCAGCTTCGGCGTCATCCGCATTGCCGCGCTGAACTCGCTGGCCTTGGCGTGATTGCTCTTGTGCGTTTGTCGTGTTGCCGAAAACCAACATCGCGATGACGATGGCTGGGCAGCTGAAGATTCTCATCGTTGCAAGTCTCCCTTAACCGGTAGGTTTGTTACTCATTGGACTGTCGCGGCCTGAACGGAAGACGACCAGCTTTTTCGGCTGCGGTGCGGAGGCATGTTGTTTCCGAATGGCTGTGACGAGCCCATCACCCTTGCTGACGATGAAAAGCTCTCTCTTTACTTTGCCGAAATCTGGTACGAGTAACTGACTTCACCATTCATGCGGCCGGGGCCTTCGCTGCGCGGAAGATAGGCTCGCACATAATCAACTCTTGCGTGATCCCTGTCGACGTGCACTCGCACATGTCCGCTGCTGCTTTGCATTGCGCCGCTAAGGTAGCCGTATTCGGTCGCGCTGCGCGTGTTGCCGAATCGGGGATGGCCGGGCTGAGGAACGAGTTGATAAACGATGCCGTCCAGGTCCTGCTTGATAAACATGTGGTCGTGGCCGTGAAAAACAACGTTGACGCCATGCTCGACCAGCAACTGGTGAATCGGCTTGACCCAGCCGGGACGATACCGATCGAACTCGTATTCACCGGTCGAACTGTTGCCTCCCCATTCCCAAAATGGAGCCGCTTCCTTACCGCCCCGCTGATTACGGTCGCTGCCGCCAACCAGGTGGTGCAGAAACACAAACCGTAGCTTTGCGTCGCTCTGCTGGAGCGAACGTTTTAGCCACTGGTATTGCTGCGGGCCAATCGTCCAGTACCAGTTGTCGCCCGATCCGCCACGGCGATTTCGCGTCGTCGTGTGGCGAAATGGATCGAGCACGATGAATTGGCAAGCACCCCAGTGAAACTGGTAATAATTCTCCGGCAGGCCAACCTGCGGCTCCGGATGTTCATTGCCGGTGAAAAAACCATTCGGAAATGGATTGGGAAAATAGCGTTTACGCGTTGTGGTCGCCCACACATTGGAGCCTCGATTCCCCGATTCACCATCGTGATTGCCAAGCGCAAAATACAACGCTGCGGAGTGGCATAGATGCCCGAGATAATAACGCTGAGCCAGGTATTGCGGATGCGAAAGCTCGGGCCTGTCATACTTGCCCGTCATGAACGTATCGCCGAGAGCGAAATGAAAATCTGGCTGATCGGCAAGTGCATTGGCCAGCGTTCGCAAGTAGACATCACCGCTGGTGTTCTCATCCAGATGTGAATCCGCCTGTACGGTAAATACGAACGCACTATTGGAATCGCGCTGAGTATGAAATGTGTACTCGTCGCTTTGTTGAATTCCCTCACCGGATTCGTAGTACAGCCGATAGAAGTAACGCGTGTTCGCGCGAAGTGAATCGATCACAAAGTCGAATGGCTCGCCAGCCAAAAGATTGTGCGCCGCCGTCTTGCTCGCATGCTGAATCTGTTGGTCGCCATATGTCAAATACGCACGCGTATCGTCATGACAGAGCACTCGTACGGTCCCGCTCTCGTGCGTCAGTCTGCCGATGATAATATTGAACGGATGCTGGGGCACATTGTTCGCTGGCGGAGGTGTCGTGTAGCCGCCCAGTCGACTGCCGCCGCCATGCCCCTGAGTCGAACTGCTGCGACCGAAAGCTTCATCGCGAGAGACAATTCCATCGTTATTGACGTCAAGTTCGCGAATAGCCTTCGCAGCCGCTCGCAGCTCCGGCGTTGAAATCGTGCCACTGGAATCGGCATCAATGGCAGTGACGATTGGATCGCTCGTTTGTTGTGTGCGACGACTTTGCTGCGCGCGACCCTGGCCGATCGCCATTCCCGACAGCAGGAATGACGCCGCGACCAGAAACAAGGGGATTCGTCGAGGCGTCAATTCTGAGGCTCCTCTTGGCGAATTGTCCGATCCGGCTGGTGGTGGGATTGATGAGAAAAGAAGTCTGGTCCCAAGTCGGTCTGATTGATCAATTCCAACGAGACACTCTTTGGACCGCCTCGCCCACGCGGCAGACCAACCAGCAGCATCGTGTGGACGGTTCCGTTGTCCGAGTTGAACCAAATCTCAACCTGCTTCGGTCCTCGAATCTCCCGAGATTTGCGAATACCCAAGAGTTGCGAGAGAACTGTTCCATCGGTTGCTTCTTGACGGGCACTGGTCAATTCAATCTTGTATCCTGATTGCAACTGTGACAGATGTGAGTGAATATTGATGAACGGAATGTCCTGTTGGTGTCCTGGCAGGCCACCGCGAAAACGGCTCGCGTCAGCACTGACGTGGACGGGACCGTCCTCGCGAAAAGCCCAGCTTTGCTCGCCATCGCAGCCAGATATCCTTCGGCGTCCGTCCGGCAACAGGCGAACCAGTACGTATCTGTCAGCACCCCTTAAGTAAAGTGTTGCCCCGTCAAGCTGTTCTTCCGCGTCCCGCTGCTGGACTTGCTGAGGCAGGTTTCGCGGCCGTTTGTCTCGGGGGTATTCTTCGACGACACGAATCTTGTACGTGCGGTCCCGTGGTTGCGCCGCCGCTGCCAGCACTTTTTCCAGCGACGCCATTGCTGCGGAAACATTCTGCTGCGGACCCAACAGCACAAACATCACGACCAGCACGGCGGCCAGTGACAGCGCCGAGGATAGAAACGCAATTCGCCGGCTGCTGTTTTTTTGCGACGAGTTTGCTGGAACCGATGGCGTTGTCGGTTGCTGTTCCAAATCGATCGACTTCATCAACGCCTTGATTCTGGCAGAATCTCGCTCTGCGTCTCGGTGCCCGAAATCGGAAAGCAATCCGTGAATCAACAGCAACTCCGCCGCTTCCTGGTAAGATTCCTGTTCCAGCGAATCGCACGGGGCGACCGATTCTGATTCAGCATCATCCATCCAGTCCCGCAGCTTTTCCAAGGGCTGATTCATGTCGTGGCCTCACCAGCAATCAGCAAGCCTTTCTTCTTCAGGCACTCCGCCAATAAGGCTCGCCCACGTTGCAACCGTTTCTTGCACGCCTCAAGCGACAGTTCAAAGCGATCAGCAACTTGTTGGGCCGGCATGTCGTCAAAGTATCTGGCACCGACGACCGTTTTCTGCTTTTCAGGCAAAGCATCCAGACAGTCATGCAACGCCGCGACTTTTTCATCCCACGTATCGCCGACTCTGGAACTGATGTTCTCCAGTTGACGGTCGATCACCGCCAGCACACCGTCATGCAGCAAGACGGGCTGTGACTTTCTTTCACGGTAGTGCGCCATCACCAGCCGCGAAGCAATGCCGCGAAGCCAGGGCCCAAATGGGCGATCAAGGTCGCATTCATCCAGCCGCCGCCAGGCAACGATCATCGTTTCCTGAAACAGATCATCCAAGGCGGCCTCGTCGTGAACCAGACTCCGCAGATAGACCATCAGCATTCGTGAGTTCTCACGTACCAGAATCTCGAATGCTTTTCGCGCTTTGTTGTCCACAAGATCCGTCCAAGCTGCTTCATTTCACACCATTACTGTCGCATCCGAGCCAATTGGGGACAAAAAAATCAGGAAAATAACCTTCGGGATTCAATACCACGTAGGCCAGAACCTGTCCTGGCGATGTTCTGCCTTGTCTTTAAGGATCGGGAATTGATGGTTGCCGAACACTCCTTGGTCGGTAATTAGCCTGGTTGGAAAACCGGCCACGGAGTGTCCGGCGACATTCTCCCCGGCCAATCAAACGCCGATTGCGGCGTTGTTGATCGAACCTGGCGCTGTCCGCTAGCCCATATCTGCATTCAATAGGCCTTTGAAGATCAGTCTGGAAACATCGGAGAAGTCAGAAGATCTGAGCAGCGTCTCGTTTTCCGTTTCGGTCAGGCCATTTTGAAACGTCTCCTTCAAGTTGCCTCGCGCGTTCTTAATCAGCGATGCGAGGTGCTGAAGTTCCTGCTCGGGTTCCCCGGGTTCCCCGGCGCTGCCAAATAGCCGGTAGCCTTCTTGCATCAATCGGTAATGCGGCTGAGACTTCTCCTTGTGGTAATCGACGCGAAACGCCGGCACTTCGTCATCGCCCAACAGCGCTCGTGCCAATTCGTGCGCGGCCCCGCCGAATCCGCCCAAGATGTAAACCCGGGGGCGTCTGTGTCCCGCTGGTGGGTCCAGTGCATAACGAACTTCCTCAAAGACGCCGGGCATGATTCCCGTGAACCCCGTGACCTTTCCGCCCACGGCGACACGCCATGTCAGCGGCGGCATCAGCCACTTGTTGCCGTCGTCGTGCTTCAGCCCCGTGCTCATCAGCTGGCGGGTCTTGGTCAGCACGCGCGCGCGGTTGTAGGCGATTCGCGGCGTCAGTACACCGCGCGGTGGAAACTCGATCACTTCATCCAGGTTCGCCATTTCCTGGCTGATTCGCACAAACTTGCAGGCGTTGATCCACGTCGCCTCATACGCCGGCGTGACGTGTTGATAGTGCGGCCAGGGTAAGGGATTGTAAAGTTTTCCCTGCCACAGGTTTTCACTGCCCGACGCGTTCTCCGCTTTTTCAGTGCTGATCAGTTCGATCAGGTCCAGCGCGAACGACTCTTCGCCGATGTGGCCACTGTAAGCAAGTTGAACGGGGAAACCGAATGCTTTGCCGATCTCGACAATGATTGGCCGACAGATGCGAATTAACAGTTCCCGCAGATGCTCGTTCCCGAACCCGTAAGACAGCAAGTCGGGACCGCCCGAAATGGAGACACCCAGCAAGAATTCTGTTTCGTCTGAATCATTCATTCGGTTAGATTCCACAGTGTGAACTCAAACGTGTCCCAGATGATCTTCGGGAAGTATTCTTTCAGCTTGGCCAGCTCAAGTTGCGAGAGGCCGAGTCCCGGGTAAATCAATTCCAGTCGATCGATGTTTTCTTTTTCTGATTCCAGCAACAGTTGTTTGACGGTGGGTAGGTCGGGTGTCCAATTGATGACGAGGCATTCGCCGCTCATTCGTTTTGCGATTTCCTGGCCCATCTGCAGGTGATAAGCGCGAAATAATAGTTCACGCAACAGGGTGTCGATGTACAGACTTTGGCGACCGTCGCCCCAACGAATGCACCGCGCGTTTCCAAATTCGGTGATGCAGCGCGTGATGTGCTGCTCCAGTCCATCCACCACCAGCAGTGGATACAACCGCCAAAGCTGCCGACCGGGGGCGTCTTCGATCGGCACGCGGCGGGGACGACGAAATTCTTGCACCTCGCGGCGGCACCAGGGCCGATCGGCGTAGCGATCAGAGTTCAGCGCCAGCATCGCTGCTGTTTGGCCGGACTCCAGCGCATCATCCAGCACGCTGGCAAAGCTTTGACCCATCGCGATATCGTTCTCATCATAAAATGCAGTCAGCTGCGTCTCGGAATAGATATAGTCACGAATGCTGGCTGCCCGGTCGCGCCCGTCCGCCTTTGCGTGGCTAAGAAATATCTTCACGGGCGGTGGTGCCTCAGCCGCCTTGTCGAGCGATCTGTTCGATAGCAAGACGCGCGCGAAGGCTTCGGTTAGTTTCTTGCGCAGCATCTGCGGGCGACGTTCCGTTGCCGAAGCCTCCAATTCGGTACCTCGGCCCGCCGAATGCTCCAGCGTGATGAAATTCAGACTGCGGATGGACGGCGGCAGGTTAAAAGCCGAAGAGTGCAGCGCGACGGGGTAGATTCTCTGATTTGGTTTGCTCGCCAATGAATCCAACCACTGCGTCCACTCTTCGTCGGCGACCATATGTTGATCGACCAGCAAAACCAGCAAGTTAAGTGAGGCTTCATCGAAATCGATATCGATCGGCAGGCCACGGTCGAACTCGGGTTTCGGATCGCTGCGATAATGAACCGGAATACCGCAGCCTCCGGGAACTTGCTGAAACCACTCAAACACCGATTTGGCCAGGCCGCGACCGTCTCCCGTGTTCGGGTGCCAGATCACGTAAATTCGCACCGGGGCCTTGATGGCTGAACTCATGATGCATCCGATCCGCTGGCGATCCGCGCAGCTTGCTCACGCCAGGCAATACGGATGTGGTTGGGCAAGCTAGATTGCAGACAGACGAATCCATATTTCTGAACCAACTCGTCCATCAACTCAGAAAAGAAACGGCGAACGGAAGCCCAATCGTCCTGTAGTTCGTCGTTGTACTTCTGGTTGGCATCGCTCGTTGCCGGCGATGACGGGCCGCCGTCCCGCTCAAAGGCAGCTGCCCAAGCCTGCGTCAGCGGGTTCAGAACGACTTCCAGAATCTGTGCCAGCAAAGTCGGCAGGTCGTCGTGATCCGTGGTGGGCTCGTCCATCGGATACTGCTGAGCGATTTCCAACAGTTGGCTCGACAGCGATTTGATTTCCGCAAAGCTCTGCGGCATCGATTGGCAATCGGCCCCATCCGCAGCGTCGCCCGACTGGCCACGACGGACCGCATGGCAGTTAGCAATTTGAAGATAGGTTCGCCATGCCAACTGGCGGTCGGATTTCGCCAGCGGGCCGACGCGCGGTTGGAATTCGAGTTGGATGGAAAAGTTTCCGCGTTGATAGGTGGGCATGTCGGTTAGGTGATTGGTGGTCAAGCATTTGCCCGGCGCTCAGGATAGACGTTCTTCAGCACGATGACAAAGATTTACGAAACACGCCGAGGGGTTTGCTGTCCAAACAGGGTAAAACCGTGAGACGAACGCCGCCGCCACGCCGCCAAGTTCGGCTGCATTACCATCGTGCCAAGCTGTCATCCTGATCGAAACAACATTTTGCTGGTCGGGCTGCTGGTTGGGTCGAGCGTCTTGGATTGGCTGCCCCAGGCCCACCTTCGGCAATTTGAGCCGCTGTTGAAGCTTGCCATGGCACTGGTTTTGTTCAACCTTGGCTGCGAATTCACGTTCACGAAGTTTCGCCGCGTGGCCGCACACTGCCTGGTGCTCTCGGCGGGCGAAATCTTTGCCACCTTCAGCCTGGTCTTGATCGGATTGTTGATCTTTGGCTGCAGCGGCAGCATAGCGCTGCTGCTTGGTTGCCTGGCTGTGGCCACGGCACCGGCGACGACCATTCTGTTTCAAGCGGAAACGGACGACTGCATTCCGGTGGTCACACGAGTCGAGCCGCAGGAGCTGGTCGGAGTCGTTCGCCGCAGCGACGTCGTGCACGCACTGATCACCCAACGCCGCAAGAGCAAGTAGCGTGACCGATGCAGTGGTTGTTGCTAACACCGGCCATGGATCGAAGAGTCGACGTGACCTGCCGCCGTCGATGTCCTTCAGATCATCGAACATAACAGTTCATCAACGGGCATCGTGGCAAAGCTCGTGGCGTAGTCCGACATGGCATAGGGAAGCACGAGATGCCCGTTGTGGATCACGCTACCGCAACTGTAAACCACGTTCGGGACGTAGCCTTCGCGTTCATTTTCGTCCGGAGTTAGCAGCGGCTCTTTCAAGCGACCGATCACTCGCGACGGATCATCCAGGTCCAGCAGGATTGCGCCGATGCAATACTTGCGCATCGGCCCGACGCCATGGGTTAGCACTAGCCATCCCGCGTCCGTCTCGATTGGGGAACCGCAGTTTCCCAACTGCACAAACTCCCAAGGGTACGTTGGCTTGACGATCATCTGTTTGGTATGCCAGAAGTAGAGCATGTCCGAGTACATCAGGTACAGATGCTCGCCGTCTTGCCGAGACAACATGGCATAATGACCGTTGATCCTTCGGGGGAACATGGCGAGTCCCTTGTCGGCGATTGCTGGACCATTGAGCGTGTGCATTTTGAAGTGCAGGAAGTCTCGCGTCTCGAGCAATTGGGGCAACACCATTTTTCCGTTATACGCGGTGTAGGTGGCGTAGTAACGCGAGGTTCCATTTTCCTGTTGAAACTCCAGAAAGCGGGCATCCTCAATCCCGTTGGATTCGGTTGGGCCAAAGGGAAAAATCAGACGTTCGGATAGTTCGTGTTCTGGCAAGTAGGTGATTTCGTAGTTTGACTTGGCGAGCGTGATGACTTGCTCGACGATCGGCGCCAAATCGTGATGTCGTGACCGATGTTCTCGCAATCCGCTCTGCAGCGCGTTTTCCAGTTGATCCAACGTGAATTCATTATCCAGTGAGGCCAGTACATATTCTGTGAACGGGTTGCCTAACTCAAGCTCGATCAGTTTGCGAAGAAACAAAGCTTTCTCATACAATGCGTCAGGAACAAATGCAGGCGTCGTGACAAACTTCGTTGGTTCGTCGATCGCTATGCGGTTGTTGCCGTCAATGACTCCGGATCGAAACGTGACCGATGAAATGTGTCCTTCACCGACCGCGCGCAGACTCAGCACGAATCGCCGCGAACCCGCGGCAAGGTTTGACTGATCGAAATGCCAGACGATCGACGGATTGAACAGCGCCGCTGATTCCAATGCGTACTCCTGAGTAAAGTAGGCGCCGAGTAACAGTTGGCGGCTTTCGGTCAGCGGTGTGTCTGTCAGCAAGTGGTGGCGAATGGCTTCGTAGCGGGACAGAAAGAATTCACGCGGTCGCTGATGTCTTCCGTGGAATTCCTCGAAAACATGACTTAACTGCGCATCTACTTCATCTTCGGAAAGAGTCGACACGCGAGCGATGATCCGGAGTTTCCGGTCATCACTGCGCAACTCAAACGGTCGCAGCACAACGCGACGGTTGTTGGGCGAAAGAACGATTCCTGTTCGTTTAACTAACATAGGTACCGCTGACGGTTTTCTGTGGGTGTGGCTGCGCCCGTGCAGAATCGGATTGGAGCGTTTGCAGTGCCGGCAGCGATCCTTCCAGTCGTTGCATCTCTGCTAGGGACAACAGAAACGCGAGCGTCGATTCCGCCCCTTGGTTCTGATTGACCTGATGTTCTTCCAGCCCGTCGTAGCATCCGCCCGTTGTCGCGTTGTAAATCGGCAATCCGTGGTCGTTGCGT
>JBFJVZ010000067.1:0-22512 GCA_041623895.1 Pirellulaceae bacterium | reverse complement strand
TCGTGATCACGGTGACGTCCACCGGCAGCTTCGCGCCAATGCCAGCCAGCGAGCGGCTGAGTCCCCAAGTGATGTGGTCTGCCGTGTTTGCGAATGGTTCGCGGCGCAGCAATTGATCCAAAATCAGTCGCTTGTACGAAGTGACATGATCGAAAAAATCGACTTTGGCACCTTGCTTTGCCAATTCGACGATCTGCACCGCTCTCCGGACTTGTGCTTGAGTCACTTCCTCTAAAGGCAGCTGGACGGTTTGCGATTTGACGATCAGTCGACTGCCTTTTAGCGGCGACAACTGGGCGAACTGTTCGCTGATCGACGTGCCGATGGCATCGCCGATAAAGTCCGCTTTGTGGCGGTTGGGCGTCGAGGGATCGACATGGTTGATGTCACCACAGCAGCCGGTGCCGAAAATCGAAATCAGATCTTTGCCAAACTTCTTTTGCAAACTTCGCTCGATGAAAAACGGATAGTCAGCACTCCAGCGCATCCCTCCGACTGTATCAAGATGCAGAGCGAAGTTGCTGAGGATTCCACGAGTCGTGTCACCCTCAAGACTGCGAATGGCGAGGAGTTCAATCTGCGGATCGATGGGGCCGGCGGCCCGGACAACTTCCGGATTGGACAGCGACTGCCAGGTGCGCACGCTGCCGTCGCGCATGACAAAACGACGGTTAAAGGCAACGGCTGTGGTTTGCGTTGCTGACCCCGCGGATAGCGATGCCGGTTGCGCGTTTCCGTGCGCCTCGACGATCGCTGTGACCGGACCGCTGATCAGTTTTTCGATGTATTCGGCTCGCAGCTTCTGCTGTTGTTGCTTACCCAGATACCGATACAACTCTTTCATGTAGTCGGGCGCGGTGTGCGAGTGTGTTGCCGCGATCACGATGTTGCTCGCGGGGATGCCGGTCTTCTCGGACGCTCGTCGGCGGACTTCGTGCGACAGATCGGTGGCAATGCCGATTAAGTCGCAGACAACCAGCGCAGCGGAAGTATCGGGGGCACGAAAGACGATTGCTTTCGCCTTCAGAGGATCGATCGTTCCTTCGGCAAGTCGTTCGTGGTAATAGCCCGCCATCGGAAATCCGATCGGCGGCGTGATGTCCGACTCGGCCAAGCCGACTCGCAGCCCACCAGCATTGTCGCCGGCAGTGACTTGATGTGATTGTGAATGGGTCAGCGATAACTCATCGGCACTACGGGCCGCCGCCGAGAAAAACAAGCTGACAGAGATTAGTACGCAATATGAAGAACGCATTGGACACGGTTTCATCGGTTCACCTTTCGCTGATCGCCCCGCAATTAGAGTGTACCGATCGCGGCAGAGCTAATTCTCAATGGTAGCGGACCTCGGGAGAGCTGACGGCGCGATTGAATGCCTGAATTTTGCTGAATTCAGCCATAAAAGAATCGCTCGCGGCATTACCCCCGCGGATGGTATACTCTTGCTCCCGCCTGTTTGTCCCACCCCATGCCCGATTGTTGTGAAGCCACATGATGGGTCGCGGCTATGACCGATCCTCTTGCCACCCATTGGTTGTGATCTGCCTGTTCGCTTTGGCGGCGACTGTTGAGTCGCCTTTAACCGCACAACAAATTTGGGTACTTCCCAATCCGGTCGTCCTGGTGGGGCCCGAGTCGTCGGCGCAAGTTGTCGTTGACGCGGATGATTCCGTGCGAGGCGCATTTGATCTGACATCGCGAGCGACGTTTCGTATCGAGGACAATTCGGTCGCGGTCGTTTCTGCGTCGGGTCGGGTCGAAGCGAGTGGCGATGGAACCACGGCCTTGATCGCCCAGATCGACGGCAAAGAATACCGAACGAGTATTCAAGTTCGGCAATTCGATCAACCCGCGGCGATCTCGTACCATAATGACGTCAATCCGGTGCTGACCAAGTCCGGCTGCAATTCGGGAAGTTGCCACGGCAAGGCGGAAGGCAAGAACGGATTTCGTTTGAGTTTGTTTGGCTTCGATGCGGCAGCTGACCACGAAGCGCTGACTCGGCAGGGACGCGGACGACGTATCAATCTGGCGGCAGCGGAAGCGAGTCTCCTGTTACGTAAGGGTACTGGGATGATTCCGCATGGCGGTGGACAAGCAGTTGCAGCCGGCAGCTTTGGCTACCGACGAATGCTTCGCTGGATCGAAGAAGGCGCTAAACTGGATCGAGACATCGCGTCGCCGGTCGCACGGATCGAAGTGACGCCCGAGGTGAGAACCTTGCGGGTGCAAGCAGATCAGCAAGAGTTGACTCAGCAGTTGCGAGTGATTGCTTACGACTCCGATGGCAACATGCGAGACGTGACTGCCGAGTCGGCTTATGAAACAAACGCGCCCACGATCGCGGAAGTTGATACTCGCGGACGAGTGCAGGCTGCCGGCGTGCCGGGTGAAGCAGCGATCTTGGTGCGATACCTGGGACACATCGCGGTCAGCCGCATCGGCGTGCCACGTCAGACTTCGGATTTCGTTCGACCGCCGGAAAACAACTTTGTCGACAACTTGGTTTGGGACAAGCTGCAGGAAATGGGTATCAAGCCAAGCGGCCTGTGCGACGATGCAAGCTTTCTGCGCCGCGCAAGCTTGGATGTGATTGGCACGCTGCCAACGGCAACCGAAGCGCGCGAATTCTTAAGTGATGTCGATTCGGATAAGCGAGCGAGGCTGGTCGATCGGCTGTTGGAGCGGCCTGAGTACGCGAGTTATTGGTCGTTGCTGTGGGCTGACATCATGCGAGTTGACGCCAACGCATTGGGTCCGAATCGGTCGGTCGCGATGGTACGTTGGCTGCGCGAGCAGTTTGCCCACAACCGTCCCTATGACCAGATGGCTCGTGAGATATTAACGGCGCGAGGCAACATGCAGCGAATCGCGCCGACCGCTATCTACACATCGCTGAAACAACCCACCGAAGCGGCTAGCGCGATCAGCCAACTGTTTCTTGGTGTCAGAATCGAGTGTGCGCAATGTCATCATCATCCGTTTGAACGCTGGAGCCAAAGAGATTTCTACGCGTTGGCTGGTTTCTTCACCGGCATCAAACAGAAAAGTTTGCCCGACGGCAGCAGTGCGCTCGTGCTGACCGCGGCCAGAGATTTGAAGCATCCGCGAACGGGCGAAATGGTTCCGTCTGTGGGGCTGGGTCAGCCGCATGAAGCGGAGGCAACCGAAGTCGATCCGCTGGCGGGATTGATCGAGCGAGACCGTCGTGAACGACTGGCTGCTTGGATGACTGATTCGTCAAATCCGTTTTTTGCCCGAGCGATCGCCAACCGCATGTGGGCTCATTATTTTGGCCGCGGCCTGGTCGAACCGGTGGACGACCTACGGGCCTCGAATCCGGCAACCAACGAGCCATTATTGGACGCCCTGGCAGAACATTTGCGGGACACCGGTTACGACCTCAAGGCGTTTACTCGCACGCTGCTCAACTCCCGCGTCTATCAGGCCTCTGGCGAAACAAACGAGACCAATGTTGCGGACGAACAATATTTTTCGCATGCAGAATCGCGTGCGTTGCCGGCGGAAGTCTTGCTGGATGCGATCTGCCAGGTAACGGGAAGCCCCGAGAAATTCAACGGCTGGCCTTTGGGAGCGCGGGCGATTGAAGTGTGGGACAACCGTATGCCATCGTATTTCTTCCGCATTTTTGGTCGTCCTCAGCGGACAACGGTTTGTGCGTGCGAGCGAGGCAACTCGCCCAGCATTTCACAAGCACTGCACTTGATGAATTCGCCTGAACTGGGCGCCAAAATTAGTGATCGCGGTGGCAGCGCGCGTCGTTGGGCAGAAGCAAACTGGGAAACCAACGAACTGCTGGATGAGATTTATTTGACGATGCTCGCGCGGCAGCCGACCCCGGCCGAACGCGAATTGATGTCCGAACTGTTTGCCGACTTGGAAGCGAACCGTCAGCCAGCCATCGAAGACATCATGTGGGCTTTAATGAACAGTAAAGAGTTTTTGTATAACCATTAACCGCTGGGAATCATCATCATGCTTACCATCGAACTGGACGCTTTCGGTCGTTCTCGATGTGATCGCGTTTCGCGTCGCAGTGCGCTGCGTATCGGAGGGCTGGGTGCCGGCGGTTTGCTTGGCGGTCTGGGCTTGCCGAACTTGATGGAGTTGGAAGCGGCGGGCGCAACGGCGGGCGGCACCGCGAAAGCAGTGATCATGCTGTTCCTGGAAGGCGGCCCCAGCACGATCGACATGTGGGATTTGAAGCCGGAAGCACCGCAAGAGATTCGTGGGCCCTTTCAACCAATTCACACCAACGTAGCGGGGACCTACGTCGGCGAGCATTGCCAACATTGCGCGCGGGTGGCGGATAAATACACCATCATCCGCAGTCATTCGCACGAAGATAACGGCCATGTCACCGGATACTACTACGTGATGACCGGGAAGCGGGCACGATTCCGCGACGGCCAGAACAGCCGCATTCCTGCCAACACGCACTTTCCTTCGATCGGCTCCAAAGTGGCGAGAGAACTTGGGCTGGGCGGCAAAGTGCCTTCCTACATCAATTTGCCCGCGCCGATGGATGCTGGAGGCCCCGGGTTTTATGGGCCACAGTACGCACCTTTTGTGATCGAAAGCGATCCGGTTCAGCCTGATTTCGAGGTCAAGGATCTGCGGCTTCCGCGTGGAATCGATGCGGCGCGGATGAGCCGTCGTGAACGGTTGCTGCGCGGAGTGGAAAGCCTGCAACGCCAACTCGATGGTACTGCCGAAGAGATGAGCACTTATTATCAGAAAGCTCATGATTTGATCACGTCGCCGGAAGCTCAACAGGCGTTCGACATTGCCAGTGAACCCGAGTCGCTTCGCAAGATGTACGGTTATTCGACCATCGGACATTGTGCACTGTTGTCCAGACGGCTGGTCGAAGCTGGCTGCCGCTTCATCGGAGTCGACAATCCGGGTTGGGACACACATGCCGATTGCTTTCCATCGCTGAAACACGATTTGATTCCGCAAGCCGACCAGGCGTTCGCAGCCTTGGTTACCGATCTGGAGCAACGCGGAATGTTGGATAGCACCTTAGTGATCATGATGGGCGAAATGGGACGCACACCCAAAGTCAACAATAACGCCGGTCGCGATCATTGGGGCAAAGCGCAAAGTGTGATGATTGCCGGCGGCGGCATTCGCAACGGGCAGGTCATTGGTGCGACGGACAAACACGCCTCCGAGCCAACGACGGATCCCGTCTCGATTCATGATCTGCACCGCACCATCTATACGTTGATGGGAATCGATACCAACAAAACTTACCAGACTCCACTCGGCCGCCCGGTGCCAATTCTGGACAAAGGCCGCATGATCCCCGGGTTGGTGTGATGCAGCGTTTTGCAATCTTGGCATTGGCCGCCGGTTTGTTGGCCGGTCGCGCGGCGGCACAACAGCGACCAACACTGGGCTATGTGTATCCCCCTGGCGGACAAGCGGGGTCGAGTGTCGAAGTTCAGCTGGGAGGCTACGACTTGACGCCGGACGTCGAGTTCTTTGTGGATGACGATCGCGTCCAATTAGAAATTCTTTCCCAGCCGGGACCCTTGATCTACCCCGGTGCACCTTATTGGTTTGGTCCGCGCGCGTTGAATTCCTACAAACCGTTTCCGATTCCCCGTGAGTTAACTGCACGAATCACCATTCCGCCGGATATGCCCGCGGGGGTGATCCATTGGCAGGTGGCTAACGCTAATGGCGCCAGCGAGCCGGCGGAGTTTGTGATCAGCCGTGACCTGCCGGAAGTCAGCGAAGAAGCCTGTGCGTTCGACGGGGATTCGCGTCAGTTACCTTCGCTGCCACTGACACTGAACGGACGCTTGGAAAAGAAAGAAGAAGTCGACCGTTATGTTTTTGTCGCCGAGCATTCGGGCTTGATCACGTGTGAATTACCCCGCCAAAAGATCGGCTCGCCCATGAATGCAGCGATTCAAATCGTGGATGATACCGGCCGCAAGATTGTCGATCACGTGGACACCGCTGGCACGGGAACGTATCTAACCTTCCAGGTCGACAAGAACACTCAGTACACGATCACGCTGAATGAGCTGGACTTTCGCGGAAACCGGGCCATGGTCTACCGGATGTTGCTGCGACGCGGCCCGCGTGTGGTGGCTATGATGCCGAGCAGTGTGCCGCCGAATTCGGAAACCGAGGTGACCTTGATCGGTTATGGAATTGCATCGGGCGAGCCGAAGCTTGAAACCTTGAACGAAAACATCAAAAGCGGCGAGCAATCGTTCGACTATTTGCTCCAGACCAAACATGGATCCGCTGGTACGATTCCCATCGAAGTTTCGCAACTTGCCGAAACCGTGGTCACCGCCGCGTCCACTGCCGAAGTAACACCGCTGACGCTGCCCGTTTGCCTTTGCGGCGTGTTGGACAATTCGCAAGGGTACGATGTGTACAACTTTGCAGGCAGCAAAGGCGATGTCTGGTCGATCGACCTCGCCTCTCGTACACGTGGTAGCGAACTGGATCTGGCCTTCAGCGTTGTCACTCAAGACGGCAAAGTGATCGCCAAGGGTGACGCTGGCGGATCAGCGGGCGGGCGAGCCGTACTAAAGATTCCCGACGATAGTCAGTATCGCTTGCTTGTCACCGATCAGGCGTCGGCCAGCGGCAGTATCGACGCTGTTTATCGGCTTTGCATCGGTCCGCCACAGCCTGGATTTCGCATGACCGCGCCGATTCGCGTCGAGACGATCATCGGTGCCGATCCGATCGCGGCTCCCAAACGGCGCCGCGCAGGCAAACAGCAAACCGGTGCGATCGGAATCGACGTTGAGCGAATCGATGGTTTCGCCGGCGAGATCAAGCTGGAAGTACAGTCCCTGCCGCCGGGAGTTCACGTGCCCGACGAAATCAAGATCGACGAGAAACAGCTGGGCGTGGACATTCCGATTTCTTGCGACGCTAACGTGACTCCCGACGCTTGCATGATCGTGGTGAAAGCGACCGCGACAGCGGCTGATGATTCCGTCATCTCGCAACAAGCACGGATGCTGTTGGCTCCGATGCTGAAACCAAGAACGATCGTCCGTCCGAAATATCCAGACGCCGCACGAACGGTGAATCGTGGAACCACGTATCCGGCACCCGTGGTGATCGAGCGACTGGAGCAATACGAAGGGCCCGTTGAATTGCAGATGGCAGCGGTACCGGATCGGGTCCGGCAAGGGATCCTGGGGCATCCGCAAGTGATTCCGGCTGGCCAGGACGAGGGTGTGTTCCCACTGATCATTCCCGAGTGGGTCCAGACCGATCGGACTTCTCGAATCATCTTGAACTCCGTCGTCACGGTACCCGATGCCAGCGGCCGAACACGATACCTGGTCAATCGCATGCAGCAACGGATCACCATGAATGTGGAAGGCGCGCTATTGAAAATCAGTACGCCCCAAGAGTACTACCGGTGGAATGGGGATTCCGTGACGGTGCCGATCGACTTGTTTCGTTCCGGGGAGCTTCAAGGTCCGGTGACGGTTTCTCTGCATGCGGCCGGAGACGATCCGCCATCGTTGACTGCTTCATCGATCACTTTGGCGGCGGACAAGCAGTCGGCTGAGTTGACGGTGACGCGATCACCGGATCATCAGGCGATCAGCGACGAGCAGAAGTGCATCATTCGCGCCACGGGCGAGCACGGCGGGTACGAGGTGTTGAGCGAATCAGCGATCGTGCTGTCGCGTTGATTTTTTGCAGCGGTTTTTGACAAGACACACGTTCGTGGACGGGACGCTGCGAAGCCACCCCGCAACAGAAGATTTGTATCCCTGTGAAAATACAAATCTTTGGTCGCTAGCTTAGCATTCCGAGGGGTCTGGTTCCGCTGTCAACGGAGGGAAAATTACGGACGTTGGGTAGGATTTGCTCAAGATCCGCATTGTTACCAACGCCGTACCACATGGCGAGTTCGGCGACCATTTCATCTACCGACGTTGTCGGCAGTATCCGCCCGCGGCCCAAATCGAGTTCATTTCCTGGGGCTAGCGAGGTGGGATACTGACCATAAATTCTGCCCCCAAGCACGCTGTCGCCCATTACGAGCGAGATTCCGCCCCAGGCATGGTCGGAGCCTTTGCCGTTACTATTGAGCGTTCGCGCAAAGTCGCTCGCCGTAAAGGTCAGTACGTCATCGGAAACCCCCAGTTCGACGGTTGCATCATGAAACGCTTTAAACGCCTGGTTAACTCGTTGCAGGTTTGTGGCCTGGGTATTGATCAACTCGTCATGATTATCATATCCAGGTTCACTGACAAAAAAGATTTGCCGCGTTTGGGCTACGGCTGGGTGGTTTCGCGCGCCGATCATCTTGGCAACCATCTTCAACTGAATCGACAGGCTGTCTCCGGGAAACGCCGTGGTCAGATTCACGGCATTGGACGCTGCGTTGAATTCAATGGCGGCATCCAGTGCATTTCGATTCGCTTTCGCAAATGTTTTTTCCACCAGATTACCGTAAGAGCGTGAGAGCGCATCGTCGGTCAGCGTCGTAAAGATGTCTTCCTGAATCCCGCTCTTGCTATACCAGGCGACTTCTGCTGCGCCCTCGGCGGTGACAACATATGGGACGACGTGGCCCCCAGTCTGCCACATATTAACCCTGTTTAGGGAAATGTTCATCGAGATGTTTTCGCTACCGTTGGCCGTTCCGGTGACGCAATCGGCCATCCTTCCAGCCCATCCGGTAACGTGCGAGCGGGATTGTGGCACTGACGTCATCCAGTGACGTTGTAAGTCAGAGTGCGAGTACAGTCCGAGCGGCAAATTTGATTTTGCTTGATAGTCGGCCATCGTGGTCGGTTCAACTAAACTGCCGACGTTGGCGAGGAAGCAAAGATTTCCCTGGTTGTATAAGTTCTGGATTTCGGGCATCGATGGATGAATGCCAAAACTCCGTCCCGTCACGGGGTCGCTAATCGGGTGAAGGGTCGCCGCGTCCAAGCCTAGTCCGCCGTTTCCGCTCTGATAAACTCCGCCGCGGGCGGTCAAGTAATCTTCACGCTCACCGGGCGTCAGCGGTGACAGCATATTAAAAGCATCATTGCCGCCATATAGAAACACGCACACCAGCGCTTTATAGCCGCTAAGGTCGCCACTATCGGCAACGACAGCATTGGTCGCCGACAGATTCAAGATTGTTGACAATAAAGAGAAATTCGTGAGCGTCGCACATCCGCCGCTCAATTGAAGGAACTCCCGCCGGAGTTGCGATTTACCTGTGATGTGCTGCATGTTCATGATGTGGCAGTCGATTAAGCGGTGTTGTTGAATCGGATCGGACGCATCCTTCCCTTATTCGGTGACCGCACAAAATGGCGAGGTTAATACGGCGATCAGAGCACTCTCTACACGGTATTCTTCCAGCCTTGAACGTAGCATCGGATCGAATCTCATCTGATTCGTCTTTTGATTAATAACATCGGCACAACGATCCTTGTAGTCTTGCGGCATCGATCCGCAACAATAAACAAGATCAAGATAATCCATCAGCCTTGGCATGTCAGTGTTTTTGGTTGCCAGCGACAATTCCACGTCAAGCTGAAACTTAAGATTACACTCCATCGTCACGTTGGAATCGTGCAAATAGTGCCGTGACTGCTGAGTACTGATGTCGGTGATGTATCGGTTAAGCAATCGATTGGTAACTACGGCAGTCTTTACCTGGAATTCGGGCGCTACCAAGAATCCATTTGGAAACCGGCGGCTGGGCCGGTAGCTGATCATGTCGCCCGGTGGCTGATAGTCAACCAACCAGAAGTTGAAAACACTTGGAGCCAAGTACGGCTCTTGGGTCCAATACCCGAACATCGGAATGACCATCATTCTGCCGGTGTGGTAATCGCTCTTCGCGTGCGTGCCGCGGAGCAATCGGGTATATCGAATGACTGGTTCAGCAAGTTTGCTGTGTTCCGTCCCGCGCGGTATGACTTCAACTTGCAGAGGGTTCCGACGTCCTCGAACCCGTTGGCCGTGCCAGACTTCGGGATCTAACAAAACGGCCTTGATCACAGATTTCAAATCGCCTTTGACGCCCCGTCCGTTATTGTTGAATATTCTGGCGACGCGGCGGATGTACCCTCGCGAAGGATTGCTCTTGACCAAACGTTGGATCAGACGCCGAGAAATAAATGGTGCGATATTGTCGTGCGCCATCAGATTGTCCAGCGCTGCCTGGATGTCGGCGTTTCCATCAACAATGCTCTCACTCCCGATAACCACACCATTGAGCAACGTTTTTGTCCCCGGCTCGTGCTCAAAGTCGAACATCTCCATCGGATACTGAAAATCGTTGCCTTCCCAAAAGCGATTGTTGCCGGTGGCCAGAGGATGCGGTTTATACGAAAGTCCGGTGAAAACTTTTGCAAACTCTTTGATCGTTTCGTTGTCGTGCGTCGGAATCAAGTTGCCATTGGCATCTTTCTTTAGCCGGCCGTCCAGGCGCAAGTCATACAGTCCAATCGTGAACAGTTGCATGATCTCGCGAGCATAGTTCTCATCGGGAAATCGATTGGCAGCCAAGTCGGTTTTCCGGTTTCGCAGGTAACTCAAGTACACGCCCATAATGGGGTGATACGTCACCTCTTCCAGCAAATCGCGATAGTTACCATCGACGTGCTTGACCATCAGATCATAATAGTCGACGAGGCCTACCCACCGTGCGATTCCCGAATGGTCGCCTGCGGTGATGTCACGAAAGCCCGCACCGTTTTCGCTGGTCACCAGAATCTGACTAAGTGCCCACGCGACGCGCTGACGTAACTGATCGTCAGCGGTCAGCGCATGATGCCACCACGCATGCCACTTGAATCGTTGAATCCAAACGAGATTCTGCGTTGTGTCGTACCCATCATCTGCGATCATCTTCAGGACCAAAGGCTGATGGAACGAGGGCGGCAATCCAAATTGCCGGTCAATCCATTCACTACAAGCGCGCTTCACTCCAATTCGTTGCATGCGTTGTGCCAGTCGATCGATGTCCTCGACCGTCGGACCAAAGGTCGCGCGTTGCAAGAATTGTGCGGCGCGTATCTTTCGCTTCATCAGCGACAACTCGCGCCGACTCTCGACCTGGAATGTCCCCGCAACCCCGGCAAGCGAAAGTGTGACCAGCAAGCCGATTGCGATCGAAACCCGAATAAACGGTGTCAATAAAACACTCAAAACACCCACCGTTGATCGCGACAAGTAAGTACGCATGGTCGTGCGTATCGGCCTGCGGTATGGCAAGCGTGCGGCAGCAAAGTGTAATCCAGCTTTCAATCGTGGTCAAATGAACGCGACTTCCTTGCCCAAGCGAGACGGGGAATTGGCGGAGTGAATACGGCTGCTATCTTTCTGATTTAAGGACGAGGCTCCTGCCGAGCCATGTCTTTTTCGTGCATGCGGCTCAGCAGCAGCTTCGCCTTGCCGGCCGTTGTGAGTATCTTTAGGAACACTCAAGGCTACGTCACATGAACATTCAAACATTCTTTGCAACCATCAGCGCTGCGATCGTTCTCTGCTCTTATTCGATCGGTGCCGAACCAACACGCCCCAATATCCTGCTGATCATGGTTGATGACATGGGCTGGTCCGACCTGGGCTGCTACGGCGGTGAAATCGATACGCCGCACATCGATTCTTTGGCCACCAACGGAGTGCGGTTCACGCGATTTTACAACAACGCCGTTTGCGGCGCCACGCGGGCATCCTTGCTGACGGGACTGTACTGCCAGCAAACGGGACATCGTGGCGACCGCTGGAATGAACCCAAGGATTTCAGCAAGTGTGTTTTGATTTCCGAAGTGTTGCAGGCGGCCGGCTACCATACCGCGATGGTCGGCAAGTGGCAGGGTCGCGATCTGGCCGTCGACCGCGGCTTCGACCGATTCTTCGGACCGAACTGCCAAGGCAAAATCAGCTATTGGAACGCCGTCAAGGCCAACGACTTCTATCTGGACGGTCAACCCTGGGAGTTTCCCGACAGCGGCTTTTTTATGACTGACGCGTTCAACGATCATGCTGTCGATTTTTTGAACGATGCGGTGGCGAGCGAAAAACCGTTTTTTCTTTACGTTGGTTACATCGCACCCCATTGGCCTTTGCACGCTCGCGAGCAAACGATCGCGCCGTATCGGCAGCGTTATCGCAATCAAGGCTGGGACGGCTGGCGACAAACCCGGATCGAGCGACAGCGCGAACAAGGTCTGTTACCCGAAAATGCCAAACTTGCGCCGATGCCGGCTTCGATTCCCAATTGGGCCGACGATCCGCACAAAGATTGGCAAACCGAAAGGATGTCGGTTTACGCGGCACAAATCTCCAACGTCGATCGCGGCGTCGGCCGGATACTGAACGTGCTGCGAGAATCCGGTGCCGACAAGAATACATTGGTGTTGTTTCTCTCCGACAACGGCGCGGCGCCGAACGGAGAGTTGAAACCAACCAGCAGCGGCTTCGGTTTTGCTCCGGGCGCAGCCAACAACAACTGGCGAAAAGACGGCGTCGCCATCAAGCCTGGCAGCGGACCGAATCTGATGCCCGGTCCCCATGATACCTTCGCCGGCTACGGCTTGGCTTGGGCGACGACCAGCAACACTCCGCTACGTGACGCCAAACAATCTGCCTACGAGGGCGGCATCCGAACGCCACTGATCGCGCACTGGCCCGCCGTGATCCAGCAGCAAAACGCTCTGACACGACAGCCCGGACACGTCATCGACATCATGGCAACCTGCCTGGACGTGGCCGGCGTCGATTACCCCAGGGAGTTTCAAGGTCGTCATCCATTGCCAATGGAAGGAAAGAGTCTGAAACCGATCTTTCAAGGGCAGCAGCGTCAGGGGCACGAGGTTCTGGCGTGGAAGTGTGGACGTGGACGCGCCATTGCCATGAAAAACTGGAAACTCGTCCGACCCCGCGACGACCGCCCTTGGGAACTGTACGACCTGGAGACCGACATCGGTGAAACAACCAATCTGGCGGCCAAGTTTCCTGACCGTGTGGCCGAAATGGCCGCAAGATATGAGATGTGGCGTCACCGCGTCGGGGCAAAATGACTTGGCCGGTGCAACGACTCCGAGTCGAACATTGGGACAACCGCCGGAAGGGCGACGCTCCCGCGGAGCCGCAAAGCGTTTTCCCACGCTTCGGCTCGGCAGGAGCCTCGCCCTCCCAAAGTCGCACACACGTAAAAGACATGGCTCGGCAGGAGCCTCGCCCTCCCAAAGCCGCACGCACGCAAAAGACGTGGCTCGGCAGGAGCCTCGTCCCCCGTTCACGACTGTGGACGATGAAGAGCGGTCGTTGCTTGAATCAAGCCACGCATGTATCCCCAGGCAAAAAGCCGGCCCTTCGTCGTGTAGCCAGGTTCGCCGTCTTCTTCTCCGCTCAACTGAGGTACGTGGTCGGCACGTATCGGACCGTGGAAGCCGATCTCATGGTACGCCCGCATGGCAGCGACCATATCAGTGGGACCGTTGTCGTGGAATGTTTCGGCGAACGAATCGGCCGATCCGCGAATATCGCGAAAGTGGACGTACGCAATGTGATCACCCAGGCGCCGAATCGTCTCCGGAATATCGACCCCCATCTCCGCGAACGATCCCTGGCAAAAACAGATGGCATTGCAGCGGCTGGGAACGATGCCGACCAGTCGCTGAAATCCTTCGACACTGTTCATGATCCGCGCATTACCGCGAAATTCGGGCAGCGGTGGATCATCCGGGTGCATCGCCAGGATGACATTGGATTGCTCGGCAACGGGCACGATTTCTTGCAGCAGTTCCGACAGGTTGGTCCACAGCATTTCCTCGCTGACGGGGGTGTTCGGATGTTCGGACACAAAGTCGCCGCCATCGTGACCAAGCAGCACCGCATGTTCTGCTTCCTTTAAATCAAACGCGGTGACTTTAGCGCCGCCCCGTTCGGGTACATCCAGCCGCGTGCGAACCCAATCGGTACCCGCCATGAAGTTGTAGCAAAGGATCGGAATCTGCAGTTGCCCCATCACTCGAATCAAGTCTTTCAACGCTTGCACTTCGCGTCCGTCGTCGCGACCGACTTTGATGTTCTCGATGGGCAAGTAGCCTTCGACAACCGACAACCGCAAACCAAAACTTGCGAATCGTTGTTGTTCTTCCGCCAGCACCGACAGATCCGGACCGGGACAGCGTGTCACGATTTCCGAAACGCCACACTGCGACGCCAGCAACAGGTTTTCATCGGAAACAGGATTCAGCACGGTTGCGAGTTGCATAGCCAGGTCCGTTGTGGTGCTGCCAAAAAGTCACGCACAATAATTTACACGGAGCTGGCAGGTCGCGGCGACAGTTTACCGATCCAACTCCCAATCGAAAAAAACTGTGTCGACCAACGGATCGACGAAATTGACGCGAAAAGTCGCCGTCACAGTTTGAAAACCATCGCTGGCCCTAACAAGCAAGCGGACTTCGCCCCGATAATCCTGTGGGGAGCTGATCGTCAGCACGTAGTCTTCAATGGCCGCGATGACCGTCGTGGGCTGGGGGTCCGTCAACAGTGCCGGCGTTTGATAAACGTCGCTGCCCAATTCGGCAATCAGCAGACTTGCCGCAAAACTGCCTTCCCAGCGGTACAACTGACCCGTTGGTAGTAAATAATGCCAATGGTTGGAGGCATCGCGAATCCAGCGTTCATTCTGTCCCAAGTAGTTGGTGTAGTAATTGCCGTTGGACCAGAAACCGTGCTGGGTGTCGAGCATGGAAAGTTGATCACCGAGCACTTCGACCGTGTAAGTGATTGTATGACCATCCGCATCGGTAGCCGGCAATGGAATCGACAATGCCTCACCGGCCGTTGCCAGCTGGTCGGAAATCGTCAGCAGCGGTGCAGTATTGGTAACATCAACGACGAAGCTGGTGCTGCTGGTGTCGGACCCGTCGGAAACGATGACTTCAACCGGAAACGCCCCCGTCTGCGAGCCAGCTGAAATGACGAGCCGGTCGCTCAGAATGTCGACGCCAATGTTTGGGTCAGTCGCGCTCAGCAGCCGATGCGGATTGTCATAGTGGACGGTTGAGAAAGCGGCAAGCTGCGTGCTGGTTGCGAAACTGCCGCCCCACAAGTTCAACGTTCCATCGGGCAACAGGAAGTACCAACCTTGATCACCTTGCAACCACTTTTCATTCTGTCCGCCCCAATTCAACGCGTAGTCGTCGCGCCATGACATTTCGTGCAAATGATGTTCGGCCATGATTTGTGCTGCGAGTGAGTCCTCGAGACGTACTTCGTAACTGAGCGAATCACCATCAGCGTCACTTGCAACCAGATCGATCAGCAGGGGAACGCTGCCCAGTAAGATCGTCTGATTGTTAATCGGTTGAATCTGGGGCGCCGTGTTGGCCGTCACGTCTGCGTCACCAAGAAAACTGAGCAGTTGCTGATCGGTCGCAGCATTGACCAAGTCAACACCATTGAGTTCCGCAGGTACTTGAGGCCGTGCAAACCGTGCGTACTCGAAACCGACGACGAGATCTGGATTGAACGGTTCACCCGGAGTTGGATCATTGATCCCCGCCTGCAGTACAGTCGAGTTGTGGACGAACGGGTCGAAATCACTGGCCTTGTTCCAGTCGGTATAAGTCACCAGGCCAAGCTGCAACGTTGCCGGCATATCGGGACGCGAGTAGCGGCGATGCACGGTCCAGTCCTGACCGGGCAACCGATACATGGTGATCACCGAGTCGTCGATTCGGGCGATTCGAAGTGTGGCTGTGTTGGTGGCTGCTCCAAGTGGCGTGAGTTGCAGTTGCGAGCGGCTGTTGCGGGTGGTTTTGACTTCCAGCGAGAACTGCCGGTCAACACCGTGACCCATGGACAGAAATACATAATTCTCGCCGTTATTTGTACCATCGTCCGCGCGGCTGCCGGGACGCCAGTCGGTAATCGGATTCTCGATGTCACGGGGGGTCCGGATCATGACGCCGCCCAACGAGAATGTCGCATCGTCAGGTACGTCGTCGGCATCGCTGTCGCCAACGTCATCGCGATCGCCAAGAATGATTTGACTGGTAAAGATGAAGTCGCCGGTCACCTCTTTAAACACCATTGGACCCCGCCAGTCCTGGTACCACACGACAGTGTGCGGCTGCATAACCATTCGTCCGGTTTGGCTTTGATCGGTATTCCAAACCTGCAGCTGGTCAGCGTTCCAGCCTTCAACTTCGTGGACGCGCTGCCAGGCGGCAATGCTGCTGCTGGTGTCAAACTCGTCACTGAGCCCGGCCAGATCGTCCATTGCTACAGCGTCTGCCGCCAGCAACTGCCGCGACTGAAGCCGCTCTACTCGCAGCAAGCGGCGTTGACTGCGTCGTGATCTTGCGGAGGGAGTCGAGTATTTTGAGTGTGAGAAAGGGAAAAAAGACATGCCACCTCTCCTGCTGAGTCGCGGTGCTGAATCATCTGACAGAGATGAAATGGCCGGGACACGCAGGACCTTTCAGGAAAACATCGTTTTTCTTCCGCGTGCAAGTGCAGGAATCCAGCGGCAAAAAGCCTTTTCAGAACAATCTGGACAGCTGTTCCCTCAGGTTCAAATGGATGATGATTGCCGCAGAAGTATCGATTTGCGAGGCTCTATTATTCGAGCTCTCGCGCAGACAATCAGTCGCTGAGAGAATCAGGGCGCTGCCGCATCGGCATGCCGGACGCGAATCCGATGAAACGTCGCACTACTTTGATAAGCACCAATCCCCATTGCGCGTGCATCGTTTAGCTCCCAGAGATCCAGCAAACTAAGATTCGAGCCGTCTCCCCGGTATTTCGTCAGCAGTTTGCCGTCAAGATACGCTTCGACTCGATCCCTGCGAACCAGAAGCAGTGCCGTGTAGCGTTGACCGTTGATAAGCTGCTGATTCGCCACACGCGTAGGATTTAACTCCATCGTACGTCCATCGATGTTTTGGATTCCGGCCAGATGTTGTTTCCAGCCATCGATGTCAAACGAAGCTTGACCCTGGCCGGCAACGAAGTGCAGCGCAATTGAATCTTCACCCGAGTCGCGCGTGAACGAGACTTCAAAGTCGTACTCGCGTGGCGGCTGGTATGGCAACAGGAGTCTTGCTCCCGGGGCGGAAGAGACGACAAGTTCGCCGCCACGTTTCCGCCATTGTCCGGTAACGGCATGCTGAGCCGTGTCGATCTGCGGAATCAAATCGATCCAGCCGTCGGCGGCTGCCGCTTGCAAGAAACTGCCGTTATTGGCACTGGACAATGAGGCAATCAAGCCGCGCAGCGACGGCCAGAACATAATCAAGGCGATCACAAGCAAAACAGCGATCGATCCGCTTGCCAAGGCAGTTCGATTTTGCCGCAATAACTTTTGCCAATCCGGCAATCGCCGCTTCCGGTGCTGGGAAACCACGGGAGCCGGTCTTGTCACCGCCGGCAGATCAAGCTGGTCCAGCGGTAGCAGCGTCGGCCCAATATCAACATGGGTGTTGGGAGTAGACGGCTGTGACACCGGTTGGGAAATCGGCTCGCGAACGCTGGCGGGAACGGTGCTTTCAGCCGCTTGGGATGGATCGGAGTCGCTGGGTTTGCCAAACGGTTTCAGCGCATCAACGACCTCTGCCGGCGATTGGTATCGATCGGCGGGATCTTTGGCCATCATTCGCTGAACAATGTGAATCACATCATCGGGAATATCATCCCGCTGCTGAGACAGCGGTGTCGGATCGCGTTCAACGTGCGCAACAACTTTTTCCATTGCGGTGCCGTCGGGAAACGGAGGCCGACCGGTCAGCAAGTAGTAGAGCGTACAACCCAGGCTGTAGATATCAGCTCGGATATCAGCGTGTCGTGAGTCGCGAGCCTGTTCCGGCGCGATGTAGTCCGGCGTGCCCAGCGTCGCGCCGTCGCTGGTCAGTCCAGCGTCGGCGGGCGCACTTTGCTGTCTTGCGAATCGTGCCAGGCCGAAGTCGAGAATCTTGATGGTACCTTTGGGCGTGCGCATCAAGTTGTGCGGTTTGATATCGCGATGCACCATGCCTTTTTCCAAGGCGTGTTGCAGTCCTTGCGCGGCTTGCATCGCATAGTTGCAAGCATGCAAAACCGGCAGTTTGCCGCGCCGCTGTACCAGTTCCGAGAGGCTCACTCCCTGAATCAATTCCATCACCAGGAAATGCAAATCGCCCGCCTGTTCGGCATCGTAAGCTGCAACAATATTGCGGTGTGACAACCTGGCGGCGGCTTTGACTTCGAGTCGAAAGCGTTCCACGGCCACGTCGCTGTCGACCAATCGAGCGCTAATCACTTTTAGCGCCACGGGACGCTCCATCAAGCGATGCTGGGCCTGGTAGACGACGCCCATCCCGCCGGCGCCAAGTTGTTTTATGATTCGATAGCGGGGATGTTCCGCCAACTCCGGCGGAATCTGATCGGCAATTGACTCCGCTTTGACCTCGGCGGGTCGCGGCATTTCCAGTTCCGTTTCGCCCAAGCCCTGCGAAGTATCCGCGTCCTGAATGCGGACGACCAGTTCGTCGTGAGGGACAGACCGCAACACGTCGCAACAGGAATCGCACTCGGCGATGTGTTGTTCCACGCGTTTCCGCTCGTCCTCCTGGAGCTTTCCGTGAAGGAAGGACTCCAGTTGTTCGCGATTGGGATGTATCAGTTGTTTGTCATCCATTCGGTCCGCCATCAATCCAGGAGCGTCCGCCGGATTGCATCATCCAACATAGGTTACCAAGAGTATAGATGTTGTTGCGGAGGCAAACCTTTCAGGAAACCCGCTGTTCTCACTCGATCAGCCCTTCGCCTCGCTGACGTAAACTCGACATCACACGGGACTTGGCGATAAAGACGGCGTTGGTGGTCATTCCCAGCTCGCTGGCCACGCTGTCGGCACTCAATCCATCGATCGCGAATCGCTGAAATGCTCGCCACGTCTGTTCTGAAAAATCGGGCCGAATCTTATTCAACAGGTAACGCGTCACATGCTGATCGTGTTCTTGGTCCCACAACTTACTGATGCCGCTTTCGGGATCGGCCAGCTGATCGATGATTTCACCAAAATCACTGCCACCAACAGCTTTTGGCCGCCGCTTGTTACGGCGCCATTGATCACGCAAGCAGTTGGCAGTGATCGTTCGCAGCCAGGCGCGAAACGCACCAGTCCGCTGCCGCTGAAATTCCGGGAATCGTTTTACGACTACGGTTAACACCTCCTGAACAACATCATCCATGTCCGCAAAGGCAGCGCCGTTGCGTTTCAGCCAGCCGCGAATCAACGGGGAATACAGCTCCACGAACTTACTCCACGCGGCTTCGTCGGCATCATCACGCAGCGAATCCAGGAAGCTGGCCGAGGTGTCCATTTCGCAAGTTCGGGTGAGAAGTGTCAGTAAATACGCTTGCAGGTGATTAGCAGCAAAGTTTTGATGAGTCGTGAGCCGCACATGCTACATGAGCGCGCGGATCGCGGAGTCCGGAAGCCATCACATTTCTATTCTTTTGGAAAGTCACTTTTGAATCGTCTCAGCAATTCTGCTTCGTTGGCCGGCAGCAAATACAGCTTGCCGCGGATCTTCTTCGTCTCGCCCGGTTTCAAACCGCCGATGCGAAAATCGTTGTGCATGCACGTGATCACACCTTGAAAGATTTCCTGATACGGTTCCCAGGCGACGGCCAGGATCATCTTTTCATCCGCGGAGTAGCACCCCGTCAGTCCGCTGGATGGAACCAAGTTACTGAGTGGCCGCGGATTGACATCGTCGCGATCGACATGTGCCGGCGCGTAAACTTGTCCCGGGATGTAACGTGCCTTGAGAGCCCACGGTTCTGTGGGCAGACGCGTCAATTTTCCGTCGATCATCAAAAAGCACTTGCGGATGTAAGGGGGATAAACCTGGCGCGCGTCTTTGGGATCCGCACCAACAAATTTGTCGACTCGCATGCAAGGCTGCGCCCAGTGAGCAAGCGATTCTTGATCGGTTGGGTTGGTCGCGGTGACCAGAAAGTGGACCTCGTCATCGCCGGCTTCAATCACGTGCTTGACGACGACACCATCATCCAGGCGGTCTTCGATTTCAATACGTTTACCGTCTTCGGAGGCCGATACCAGTTTGCTTTGATGGGGAATGACAGTCTGGTGCCAATCACGATCGGTCGAACCGGGCCGGCAGTAAGCTTCCAAATAATGAGTGCGGATCGAACCGCCGGGAATCTGAGGCCCGCTGACTTCCAGGAAACGATCTTTCCAGGCCAGGGTGAGTGTCTCCTCCGGGCCTTGAGCGCCCGCGGGCAATGAAATGGCAAGCAACAAAATCAACGCGTTGGACGTCCGCATTTATTTCTCCACGTACAGGTAGGCGTGTTCCATAAAGCCAAGTGTACGTGACGGCGGGCCGTTGTGCCTCAGTCTGGTGATTCGGTTTGATCTGGGACCGGCGGTCCAACAATACTCGCCTGCCGATGGTTCCACGCCGCTTTCCAGGGCGTTCACATTTTTTCCGGTAAAGCTGGCGAGATACTGCGTCTGCCAAATCGCGATCGTAAATCCTGTGATCGTCCGGCTGCCCAACTCATGATTTCGATCAAGAAATCGCACCCGCGGATCAGTGCCAACTCGGTTCGCGAATTCGCACCTCCGTAGACCGGTAAATTGCAGCCGATTCGGGAAGCCACGTCGCGAATCAAGAAAACTGACAATCGCGGTCGGCTGGCAAACATCTGAAATGGGAACGCGGCGGAACCAACGGTGGGCAGCCAACTGGTCAATAACGCTTCGCCGTGTGGGACCCCTCGTCCCCGCGAGGACCACCAACTGACGATGGTTAAAATCAGCCGCAAACAGGGCAACAACAGCAATGGTAACAAGAACCAGGGATTTCCCGTGGCGATGAAAGCGGCGACTCCGCCGACTTTGGCCGGCATGATCAGGGGCGCCAGGGTTTTCAAACCCAAGTGCATTCCAAAACCGCGTGCGTAGACGGCGATTTCCTGGGCCGCCAAATCGCTTCGTAAGTGGTTAGCTTCCCTTTGCGAGATACGCTGCTGCTGGACCCATCGCTCGATCGCCGCTTCGATTTGCTGCTCTCCCAATTGTGCCTGGTAGCTGGCGTTAAAGAGAATCCTACAAGTCGTCACGGCAAGATGCCGGCGCCGCTGGTGATCGACACAAAACCGATGCACGGATGCAGGTGCGATCACCCCCAACACTGAATGAACGGCGAACGAAAACCTCGCGGGTTGCGCGCGTTGGCTGATTCGTTGCGCTGCTCGCCATCGCTGCACGCATTGAAGTCGATATTGATCGAGGCATTGTTTGCGGAACGCGGGTTGAACGAAAAACCGTTTCAGCTTTTCCCGGCTGGATGCACGGCCAATCATCCGGCCTGCCAGGCGCCCCAGTCGTCCCGGTAAAAGAGTCGCCCACCAAATCAAAACAGACTTCAGCGGTTGCTGGTGCAGTGCCGCTGCAGTTTGCTGGTCAACAATTTCGTCCTGTCGCCAGCGGCGGAAACATTCGTTTTGATATGCCGATGCGCCGGCCCTGGTCAGCAATCGCCATGGCCGGCGAAAGATCGCCGGCTCGGAATTCTTCCAGGCGCGAGAATGCAGAATCAATTGCTCCACATCGGTGCGCAGACGTTCAACAGCCTCCGGTCCGATCCGAACGATCATGGAACGCTCATTATTCTCAATCCACTTGAGCAGACAGTTTGGATCAAGATCGTCAAAGGGAGGCAACGCGGCTTGATGCAGTCCGTAAAATAGATACTTCGGTACCAACACCGCCGGAATACCCGATTCCAAATCGATGATTGTGTAACGGCCTGCCACGCGTAACAGGTTCGCGGTCGAGACCATGGCTCGCGGTGCCACTTGCCAACCCGAGCCGGTTAGACCGCACTCGATCAGCAGTTTTTCCAGCTGCCGCATCTGGCTGACCAAGTCATCGATTTCGTGGGTCGTTTGCTGGCTACCACCCCACGCTGCGGCGGAGCTGTCGGCAGTCACGGCGAGTGGTTCGGCTGATCGGCCAGGCTGGCGGCCGAAGAATCGCCCCAGGGTTTGGCGGAGGCGCCCAAAGATTTGGCGGAGGCGATGGGGCTGGGCTGGAGCCGGTTTGACGCCGCGTCCGTCCACCCACTGTGCGGCCAAAACCCACGCTCGTCGCTGGCGATCGAATCGCACGTACAGCGGCGCGGCAATTTCGATGTCCAAATCGGATGCCGCCAAGATTGCTGCCGCCACGCGTCTGCGATAAAAACATGATTGGATCGCGTGCTCGTTGCTCTGATAGGCAAAGGGCGATTGGAATGCGATTCGATAAATCGCTCGCGTCAGTCGTCCAGGGGCAAATACTTTCTCGACACACCGCAGCACGCGACCATCGGTCATCGTCGCATCGACCAGTTGTGCCTCTGCAGCCCGACCCTGGCCGAGAACTCGTAGCACATCGACTGAGGCGGGCGTGGAGGATTCTGGTGTTGGCTCGCCCGGGGAGGGTGACGGCGAACGCGA
>JBFJVZ010000066.1:0-23011 GCA_041623895.1 Pirellulaceae bacterium | reverse complement strand
TCTGGCGACATCGGCTACGAGTACTAGGCCTTCAACCCGCTAGGAATTCGCCGAAACGCAGCAAATCCCGTCGGCGGATTAATCGACCGCCGCCGGTGATCGAGGCGATCCGCTTGGAATGAAAAACAGGTTCTGACATGCTGTTGGTGGTCGTATCCATCCACCCTGTGTGCATCGACGATCGCACTAAAACAGAATCCAATTGCATCTTCCGCGGGACCGATACGCGACATGTCTGACTCGTTACCAGCGCCAGGCCGCGGAATTCGCGAGCGAATGTTTGATCCCGTTCCGTCCGCGATTGTGGTCTGGGTCCGAATTGCCGTCGGCATCACGATCTATTTTTGGGCCGGCAGTTTCCTGAAAGTGGTTCCCTATCAGGCTGACGGTATCGAGAAAACGATCCCGCTGTACGAAGCGGTATTCTTGGAACCTGAATTCCTGTTCAAATATTGGGGTCTGGAGTGGGTACGGCTCTGGCCGGGCAAGGGGATCTATTGGCATTTTGTGGTGACTCAGGTCGCGGCGATTTGTTTGGCGATCGGATTGCTGACGCGTGTCTCGGCCGCAATTGTCTGCGGTGCCATCGCGTACGTGTTGTTGGTCGAGCGACAGATTTACGTCAATCATTACTACTTGCTCAGTTGTGCCGCCGGCTTGCTGGTGTTCCTGCCGGCGGGGCGAAGTTTCGCAGTCGATGCGGCGATTGGGATCGAACCACGTCAACAGATCATGCCGCGGTGGCAACTTTGGTTGCTGCGATTTCAGTTGGGCATGCCTTACATTTTTGGCGCGATTGCAAAACTCAATAGCGATTGGTTGGCCGGACAACCAGCCGGAATCATTCTTTCCAATCGAGCCGAGATGCCGATTGTCGGACCCTACTTGATGATGCCCGGCGCGAAGGAAGTGATTGCTTACGGTGGACTTTTTTACGATTTGCTGATTGTTCCGATGTTGTTGTACCGGCGAACCCGCTGGCTGGGTGTCGCCTTGTCGCTAGTCTTTCATTTGACCAATTCACAACTATTGAGCATCGGTGTCTTTCCGTGGTTCATGCTGGCGACGTTGATCGTATTTTTTCCAGCGGACGCCATCCCAAACCTGGTTGCCAGGTTTGGCCGTAAAGCAAAGCCACAACCGACCAGCGGAGAAGACCTTTCGTCGACCGCTGACGAGTCGGTCAAGCCAACTTCGCGTCTCGGCAAACTCGGGCTTGGGTTGGCAATCCTGTACGTCGTCATCCAATTGCTGCTGCCGATTCGTCCTTGGGTCTTGCCTGGAAATCCCAGTTGGAATGAACGCGGGCAACGGTTTGCCTGGCGGATGATGCTGCGTGACAAAAACACGCTGACCGCATACCTGATTCGTCACGAGCCGAGTGGGCAGTTCTTGTACGCACCGTCGACGGTCGTGATGACCTACTACCAGGCAAGCCGGGCCGAGCGTGATCCTGAACTGGTACGTCAGGCAGCCGTCCAGTTACGTCGAAAGATAGCCAGCCTGGGCTTGCCGAACAGCCGAATCCATGCGCTGCAGCTGGTTTCGCTGAACGGTCGACGGCCGACGCCGATCATTGATCCGACGATCGATCTTGCCAGTGCACAGCGAGGTTGGTTTTCCGACGACTGGGTGATTGAGGACCCAGGACCCTTTCGCGATCAAGTTTGGGCGGTCGAGAAAGAACAATGGTGGAAGAGCTTGGAGTTGCCGGATCCCTTCAAGCCGCTGGGGCAAACAACGCCAAGCGAGCTGCTGAAGTACGTTGAATCGATCGGGGAAGCAGCGCCCGCCGGCAATCAAAAAACCTCGCCGTAGAATTCCACGGCGAGGTTTGATGTTTAACAAACAGAGACGCTGATCCGCTTAGTTGCGGTTGCGAAGCAATTCTGAGATACCGAAGGTAAAGAACGTTCCCAGGCCGAAGTTCAGCAGTTCTTCTTCGCACTTGTACTGCAAGATCAAGGTGTCACCAGCTTGGACCAGCGGTCGCTTGCGGGGATCGTTGATCGCTTTGGTCAAGTCAACTTCGATGGCGACTTGTCCGTTACAGCGAGTTGGACGCAAGATGTACAGCAATCCTGGCGGCACCGTTGCGATCGCCCCGCCTAATCCGCCAGCACGACCGCCACCAATGCCTCCGCCGGAAGTGCCAATTCCCTGGCCGGCGATCGCCATGGCCCCCAAGACATCCAGGTCGTAGTCGCGAGGCAAGGGGAATTCTCCGCCGCCCAGCAGACCGCCGGTGTAGAAGACTTCTCGCTCGCGCGATTCGATGTAGACAATGTCGCCATCATGCAGTTCAACTTGTTCGGACGTCAAATCGGGAATCACGCCCGGCGGCAATCGCAGGGGAATGCGAAGGATCGATGGATCTTCGGGCAGCTCCGGCGGGCAGGCACAAGGATCGCACATGGCGGCTTCGCGCTGAGCCCAGAAGCGTTGCAGAAACTGTGCCCGCTTGCGTTGGTCGGCGGCACTGGCGCGAAGCACCTTGACTTCGTTTTTGGCGTACAGTCCAGGCAGTCCACCGGTTTCCACCAGGGCGTGGAGGATATCATTCTGGTAAGCCTTGAGCTTGACCAGGCCACCACTTGCACTGAAGTCCGTGCCACCGCGAAGTTCGGCACCGCCGCCTCCGCCGCGACTGGTGTCCTGACGGATCACGATCACGTCGGTCGTGCGTTCTTTGATCACGGTCACGATGGGTCGTGCTTTCTCCGGACGGAGAATGTCATTCTCGATGTAAGCGTCGCGAATCGAATCACGCACTTGTTCCAATGTCAGATCAGCGACATTCAACGGCTCGATCAACGGCAGCGAAAGCGTTCCATCTTCTTGTACCGCGATCGGATAACCGATCGACGGCGGTAATGTGCTTTGGGCATCGGGGAAGTTGACCGGTGGCGGTTCCGGCGGAGCATTGGGCGGATTGAACGGCAATACGCCCTCGATATAAACTCCCAAGATGTCGCCGGGTCCGATTTGATATTCGCGCGGCGGTTCCAGCGACAGCAGCGAAATGTCAACGGGAACCAAGTCGTTCTTGGGCTCAGCAAAGAATTCGCTTGGTAATCGTTCGGCTGGAACACCGTCGATGGGCTGCGTCAATGCCGTGCAACCAGTCATCGCTGAGACCAGTACACAGGCAGCAGCGGCTTTGACGGCAGACCGCAGCAATGTATCCGCTCGTCGGCTTGCGAAAGGTTTCCTTGTCATCCCTGAACTCTCTGGCTAAGGCCCAAAATGTACAGCGATCGCTTCGTGCGTCGCTGTCGATGGGTGATTGTGGTTTGCTAAAACGATGATGCATTCACGCCGAACGGAGCGGCGTCTTCCAGGTTTATTCAAACGTGAAGGGTACGTCGCTTTCGGCAGGTTGGATTTCGATTGGCTGGCTTTCAGCAGCGTCACCGAAGAATTCCTCAACCCCTGTCTCGCCGGCGTCCTCGAACACTTCACTCAGGTCCGCATTGACATCGTTAATCAAGTCACCGACGCTGCCACGCGGAACCAAGTCCTCACTCGATTCAAAAGCTTGCCGAGGATCTAAATCTTCCGTCGTCGTGTCCGCACCAAGTGGGACGTTATCAAAACCAAAGTCCGAGGAATCCGACTCGCCCGGTAACCCGGGTGCCTCGACCGGAGGTGCCTCCAGCGGATCGGGAATCGCATCCTCGATCACTGGCTGCTCAAAAGAGTCGCTACCCCCGGGACCAGTGAATTCGGGTTCAGCGAAACCGGGGTATGCTCCCTGGTCCGGCAGCGGCTCCCCGTAAGCTTCGCCCGGCATGATTGGCTCGTACGGATATTGCTCAACCGGTGCGTCGTCGAACGGATTCTCCGTTTGCATGTCGACCGGTTGTGGGGCATAGGCAGTTGAATTCGCCTCCGCCTGATGCAAGCCGACGGGCCGGATTTGACCCCAATTGCCGACGCCGTCTTTTTCGGCCGCTCTCACACCCATTGGGTAACCTTCGTACCAGGCATTGACGCCCGCTTGGCCCTTATCGGACTGGTAACGCCAGCCCCAATACTTCTCCGGTGCAATGGCTGGCACACATCCGTCGCCACCGGCGGCGACATCCATATAGCCCTGCAGAAATCCGGCCTCGAAATCGCGCAGGTTTCCCCGACACTTTCCCTGGAAGCAATGTTTCTCTCGATGCCAGGCCTTGGCCGCCATCGCACTGTTGCGATAACCGATCATGAATTTGTCGACACACTCCTGCTTCTTCAATTGTTTGCACGCACCCTCGAGCATGGTGCATCCAGAGGAAGAAGAGACAATGAATCCAAGACAACTGACCGCAAGCAACATGCGAAGCTTCGATCGCTTGGATCGAAACTCGGTGGTTTGTTGTGAGCTGTGAGGTGCGAAGATCGCACTTATTAAACGAATCGCCATTTGGCCCCCCTTGGCAGCAACGGCATTCGGCGTTTCAGTGATGCAGATTACGCGGGTCGTGCGGGTTAGCACGCCGCTGTGCCTATTTATCGCCGCGGCGGCCCTGCGGGATTAACCAAAACTGTCGGAAATACCATCTGTAGGGGTCTTAACATCCCGAATCCAGAATGGCGGGGAATTGAATGCACGGTTTTTGAGGGCATCCCTTAGGGATTGGAAGGAATAAACAGCCCAAGCGCCGTGACCCGGGAAAAGATCCCTGTTTTCCCCACTTGCCCTGCCTTGCGAATCAGAACGACCTTTATACTCTTGTGACGGAACAAGTTGAGATGCCTGCATTTGTTGCCATCTGGACTGGATCGTCACTCGCACGGTCCCGCCCCACACGTCTGTCGGCCTGCGAAATCGCCCACAAGACTGTCTCTTTAGCGAAAGCTCGAGCGTCCCAATGACGAGCGTGATCGCAATTTGCCTCGCATTTTCGTTCTTCACTGCGCTGATTCTAGTGCCGTGCGTTCGCTTCGTGGCTCACAAGATCGGCATGGTTGACGACCCCGATGCGGAGCGCAAACTGCACCACAAACCGATTGCCCTTGGTGGTGGCGTTGCCGTGTTCGCGGCATTAGCTGCAACCTTTTCCGCCGTCGTGATTTACGACCGCTATGTGGGTGATTTTTCACTTGGATATCTGACGACTCAATGGTACGGATTGTTTTTTGCCGCCGGCGCGATGTTAGTGGTCGGATTGGTCGATGATCTGTGGTCGCTCCGCGGGCGACAGAAATTGCTTTTGCAGATCCTGATCATTTCCGCAGTCATTGGTACCGGCACGGTTGTCGACAAAATCGGGTTGTTCGGATCCGAATTGCATCTCGGGGCACTCGGATACCCGGTCACAATGCTGTGGCTGCTGGTTGCCGTTAACGCGCTGAATTTGATTGATGGTGCGGATGGCATGGCGACCACGGCTGGCAGCATCATTAGCCTGGGCTTGGCCTTTTTGAGTCTACAGCACGGGTTATCGTTGAATGTTGTCGTGGCTCTGGCCTTGGCTGGCAGTTTGCTGGCTTTCCTGGTGTTCAACCGGCCGCCCGCTAGCATATTTCTTGGCGATGCGGGCAGCATGATGATCGGATTGTTCATCGGTGTGCTGGCTGTGTGGAGTCATGTAAAGGAGTCAACGGTGTTGGCATCGGCGCCAGTGGCCATCTTGGCGATTCCGCTGTTTGACTCCAGCGCTGCAGTTGTTCGTCGCTGGCTGACGGGGCGAAGCATTTATGCGACCGACCGCGGCCACTTGCACCACTTGTTAGCAAAGAAGTTTGGCCCCCAGCGGATGTTGCTGGTGGTCGCCGGACTCTGTTCGTTCACAACAGTTTTGGCAGTGCTTTCGACTCGCTACGAATTGCCACTGCTGGCGGGGTTGGGTGCTGCCTGCGTGATCACGATTCTGGTGTGCACCCGTTCGTTCGGGCATGCCGAGTGTCGGCTGCTGTTAGGAAAATCACTCAATGTCGTGCGTTCTTTTTTGGTTGCACCGCACAATTGTCCCGGACAAAGACAGCAAACCCGCGTTCCGCTGCAGGGAAGCGGGAATTGGGATACGGTTTGGGAGCCGCTGGTTGAGTTCGCCAAAACGCACGATCTCGCGAAGGTGAATATTGATTTAAGCCTGAGCTGGCTGCACGAGGGTTACCACGCCACGTGGACCAGTGTGCGGCTGCCCGATAGAGCGTTTCAATTGAGTGTTCGTATGCCGCTGTTTGCTCTGCGAGCGGCGGACGATGAGCAGGTCAGCATCGGGCGGCTGGAAATCATTGCTCCGGCCAGCGACCCGACGGCATATGAAAAGATTTCCGATTTGAGCGACAAGCTGGTTGATTTAGGCCCCCAGATCGATGCCATCATTGCTGATCTCGAACGCCAGGACCGCGAACTGCGGCAGGATGGTGAGGCGCTGGTGGCTCCGGTTGGCAAGCCAGCCGAGATCCTGCGTCCGGAAGCGGTCTCTCTGACGGCTCCATGAATGCCAAAACCGCACCCGGTGCACCACTTGGCCTCGACGTCGGGCCGTGTTGATGGGACGATAATGATTGTCTTGCGGGACCAGATTTGCCTGAATTGGCCCGCAGCTTGCGGCCCCAGCTTTGTTAACCCCCTTACGGTGATATCGATTGCACGCTTTCGGCTGCAAAGACGCACGGATTCCATCCCTTTCCCAGCCGGAATGCTTGTCAATGATTAAGGGATCAATCATTCTGAATGCTAGCGGCAAGATGCGAAATCACTCGGTTTTCACCGAGTTTATCGGCCATCGCGAGCTTCGTTTCGTGACCACGATGAAGCTGGTTTCGGGAACGCCGCAGCCTGTGGTTAGCCACTCCTTCGCATCATTTACTCGTATCGGGTGTGTCACCCAAGTGGACGGAGTCTGCGCGCATTTCACTCCAACTGCATAACACAGCACGGTGCCAATTCTTCCTCACGAACCTGACTGTTTGCCGCAAGACCTGTTGGAACGGGCCGATTCCGCTCTGCAGCCATGGTGGCTGTTGTATACCAAGAGCCGGCAGGAAAAGCAGCTCATGCGCCACCTGCGGCGTTTGAACCTTTCGCATTGGGGGCCACAGATCGAGCATCGCCGCCGCTCGCCGTCGGGACGCATTCGCACAACTTATCTGCCCCTGTTCAATAATTATGTGTTTCTATGCGGTGATGATGAATCTCGCTATCAGGCCATTTGCACCGGCTGCGTTCAAAAGGCAACTGAAATCACCGATGTGCCGGAATTCTTGAGCGATGCCAAACAGATCTGCGACCTGATTGACATGGGCGTGCCCCTGACAATCGAAAGCCGATTGGAACCTGGCCAGCATGTTCGCGTTCGCAGCGGCGCGTTCGCCGGCTACGAGGGCACGGTACTACGCCGCGAGCACGAGACCCGGTTGCTCGTCTCGGTGCGTTTCATGGAGCAGGGAGTAAGCGTGCGGTTGGATGACTGCCAGTTGGAACCGCTCGGAAGTCGAGAACCAACTTAGAGCAACGAGCTCGATTTCTTTCTTAGGGAGATGTTTTAGGTCAAGCATGATGGAAAACCAGCAAATCAAGAATATCTGTTGCATCGGCGCCGGATATGTGGGCGGTCCCACAATGGCCATGATTGCCAATAAATGTCCGCACATCGACGTGCATGTTGTTGATATCAACGAAGATCGAATCTCGAAATGGAACTCGGACACGTTGCCGGTTTATGAACCTGGACTTGACGGCATTGTGGCCGCCTGTCGCAATCGAAATCTTACCTTCACGACCAACGTCAACGATTCAATCCGCAATGCCGACATGATTTTCATCTCGGTCAATACACCGACCAAGACTTTTGGTGTTGGTGCGGGTCGCGCGGCCAATCTTGAATTCGTTGAAAAGTGCGCACGCCAGATCGCTGACGTTGCTGAGGGATACAAAATCGTGGTGGAAAAATCGACGTTGCCAGTGCGCACCGCCGAAGCCGTCAAAACCATCTTGTCCAACTGTAGTAACTCCGCATCCTTTGACGTGCTCAGTAATCCTGAGTTTTTGGCCGAAGGCACGGCAGTGGAAGACTTGCTGAATCCAGATCGAATCTTGATCGGTGGCGAAAACGCAACCGCGATCCAGGCACTTGTCGATATTTACGCCAACTGGGTACCCCGCGATCGCTTGTTGACGACCAACCTCTGGAGCAGCGAGCTATCGAAACTGACGGCGAACGCGTTCCTGGCGCAGCGAGTTTCATCAATCAACGCCATCTCGGCTCTCTGCGAAGCAACCGAGGCAGATGTTGATGAAGTTGCCGCGGCAATCGGCACCGATTCCCGAATCGGCCCCAAGTTCCTCAAGGCTTCGGTGGGTTTCGGCGGCAGCTGCTTCCAGAAAGACATCCTGAATCTGGTTTACCTGTGCGAGTATTTCGGACTTCCGGAAGTTGCCGACTACTGGGAACAGGTCGTTCGCATGAACGATTTCCAAAAAAAGCGTTTCGTCAATCGCATGGTGCGGACCATGTTCAACACCGTCTCGGACAAGAAGGTTGCGATCTGGGGATTCGCGTTCAAGAAGGACACCAACGACACTCGTGAATCCGCGGCAATCTATGTTTGTCGTGACCTGTTGTTGGAGAAAGCACGGTTGTCGATCTACGATCCTCGCGTCAGCGAACAACAGGTGCTCGAAGATTTGGAATACGTCTTTACCGAACCGGATCGCGAACTCAGCGCAGCCAAGAAGCGGTTGATTCGCGATCACGTAGAAGTGGTCGGCAGCTGTCACGAGGCGGCTGAACATGCCCATGCTATTGCGGTACTCACGGAGTGGGACGAGTTCAGGGATGCCGACTTTCAGTCCATTTACGGCGCCATGCGAAAGCCGGCGTTTTTATTTGACGGCCGAAATGTGCTTAAGAATCTAAAACTCGATCGGCAAGGATTCGAGTATCAGGGCATCGGTTTTTGACTCACGTTGTCATACGCATTTTAGAGCGCAAGTCTTTTGTCCAACACACAGCTGCAAGACCGACGCGTCTACGTCGCGGGACATCGAGGCATGGTGGGGTCCGCGGTTCTGCGGAAACTAAGTGAACTCGGAGTCGCCGATGTGGTTGTCCGCTCGCGGAGCGAGCTGGACTTGCGGCGGCAAGCCGACGTCGAGGACTTTTTTGATTCGCTGCGTCCTGACGTTGTTGTTTTTGCTGCTGCCAAAGTTGGCGGCATTTACGCAAACGATACTTATCGGGCCGAGTTTATCTACGAAAACCTGATCATGGCCGCTAACGCTATTCATGCGGCCTACAAGTCGGGAGTTCAGCGGTTCCTGTTTCTGGGCAGCACCTGCATTTATCCGCGTGATGCGCCGCAGCCGATGTCGGAAGACTGTTTGTTAAGCGGGCCTTTGGAAAGTACAAACGAAGCCTATGCCCTGGCCAAGATTAGCGGGCTGAAGATGTGTCAGCATTACCGCAGCCAGTACGGCGTGACCTATCATTCAGCGATGCCCACCAACTTGTATGGACCCGGCGACAACTATCATCCGGATCATTCGCACGTGCTGCCGGCGCTGCTACGCCGTTTTCACGAGGCGGTTATTAGTGGCGCCGACCCGGTTGTGATTTGGGGCACAGGGACTCCGCGACGCGAGTTCCTGCACGTTGACGATTTGGCAGATGCTCTGATGCACCTGCTGTCGTTGGACGATCCTCCCAATCTGGTCAATGTGGGGACAGGAACGGATGTCTCGATTCGCGAGTTGGCCGAACTGGTCGCCGAAACCGTGGGCTTCGATGGCGAGATCGTCAACGATCTGACAAAGAAAGACGGCACCCCGGTCAAACGCACCAACATCGACTTGATCCGATCCACCGGCTGGAATCCAAATATTCCTTTACCACAAGGTCTGCGGCGGACCTACCAGGATTATCTCAACGAAATAGAAGCCGGATCACTTCGGTCCGTCTGAAAAGGAGTGCTGAAAACGATGACAAAGAAGAAAGCATTGATCACGGGCATCACCGGTCAAGACGGTTCCTACTTGGCCGAATTGCTGCTGGAAAAAGGATACGAGGTCCACGGCATCGTCCGTCGAAGTAGCTCATTCAACACCGGCAGAATCGATCACATCTATGTCGATCCTCATTCGACCTCAGCTAACTTGCTGCTGCATTATGGAGATCTGACCGACGGTCAGAATCTTACCAATCTGGTTTTGGATATCGCTCCCGACGAAATTTACAATTTGGGTGCTCAGTCGCACGTTCGCGTTTCCTTTGATTCGCCCGTGTACACCCTTCAAGCAACCGGTGTTGGGGCGCTAAACGTGCTGGAATCAGCCAGGCAACTTAACAAGCAAAAGGAGGTCCGAGTTTATCAGGCATCAAGTTCTGAAATGTACGGTGATGTCGTGGAAACACCGCAAACGGAAACGACGCCTTTTCGACCACAAAGTCCCTACGCCTGCGCGAAGGTTTACGCATTTCATCAAACTGTCAATTATCGTCACGCTTACAATATGTTTGCCAGTAACGGCATCCTCTTTAACCATGAGTCGCCGCGCCGCGGCGAGACGTTTGTGACCCGCAAGATTACCCGCGCCGCAACGCGAATCAAGTTGGGCCTGCAAGACAAACTTTATCTCGGTAACTTGGACGCTAAACGTGATTGGGGATATGCCAAAGATTATGTCGAGGGCATGTGGCTGATTCTTCAACATCACCAACCCGATGACTTTGTGCTGTCCACCGGTCAGACGCACACCATTCGCGAATTCTTGGATTATACCTTTGGTTATCTCGATCTGGATTGGCACAAGTACGTGGAAATAGATCCTCGCTACTTCCGGCCAACCGAAGTTAATTTATTGCTCGGGGACAGTTCCAAGGCGAAAGAACTACTTGGCTGGTCAGCGACAACGACCTGCAAAGAACTTGCCGAGCTGATGGTCGATCACGATTTGGAACTTGCCCGCAACGAAGCCGTCAGCCGTGCAGGTAGCTAGTCAATGTTAGTTGCCGCTGGATCTGCTCTCTAAAAGCCTGTTGAATCTTTGAAGATTCCTATCAAAATTGCTGCCTGGTTGGCGACAGCCTTGATCTTGTTGTTGCCAATCATGCTGGCCGCTGATTACGGCGGTGTGTTGCACTGGACCCAGTATCTGGCAGTCCTCGTGATCTTGCTGGCAGGACTGCTGGTCTTGCCGTCTGCGCTGCTTCAACAGAGGTCACTGCGTCCCAACTACCTGTTGCTGCTGTTGTTGATCTGGGCAGCCTACGCGTGGTCGCAGACGATCCCCTTGCCCCGGACGCTGGTCGGCTGGCTCAGTCCCGCTACCGCATCAGCTTATGGCGACTGGATTTCGCCGTTTGTCAAGCAACCCGATCAAGGCTGGTTTCCGATTTCGTTGGACATCCATGGTTCACGCCACGCGGCGGCAATACTGACGGCGCTTGCCGCTTTTGTCTGGGCGGCCGGCCAGATATTGAACACCAGGCCGCGGATCGGGACTCTGCTGCTGATCTTGGCGGTTGGAGTTGGTTTGCACGCGGCGTTTGGATTCTGGTGTTTGGTCGATCCAGTTCTTGCCGCAACAAGCAACAGCGGGTTTGGGAGCTTCGTCAACCGAAATAATGCCGCCCTGTTCCTCAACCTTGGCTTGGCCGCCAGCCTTGGTCTACTGTCCTGGCGACTGTATGCATTGACGGGACAAGAAGTCGACGATGGAAGTTTTGAATTCAATGACCTGTTTTCACTGATCAATGACCGTGACTCGATCATTGGTGTTGCCGGGTCGGCATTATGCCTTGGCGGACTGCTTGCTTGTGGGTCACGCGGAGGCGTCGCCGCAGCACTGGTTGGCGGATTGCTGGCGTTTGGGTGGATGAGACAGCGTCGCGGTTGGATCACGATACCGGTTGTCGGTGCCGCCATCGGCATTAGCCTGCTGCTACTTATTGTCCCACTTGATCTGGGTATGAAGTCTGTCGATCGAATCAATCAGACGGCATCGCAAGAAAAGGCAAGTATGCTTCATGGCCATCGCTTGCAGCACTGGTCAGATGGTTGGTCGGCGGCAAAATCGCATTTGCCCGCCGGCTCCGGCATGGCAACCTACGCTTACGCTTACCTACCGCATCAACAGTCCAGTCCAGAGTTTTGGTTTCATCACGCGGATAACCTGTGGTTAGAACTGATCGTCGAACAGGGCATCATCGGTCTTCTGCTTGCCGCATGTTTTATGTTTCTGATGATCCGGGCATTGCTGCGGTTGGCAAAATCGGCCGACCCGATTGACCAGGGATTGCGGACCACAGGCTGGTTTACTCTAGGCGTAATAGCTTTCTCGCAATCCCTCGATTTTGGCCTGATCATTCCAGCCAATTTATTCCTGTTTGCCGTCATTTTGACGGCGATTGTCTCGCGAAGTGCTGAGGTTTCACCACCGGAAAAAGATGATGCCGCGAAAAGGTCCCTGTTTGCACCGCGTTGGCAGCGTCCACTTACGCTGGCAACCGCATTCATTGCGCTCATTTGCACCGCAGCATGTTTGCCGAAGCTGAAACACGACGCTGTTTGCGAGACCGCCTATCGGACTGTTGACGCACAGTTGGACCAGATCGCCGGGGACGACAACGCGATGGACAAGCAGTTGCAATGGCTGCACGCAATGCTGGATTGGACTTCCCATCCCGCGGTGCTCGCCGCAACGGCGAAGCTGGAGCATCGTCGTGCACGGTTAGCAGAGGTCATCGAGTCGGATCCGCCGTCAATGGAAGACGTCGCGGCGGCGTATCGAAACACCAGTCCTGCGATCCGCCGCTTGCGCTGGAATGATCGCGACCAATCGACCGCCGAACCCAAGTTGGCGGTTGAATCTGAGGTCGATTCCATCGCCGGTTATCGCCGCTCACTTGACCTGTCCACACGAATCTTCGTTCAACTTCCCCTTAGCATTGAAGCCCGAGCGGCGCAAGTCTATCTGGACTTTATTCACCGCGATATCCGTCGGACCCAATCAGCATTGCAGCAGTTGGCGACGTTACAAACTCGTGACCCCGACGGTCTAATCAAATTGGCGATCCTGGCAGCTGACGGAGGAGAGCTGGAGATTGCGAAAGCACAATGGAAAAAAGCTATTGCACAAAAACCGCATTTAACCCACCGGGCGATCGAATTCGTGCAAAGCCGATCCGACGTCACGCTGGATGATGTGATCCCAAATTTGCCTGAAAACCAACGTCGGACTGCCTGGTACTTGCTTGCCAATGCGGATAACGATCCGGTCTTGAAAGCACAGGCGCCCGAGTTCCTGCAGCGAGCGCTGGAAAAAGTTGATTGCCAGGCATGCGATTCGAAACGGGAACGCGCAGATTGTGAAGAACTTTGCGGCGACATTCTTTATTCGCTCGATCGCACAGAAGATTCATTTCAGCACTACGTGACGGCAATCGAAGAACAACCAGCCGATCCCAATTTGAGAGTCAAGCTGATCGGTCGGCTTCGCTATGCGGGAAAAAAAGAAGCAGCTTTGCTCGCGGCGCGACGGGCCAGACGTGCCTTGCCAAAGCAGCCGCGATTCCAGCAGATCATCGATGCCATGGCAGCCCAGGATCTGCGGGACGCGGCGCAGCGACGAAGCAAGGCCGCAGGCAACAATTAACGGCATGAGCAGCAAAGCCTATGCCGTGATCCAGGCCCGCATGCTCAGTAGCCGGCTGCGCGGAAAGTCACTGATGGCCGTCGGCGGCAAACCATTGCTCGTTCGCGTCATCCGGCGCGTTCGGGCCATGGATTTTATCGATGACATCATTGTCGCTACCAGTACCGATCTCGCTGATGATCCAATTGAAGCGATGATGCGGCAAATGGGCATCCGAGTCTTTCGTGGCGACCGCGCTGATGTGCTAGATCGCTTCAACGCCGCCACATCCAGTCTTGATCCTGACGACTGCATCATTCGCTTTACCGCCGACAACCCCATGTACGATCCGGAGGCTTCGAAGGCTGCCTATGCCGAGCACTTGAAGAGTAACGCCGACTACACGCACGTAACCGGTTTGTCACACGTCGTCCCTGAATTCATCCAAATCAAGGCCTTGCGACTCGCTGCCGATCAGGCCACCGAATCCTTCGATCGGGAACATGTCACACCGCTGCTGCGAAAAAACCCGCAATGGTTTTCCATTCACGAGCTAGCCGCTGACTTTGGCGGTCTTCGCCCTGAGCTTGATCCCTTCATGACGATTGACAATCAGTCTCAGCTGGAAGCCTTTGAGCAAATGTTGAAAGACGTCGAAGTCGAGGGGCAAGCGGTGGAATTGGCAGCCTGTTATCGATGGCTTGACCGCAAACGCGCTGGACTCACCACCGCTGCCTCCGCGACGATCAGTGAAGTTCCGTTTAAGATCGCCGGACGTGAAGTCGGCCCCGGGCGACCTTGTTTTGTCGTCGCCGAAATCGGCCAGAATCATAATGGCCAAGTCGGGATGGCAAAAAAGTTGATCGACATGGCCGCCAATGCCGGCTGCGACGCCGTCAAGTTTCAGAAACGTGAGATCAAATGGGAACTGACCGCCGAAGCGTATCACCAACCGTATGACAATCCAAACTCCTTCGGCAGCACGTATGGACAGCACCGCGAATATCTGGAATTGAATGAGGATCAACACAAGGAGCTGAGGGAATACGCGCTCGCGCGTGGGTTGATCTATTTTTGCACCGCCTGCGATCCGCCTTCGGTAGATTTGCTCGAGCGTGTCGGCAATCCAGTCTACAAAATCGCCTCACGCGACATCACCAACATTCCCTTGCTCAGATGCGTTGCCGACACGGGTAAGCCGGTTGTACTTTCCACGGGCATGGCGGACATGAACGATATCCGTGAGGCGATTGAGGCTCTGGGCGGTGACACCGATTCAATCTTGATCACTCATTGTGTTTCTCAATATCCGACCGAAATAGAAAACGTGAATCTGCGGGCGATGGAAACGATCCGGCAAGAATTCGGCTGCCAGGTTGGCTTGTCCGATCACACAACCGGAATCATTACCTGCGTCGCTGCAGCCGTCATGGGGGCACCGTTTATCGAAAAACACGTGACGCTTTCCCGGGCGATGCCCGGTACGGATCATGCCGCCGCGTTGGAAGAAGAAGGCCTGCGCCGGATGATTCGATACATTCGACTCTGTGAGCAGGCGATGGGAAATGGCGAAAAAGCTTTTCTACCGGTGGTTGAAACTGCAAAACGTAAACTTGCCCGCAGCCTGACCAGTGCCGATGCGATTCCCGCCGGTACGGTCGTTTCCGAATCGATGCTCGTGCTCAAGAGTCCGGGGACCGGCCTTGCCTGGAAAGACCGCGATCGAATCATTGGCAAGACAGCAAGGTCGGATATCCCCGCCGATACCACGTTGGAGCCAGACCAATTCCAGTAGTCCGATCCGTTCCAGTGGTCTGATGCACCAGGCGCCCGTCATTCATGGTCTGATCTTTGACAATGGAGACATCCTGTACGATGCCGCTGCGTGGCGACGCTGGTTGACGAAGCATCTGCAGGGCATTGGAATCGCAGTCAGCTATGATGAACTTGTGGCCTGCTGGGAGCAAAAGCTGGTCGACGTTTATCGTGGCAACGCCGAGTACTGGGAACGTTTCCACGAATTGTTGGCTGATCTTGGAGTCCCTGAAACCAAAACAGTCGAGCTGATTGAGCTGGCCCGCAGCAAAGGCCAGCAGCTGCAGAACCGCCGCCAGCCGATGCCCGGTGTCGGACAAACACTCAAGCAACTCCATGAACTTGGCATCAAACTCGGCGTCCTTTCGGATACGGAGAGTGGTGAGGCCGGCGTGCGACAGATCTTGGCTCAGCTGGAAATCGAAGCTTACTTCGATGCCGTCATCGCATCACGTGATATTGGGACGGTGAAGCCTGCAGCGTTGGCGTTCGAGTTGGCGGTGCAACGCATCGGCCTGCCGAAGTCGGCTTGCGGCTTTGTGGGGCACGATATTGACGAATTGCAGGGGGCCAGTGAATGTGGCCTCGTTGCGATTGCCTACAATTATCATCCCCAGGCACCCGCCGATTTTTTTCTTGACCACTTTGGTCAGTTGATCGACCTGGTCACGGTCCAGCCACCTGGCGTAGCAAGTCGACCGGGCGCGACTTCGTGAAGGCAATCAAAGATTTGCACGGCGTCATCGTCGGTCTCGGGTCGATCGGAAATCGGCACATGCGGATTCTCGCCCGGCAGATTGGAAAACTGACCGTGGTCCGCCGCGAACAATCGAATTCTCAATTCAAACCACTTGAGGGCGTCGCGGTTGTCCACTCAATTCAAGACGCGATCGCGACGGATCCTGACTTTGCCGTCATTTGTAATCCAAGCCACCTGCACGTTGCTTCGGCACATGAATTCCTGACGGCCGGAATTCCAGCTTTGGTCGAAAAACCGCTTGGTAGAAATGTCGACCAATCAAGCGATCAACTGCTGAGGGTAGTTGCGGATTCCGAGCTTGGCCATAAATGCGCGATGGCGTATTGCATGCGTTATCACTCGGCTTATAGCACCGCCTATCGAATGGTGAAATCGGGAACGATTGGCCGCTGCCTGTACGCCAAGGCCTGGTTCGAGGGGTACTTGCCCGATTGGCATCCCTGGGAAGATCACCGTCAGTCCTATGCGGCTCACGCCGAAACCGCCGGCGGTGCGTTGCGCACGCTTGATCATGAAATCGACTTTCTCAATTGGGTGCTTGGGCCGGCGATTTCTTCGCTGGGTATGACTGCCAATACCGGCGCGATCGAAATCGCCACTGACGATGTTGCCATGGTCACGTCCGAACATCCGGGAAATATTCGCAGTCAGATTACGCTGGCGATGTGCCGCAAGCCGCCATCACGAGGTTTTGAATTGATTGGCGATGAAAGAATCATTCGTTTTACGATGGAATCAGAGAAATTGACCTTACAGTCGCATGACGGAGTTGTCGACGAAGTCGCCCGCTTTTCCCCAGCCGACATCAACTCGATGTACGTTGATATGGTTGCCGACTACTTGAATCTCTTGGTTGGCCGCCAGACTTCTGGTGTACTTGCGACAATCAACGACGCCATCCATGCCCTGACTGTGATCGACAGCCTGAACTCGCGCGCAAACAATACCGGACATTTGTCGCCATGAGTATCGTTGAAAAATTGTTTCGCATTGATGGCGAAGTTGCAGTGATTAATGGGGGAGCAGGCCGTATCGGTAGCCGCATTGCCGAAGCCTTTGCCGATGCGGGTGCAAAGACTGCGGTGCTGGATATCGATCTGGATGCTGCTAAACAGGTCGCCGGCCAGGTAACCGATGCGACGGGCGGCTGCTGCATTGCCGTCGGCGCCGACACGACAAACAAACCATCACTCGAAAATGCGGCAGACACGGTCGCGGATCAACTTGGTCCTGCGACCATCTTGGTTAACGCAACGCAATATCGCGGCTCCGGATTTTACGGATCCGACCCCGCGGATCATCCACTGGATTCATGGAACCAGGTCCTGGACGTCAACCTGACCGGCGTGCTGCTCGCTTGCCAGGTGTTTGGCAAGCAAATGATGAATCACGGTGGCGGCGCTATTGTGAATCTATCGTCGACATACGGCATCGTTTCGGCAGATCCGCGGATTTACGGTGACTCCGGCGTGAATTCACCCGTCTCGTATGCGGCCAGCAAGTCTGCGATTTTGAATCTCACGCGTTATCTTGCTGTTCATTGGCGCGATAAAGGGATTCGCGTCAATTGCCTGGTTCCGGGCGGTGTCTTTGACAACCAAGGCGACGACTTCGTGAGGGAATATTGTGCCCGTACGCCGCTGGGACGAATGGCGAAAGCCGACGAGTATCAGGGCGCGGCGTTGTTCATGGTCTCGCAGGCCTCGGCCTATATGACCGGGGCTGTTGTGACGGTCGATGGTGGTTGGACCGCGTGGTAGTTTTGGCAAACGTTGTTAATAATAGCGCTGCACCATCGAACGCACCAACGGAAGACGTTGTGGGGCATCATCGCTGTCTGTATTGCGGTTCAGGAAACTGTGTCTGCGATTACGACTTGACCTGGCAAGACAAACGATTCGATCGCTATCAGGTCGTCTCTTGTTCGGACTGCTCGATGGCCTTCACACGGCCTTTTCCGGATGATCACACACTGCGGCTGTTGTATGACAGTGTTCAGTATCAATCGCACGACCGCGGCGGCGGGGATCCTCGCGGCAAGACGGATTTGGAAATCGCTGCAGAAGTTGAACGGGAGCGGTTTTTTTACTCGCGGTACGAACGTTGGTTGCCACCGCCCGGCCCGATGTTGGACGTGGGTGCGGGCTGGGGAATGTTAATGAAATACTTCCAGGCAAGAGGGTGGGATGTTCATGGTGTCGAAATCTCTTCCCTGCAAGCCGATTTTGCTCGCCACCAACTCGGTCTGGCCGTGCATCAGTGCGGCGTTGAAGAGCTTGATTCGCTTAATCTTCCGCCCTTAAATCTGGTTGTTCTGCGGCACACGTTGGAGCATTTTCGAGATCCAAGGGCGGTCTTGGCGAATCTGCGCAGCCGTTCGGCGCCGCGGTCGATTGCGATTGTCGAGGTTCCCGACTACCGCAGCTATGACCGCCGCGCCTACGGAGATCGCTGGCCCGCATTTGGGCCTTGGCATCTGTGGTATTTTTCCAGACCAAGCCTGGCTCGCCTGTTGAATGACGTGGGTTACGAGCCGCTTCATTACGATTACTTTCTGAGCGAGCGAATCTTCGGCAACAAACGCAGTCGAATTCAAAGATTCCTCCGCCGCATCGCCAATCGGCTGGGGGCAAAGCGAATCTTTTCCGGCCGAAATCTAGCCGTCGTGGCACGCCGCCGTGACTGATCGATCTAATGCATTCCATCTGGCTGGACCTGCCGGCTGATGATGTTTCGCAGCAAGCAATTCAACAGCCTAAACGACAAGTTCTCGGCTCAGATTCTGTCGCTTGCCAAAGCGTACGAAGCAGAATCACCCGCCATCAGCGCAATGATGCACAAGAATGTCAAGCGCTATGCGTTCGCGGCCAGCACCATCGCGGACTTGCCGGAATCGAAACAACTTGATGTCGTTGACTGGGGTTGCGGTCTCCCCATTCTTTCGTACTTACTAAAGGATCAGGTGCGTGCCAGCATAGCCTACGAGCCGTTTGCAACCGAGATTCATCGCGAATTTGCCGAGGCCCATGGTATTGAACTACTGGAAACGACACCGCCGCAGCACTCGTGCGACGTGATCTCACTTATCGAAGTAATCGAGCATCTGCCGATCCTGAATGATGTGATTCCATGCGTCGCCGCGTGCCTGCGTCCGGGAGGCTACTTAATCCTGACAACGCCAAACGGGTTACGATTTGATCTGTTCCGAAAGTATCTGTTCCGCAAGACGGCGGACCCCGTGCCCATCACCGATTTTTTGCAAAACTCGAACACGTATGAATTGCACCGGCGCGAATATACGGCGGCAGAGATTCGCCAAACGATGTCGCACTTTGGATTCGAGATCGTATCCTTGATCGTTACGGATCTTGCCCCGACATTGGAGCAAATGAAAACTTTTCGGGCGGTGACCGGGCACACGGAAACGCCTCCGCGGCTTTCAACGCGACTCAGACGCAGACTTGTGCGAATGCTTCCAGCTAACTGGCAAAGCACGATTGTCTGTTGTGCACGAAAGGCTCCCAGTGCTGATCGGGCAACTCGCACATGACATCAGACCAGAGTGTCGCTGGTGTCGACTCGTCGGCCGACCGGCCAATCATCGGGCCCGGGAAATCGATCAAACGGATGACGGTCATCAATGCTGCGGCGGCAGTCGTGGCATTGATTCATTCGATCATTGTTGTTCGTTGTTTTGGAACCTCAAGAGAGATCGAGTGTTTCTTCATTGCCACATCGTTGCAAGTCATGGTCGCCCAATTCATGCAGTTGGGACGGATGTCGGACATTCTGGTGCCCGAGTATCACAGAATCCGAGAAAGGATCGGCCGGTCGGAGGCCGATCAGGTTTTTGCGATCGTCATGAACTGGACGATGCTGCTTTCGGTGCTGCTTTGCCTGATTGGAATTCTACTCGCACAGCCACTGGTGTCCTTGCGGGCTGTGGGATTTGAACCGGAGAATCTGCTGTTTGCCAAGCAGCTTTTCATTTTCGCTGTGCCCTCAATCATGCTAACAACCGCGGGCGGTCTACTGACCGCGTACCTGAATGCGGAACTCCGCTTCGGGCAACCCGAAGCGATTGGATTGTTTGCGCGGATCGCCGCCCTGATCGGGATGCTTGCCTGTTTGAAGTCGATTGGGATTTGGGCGTTGGTTGTCGCACTCTGGGCAGGCGGAATAACATCAGTCATTCTGCTCTCGGTGGCCCTTTGGCACAGCGGATATCGACATCGGCTGATTTGGCGGGCCCCGTTTTTTGATGTCCTGAAGTTCTATCTTATTCTTCTCTACACATTAACTTACGCCTCAGCAACTCAGTTTTACGCCTTTGTTTTTGACGCTGCCCTGTCCAGCATGCCGCAGGGAACACTGGCGGTTTTCAAGTATGTTCAAAAACTTGCTGAGAAGGCCAATGCCATCTTTTTGCGACCGGTTGGCATCGTCTTCTTCAGTCACTTTTCTTCCGCATTCGCGACCGGCGCGGACAGCATCCGAAGCCTTACGCTTAGAGCCTGCACGCTTAACCTGGCAGTTTGTGTTCCCGTTTTGGCGATCGTATTGTGCGGAGCCGATTACATTTTGCAACTGCTTTGGGGACCCAAGACGCTAACAGATTCCGAGTTTCAACTTGCTTCCGTGCTACTTGCGGCGCTGACGTCCATGATGCTTGTTTATGGCTACACTCTGATTCAACGCAAGATGGTGATAGCGTACGGGCAACTGATCAGACTGGACAGCTATTCGGTTGTCATACAAATCCTATGCGGGCTGACCATGTGGCTTCTGCTGGACGATATTGGACCAATCGGTGCTCTTGCCGTGGTTGTCATTAACGGGGTTCTCTTGGCACTTTGTCCAGCGCTGACACTCGTTGCGCTGAACAAGGGAGAGCTTTTGGTGTATCCATTTCAGGACTCTTTGAAATGGCTGATTGCGTTCTTGTGCTCGATCTTTGCTGGAATTACCTTTCGCGAACTCGCCTTCGGTGATCAGTCATCGTTCGGAATTTATTGGACGATTTTCGCCTTTGCATGCATTTCCGGGGTGACACTTCTGACGCTGTCGGCGACAGCCAGCCTGGCCGGCATTCAAGAAGTCAAGAATCTAATTGCCTTGATCACGAACCCCATTGCACGACGGCTGCGGACAACCAATGTGTCCTGAGACAACCACCGACGACAGCTTGATGACTCCCCAGCCGGCAGAGAATAAGCGAGTTTGCCGCCGGCCGCGAATTGTCTTGATTGACGAAGTATTTGTGAGTCCAGTAGTAGCATGCTGAAACGACCGATAAAAACAGTCATTCGCAAATTTTTTGCCATCAGCGATCGACTCATGGGCATCATTGACCATGGCCGCCATACCTTCATCGGCTCTTGGCTGAATGATGAATCTGTCGTGATTGACCTGGGATGCTCTGAAGCCAGAATCTCACATTTCATTGCCGACACGTTTTCGTGCCGGGTAATTGCAGTCGAAGCTTCGCCCGTACTTTGCGAAAGTATCTCGCTGGCCGACGGCATGAGCAAGCTGAACTACGCCATGGCGGACAAAGACGGCGAAACTGTTTTCTACCACTCCGATCTGCCTGCGACCGGCAACATCATCACCGCGAAACCGGATTCTTCGGGCAGGGAATTCGTGGTGCCGTCCAGAAGCCTGGAAAGTCTGTTGGATGAAATCAACGTCGCCGAAATTGACTTGATCAAGGTGGATATCGAGGGATCGGAAGTTGACATGCTGTGTGCTACGGAGCGTTCCGTTCTGAACCGGTTCAAACAGTTGAACGTCGAATTTCATGACCGCATCCGATACCCATCCACGACGCCCGAAGAAACGGCGCGGACGATCGCTTGGCTGCGCAATTCTGGTTTCGTGGGTTTTGACCTCGGTTGGAATGGATGGAATTGGTTGTTCATCCGCAAAGACCTGCTGACTAGCAAGCACGCAAGTTACCTGTGGTTTCGCAGCCTGTTTAGAAATACGCTGGGAGCCAACTATTGATGGCCTGGCAAAGCACGAATTTCAGTAGCCGCAACGGACAACGCACTTGAGTTCAACATCAAGTCACCCAATGATTCCCTTGAAAGATCAGGTCCGTCTGTTTGCGCGGCAATGCCGAATGCGTTTTCGTCAAGTAACCGGACGAGACGCGACACTGCAGGTACTGGCTGATCTGCAAAAGATTCCTCGTCGCAGCCACCCGCGACCTCTCAAGATCGCGGTCGTTTCTCAACCCGGAACATTCGGTGTCCTTGTCGACGCGTTCCTGGCCGCGTCACTGCAGGCCGCCGGACATGATGTTCGTGTCTTCTTCGACGATGGACTGTATCCGATTTCTGAGTCACTGCCCTGGCAATCGCCGCATACATGGAATATCCGCAAGCGAGTCTCGGCCACTAACGCGCGGCGCGTGTTTTCCTGCGCCGGTCTCTCCAGTGCAGGCATTAGCGCGACCATCGGACAGCAGTTTCCTCAGGTCGATAGAAGCGAGCCTGCTTACCAGACGATTCATACCTGTTCCATGTTGCGGCACTACCGCGTCGGAACACTCGACGATGCGATGCCGGGAATTTCCCAGCGATCCGAACTCACCTGGCAAGCGATTTCCATGTCCGCGGCCTTGGGAGGTGAACTTGCCTCGCGCGGATTCCAGCGAGTCGTCGTCAACCATGGACTCTACTCGTCCACCGGTCCAATGCGACTGCAAGCCCAGCAGGCCGGCATCCCCGTATTGTCGTACGATCTGGCCAAGCGACGTCACTGCATGAATTTCACCTGGAACCACTCGTCGGACGAATGGTGCATCGATGAGATTTGGGAACGGGTGAAGGATCAGCCGTGGGCTGCCGGCGAGGAAGAAG